>NZ_JBIWOE010000002.1:0-459459 GCF_044767585.1 Streptomyces sp. NPDC101225
TGCTGAACAGTGATCTTGGTCGACACGGTTCTAGCAGGAGCTCCATCTCTGCTTCCTACGGCTTGACACACCAACCCCACGCCTAACTACACGGCGTTGGTACTAGCCCCATGTAGCGGCGGGCTTCGGTCCACTCGTCGTTCTGCTCGGCCAGCACCGCGCCGACGAGTCGGATGAGGGCGGTGCGGTCGGGGAAGATGCCGACCACGTCGGTGCGGCGGCGGATCTCCTTGTTCAGCCGTTCCTGTGGGTTGTTCGACCAGATCTGCCGCCAGATCTCGCGTGGGAACGTGGTGAATGCCAGCAGTTCGTGCTGGGCGGAGTCCAAGTGGGCCGCCGCCTTGGGGAACTTGGCCTCCATCGCGTCCAGCACATGTCGCATCTGGGCCTGGACGGCGTCGGCATCGGGCTGTTCGAAGACCGTCCGCAGCAGCGTGGCCACCCACGGCTGGGCGGACTTCGGCACCTGGCTCAGCAAGTTCCTGGCGTAATGCGTGCGGCATCGCTGCCAGGAGGCGCCGGGGAGGACCGCGCCGATCGCGTTCACCAGGCCGGTGTGGGCGTCGGAGACGACCAGCTGGACGCCGGACAGGCCACGGGCGGTCAGGGAGCGCAGGAAGGCGAGCCAGCCGGCGCCGTCCTCGGCGGTGGCGACGTCGATGCCGAGGATCTCGCGGTGCCCGTCCGCGTTGACGCCGACCGCGATCAGCGCGTGAACGTTGATGATCCGGCCGCCCTCGCGGACCTTCTGGGTCAGTGCGTCGACCCAGACAAATGCATACGGCCCGGCGTCCAAGGGCCGGTTACGGAAGGCGGCTACTTGCTCGTCGAGGTGCTTGGCCATCGCGCTGGCCTGGGACTTCGACAGCTGGGTGACGCCGAGGGACTCGGCGAGCTTCTCGACTCGGCGGGTGGACACGCCAAGCAGGTAGGCGGTGGCGACCACCGAGATGAGGGCCTGCTCGGCCCGGCGGCGTCGTTCAAGGAGCCAGTGCGGGAAGTGGCTGCCCTGCCGCAGTTTGGGGACGGCCAGTTCGACGGTGCCGGCGCGGGTGTCCCACTCGCGAGGGCGATAGCCGTTGCGGTGGTTGACGCGTTCGTCGCTGACCTGCCCGAAGTCGGCGTTGCAGAGGGCGTCGGCCTCCGCGGACATGAGCGCGTCGGCGAAGGTCTTGACCATCGCGCGCAGCAGATCGGGACTCGCCGCGGCGAGGTTGTCCTCGGCGAGGCCGTGCAGGGGCAGACTGTCGGGTGCGGTCATCGTGCTGATCTCCTTCGAGGCTTCGACACTTCGAAGATCAGCCGGTGGCCGTTCATCTATGCGGGCCCCATCCCAACGCCGGAGCAAACCCCCGGATCAGGTCGAACCCGTACACCACTTCCCTGGACGTAACCCACGACACAGCGGCCGTTCCGACCCCTCACAAGACGCAGTGAGTCTCCTCCAAACCACGGAGGGGACTCGGAGCCTTTCGATGTCCCGCAGAAGCCCTACGGCGCCTCAGACCCACTCCACCTCTGAATGGATGTCCGAAGCGCCTCCAGGCCTCGGCAAGGGCGTGTGTGGACCGCGCTCCGTTGTCGGGGACCATCGTACTGAGGCGCCAACAGCAGCCAGGGCGGCGACCACATCGTCCTCACTCGCCTCCGCCAGGGCCTCAGCAATCCGCGCAAGAGGTTCGCTCATGTCAGTGCTCGTGACCACCGGAAGCGGGCGCCTGACCAGCGTTCTTGACCGTCAGTGGCAGCAGTTTCTTGCCGGTCGGGCCGATTTGGATGGAAGTGTCCATCTGCGGACAAACCCACCATTACACATTAGCGCAACCGCACTACTCCACCTCGATGCCGTAATCCTGAATGAGCTGCTCCAGTCCGCCCATGTAGCCCTTGCCGCCGAGCACGAAATCCCAGTCACCGCTGGTTCTACGTCGGAAAGAACCGAGCACCAAGGCAGTCTCTTGAGGCCGCCCGTCGGAGACGTCAAGGCGCCCGAGTTCTGCCATCGCGGGGTCGAGGAGTCGGATACACGCGTCCGTGAACCCAGACAGATCCGCCTCCGGGTTGACCTCTGGATCAACGGCAGCCGCCAGAACGAACCGGTCGGCACTCGCCGGCAGCGAGTCGAAGGAGACCCGAATTGCCGCCTTGTCCGGGTGCGCAGCCGGGAGCGCGCATACCGAGCCGTCCGGGGTCTGAGGGTTGTTGAAAAAGACGAAGTGGTCGTCGCTTAGAACTCGGTTGCCGGTGCAGACAAGCGCGCACACATCCAGCGCAACGTTCCCGGACCAGGACATGCCCAACACGTTGTAGTCGTCGGGTGAGGTGGTGGCGCTCTGCGGCACTGGCTGCGGCGCTCGCACTGCCCGTCCCCCCTCCCCCAGGCGTCCGTGCAGTCCATGTCGGTGGAGCAGGTCGATGAGCTCGCTTCCCGAGATGAGTTCCAACGGCTTGCCGTTGGCAAAAGTGTGTGAGCCGGGACCGAACCCTGCTGTCGTCACCAGGACGCCCTTGTTGGCGCCTGCGTCCTGCACCGTGCCGTACAGGTCACGGACAGCCGTCGGGGGCACAGTGTTGCGGTAGCGCTTCACCTGCACGACGATCTTGCCGCCACGGATCGGCGTGGGGTCCACGGCATCGACGTCCACGCCACCATCGTTCGAGCGTTGTGTCGTCACAGCCTGCATTCCCATGGCCCGGAAGAGGTCAGCGACAAGCGACTCGAAAGCGATCGGATCCATCTCGTACAGATCTGGTTCCTCGTCGCCGCCGTGAGTGACCACGCGGTTTCCGACATCCTGCGGCTTGCGGGCAGGCCTCACGGGGCCCAGTTGGTCCGGCCGAGACGCAAGCTGTCCCCGAAGACCGTCGGTCAGGCAACTGACCGCATCCACCTGTTCCAAGTGCAGCCCGGCGAACACCGACCGCTGTGCCATGACAGTCGCCAAGAAGATGTGCGCCTGCCGCCCCGTCGCCGGATCGTGGTCGTCCACGAACCCGTTCAGCGCCACAGACTCAAGTGCATCGAACTCGTCAGCCGCGAACATTTCGTGCGTCACCAGCAGCATGCACTGCGCCAGAACCTCGCGGTACAACGCCCGACGCTGGCCCATGGGACGCGGAGTTTCCTTGTCCTGGTCAACGGTGGGCATATACCGCACCGACTTCGCCTCAGGCACGACCCCGTACCCCGGCAACTCCCAGTCGAGCACCAATTGTCGTGCCGCCGGGTCGTATGCTGCCGCAACCTGCCGGGGGAACCCTTCGGGCCACGCCGTCGAGGAATAGAGGGCCGCCGAGAAGTACTCGACGACGGAGTCAGGGTCCCCCCGTCGAACGCCTTCAGTCACTTCGACAATACCGGCATTGTGCCGACGCACCTCCGACCGCTGTCCTTCTGCCCACTGCTCGTACTCACGCTGCTGTGCCGCTAACTGTTGCTGCCGTTGCGCCTCCGCGGCCTGCGCCGCATGCCAGTCGTGTTCGAAGCGGGCACGCGCCTCGGCCTCCGCCTGAGCCCGCCGACTCGCAGTCCACCCACCCTGGGCTCGGTACTGATTCGGGTCCGGCATGGGAATCGGGACCGCCAGCGGCCCAGGTGAGAAGGGCTGAACCGCTTCAGCGCGCATCAACGAGGCCGCTCTGAAGGCCGGAGCCCGACATCCAGTAGCGAGCACCCCTTGCAGGGACGCCACCTGCGCATCCAGTTCCTCGGTACGCCGCCTGGCCTCCGCTTGCCGATACTCCCGGTGGGTTTGCGCAACATGTCGCTGGTAGGCGCGCGCCTGCCGCGCCTGCTCCCTCTGCCGTCTGGCCTCAGCCTCCAGCTGACGCTGTTGCTGACGTTGCATCTCAGCCCAGACGCCGACAAAACCACTAGAACGACGACTCATGTGCTGCAAGCCCTCCCCAGGACGTCGGCGGCGCCGACCAAGACTCTGGTTGCCCCCACAACCAGGAGTGACGAGACGACTGTATCCAGCAACAGCCGCCCCGCCTACGGACTTGCCAAAGGCAACCCACTTCGACTATCTCCGCAGGTCACCACTCTTATAGCGTAACCATGGGTTCGTCAGACGGCACTGCGAGATCGTTACCGAAACGGCTGAGCCCCCTCCCGTGAAAGGAAGGGGGGCTCAGAAGCTCGCACCACCGCTTAGCCGAGACCCGGAGGGGATCAGACCCACTCCACCTCGGAGTCGACACCCGAGGAGCCGCACGGCACCGGCAAAGGCGTCCGAGGCCCGCACTCCGGCATGAGCGGCCGACGACGCGACGCACCGGCGGTAGCCAACACAGCAGCCACCTCGTCCTCACTCACCCCCGCCAGGACCTCAACCACCCGATCGAGTGCCCCGCTCATGTCAGTGCCCGTGACCGCTGCTCGCAGCGTCCTTCTTGACCGTCAGCGGTAGCAGCTTCTTGCCGCTGTTGCTTACTTGTGGCCAAGTGTCCATCTGCGGGCACACCCCGCAGTCGAAGCAGGGGGTCCAGCGGCAGTCCTCGACCTCCGTCTCGTCGAGGGCGTCCTGCCAGTCCTCCCAGAGCCAGTCCTTGTCGAGGCCCGAGTCGAGGTGGTCCCAGGGGAGGACCTCCTCGTAGGTGCGCTCGCGCGTCGTGTACCAGTCGACGTCCACGCCGAACGCGGGCAGCGTCTTGTCCGCGCACTGCATCCAGCGGTCGTAGGAGAAGTGCTCGCGCCAGCCGTCGAAGCGGCCGCCGTCCTCGTAGACCGCGCGGATGACCGCGCCGATGCGGCGGTCGCCGCGGGAGAGCAGGCCCTCGACGATGCCCGGCTTGCCGTCGTGGTAACGGAAGCCGATGGAGCGCCCGTACTTCTTGTCGCCGCGGATCTTGTCGCGGAGCTTCTCCAGGCGGGCGTCCGTCTCCTCCGCCGAGAGCTGCGGCGCCCACTGGAAGGGGGTGTGGGGCTTGGGGACGAAGCCGCCGATCGACACCGTGCAGCGGATGTCGTTGGACCGGGAGACCTCGCGGCCCTTCTGGATCACGTTCATCGCCATGTCGGCGATCTGCAGGACGTCCTCGTCGGTCTCCGTGGGCAGGCCGCACATGAAGTACAGCTTCACCTGGCGCCAGCCGTTGCCGTAGGCGGTGGCGACGGTCCGGATCAGGTCCTCCTCCGAGACCATCTTGTTGATGACCTTGCGCATGCGCTCCGAGCCGCCCTCGGGGGCGAAGGTCAGGCCGGAACGGCGGCCGTTGCGGGTGAGCTCGTTCGCCAGGTCGACGTTGAAGGCGTCCACGCGGGTGGAGGGCAGGGAGAGGCCGATCTTGTCGTCCTCGTAGCGGTCCGCCAGGCCCTTGGCGATGTCGCCGATCTCCGAGTGGTCCGCGGAGGACAGCGAGAGGAGGCCGACCTCCTCGAAGCCCGTCGCCTTCAGGCCCTTGTCGACCATCTCGCCGATGCCGGTGATCGAGCGCTCGCGCACCGGGCGGGTGATCATGCCGGCCTGGCAGAAGCGGCAGCCTCGGGTGCAGCCGCGGAAGATCTCCACCGACATGCGCTCGTGGACCGTCTCGGCCAGGGGGACCAGCGGCTGCTTCGGGTACGGCCACTCGTCCAGGTCCATGACGGTGTGCTTGGACACGCGCCACGGGACGCCCGACCTGTTGGGGACCACGCGGGCGATACGGCCGTCGGGGAGGTACTCGACGTCGTAGAAGGCCGGGACGTAGACCGAGCCGGTCCTCGCGAGGCGGAAGAGGACCTCCTCGCGGCCGCCGGGGCGGCCCTCCGCCTTCCACTCCTTGATGATCCGGGTCATGTCGAGCACGGCCTGCTCGCCGTCGCCGATGATCGCCGCGTCGATGAAGTCGGCGATCGGCTCGGGGTTGAAGGCGGCGTGGCCGCCCGCCAGCACGATCGGGTCGTCCAGGCCGCGGTCCTTCGACTCCAGCGGGATGCCCGCCAGGTCCAGGGCCGTGAGCATGTTCGTGTAGCCCAGCTCCGTCGAGAAGGAGAGACCGAACACGTCGAAGGCCTTGACCGGCCGGTGACTGTCCACCGTGAACTGCGGGACGCCGTGCTCCCGCATCAGCGCCTCCAGGTCCGGCCACACGCTGTAGGTGCGCTCGGCGAGGACGCCCTCCTGCTCGTTCAGCACCTCGTAGAGGATCATGACGCCCTGGTTGGGCAGGCCGACCTCGTAGGCGTCCGGGTACATCAGCGCCCAGCGGACGTCACAGGACTCCCACGGCTTGACGGTGGAGTTGAGCTCTCCGCCGACGTACTGGATCGGCTTCTGCACATGCGGGAGCAGAGCTTCGAGCTGCGGGAACACGGACTCTGCGGCCGCAGCGACTTCGGCAGGCATCTCGCAAACCTTCGGGGGCTGGACGGAACTGACAGGGGTGACCATCTAGCCTAACGCGACGCCGCGCCCGCCCCGACCGCCCGGATCGCCGCGGGCCGGCCGGAACCGCGCCGCCCGGTCGGCCGGTGCGCGCGCCTCAGACCCGCATCCCGCCCGTGACCTCGCGCCACGCGCCCGGCAGCTGCGCCTCGTCCGCCGCGGCGCGTGCCTCCTCGCGGCCGTAGAGCAGGCCGTAGGTGAAGACGTTCTCCCCCGCCGCGTGGGCGACGGCCGACAGCTCGCGCAGGGTCTGGCGGGTCATGACGCTGTCCTGGTGGTCGCCGAGCAGGTTCTGCAGCGACTTCATCGACTTGGCCAGCACGGTCGCCGGGTCGCCGAGGGAGGCGATGGCGGCCTCCGCCGAGTACCGCGTGCGCTTGGCCTTCTTGCGCGCCTCGTGCAGGGCGAGGTCGCGCTCGGTGCCGGGTTCCGCGGCGACGGCCCGTTCGACCTGGGAGGCCAGCTTTCCGAAGTCCTTGCGTACGGCCTTGGCGATCACCTGCTGCGGGCTGCCGGCGGCCGCCCGGCGCAGCGGCGGTGCGGAGACCAGCGCGTCGACGCTGTCGAGCAGCGCGAGGTACCGCCGGGAGTCCAGGACACCGATCAGCCGGCGTCGCGATCCGCTGTGCCGGGCGTGCATCGAGGTGCGCAGGCGGGTGCGGACGGGGCCGAGGACCAGCGTGCGGGGCAGCTCGTTCAGCGCCGCGGTGAGGCGTTCGGTCAGGACCTCCTGGTCCCGGTCCACGCCGAGCTCGGCGGCCAGCCACTTCAGCTCCTCGCCGACGGGATCGGTGACGGTCCGGTCGAGGACCTTGGCGTACGAGCCGAAGGCGCTGCGCATGCGGCGGGTGGCGACGCGCATGCGGTGCACGGAGTCGTACGTGTCCTGCCGTACGGCCGGGTCGAGCTCGACGAGGGCGTCCCGCTGCTCGCGGATGTAGGCGAGGACATGGTCGCCGGCCGTCTCCGCAGCCCCGGGCCCCTGCCCCGCGCCGGCCGTCTTCCCGGCCGTCTTCCCAGCCGTCTTCCCGGCCTTCTTCCCGGCGTCCCCGCCCTTCCCCCTGTCCCCGGCCTTGCCGACCTTCCCCGCCTCCTCGGCCTTCCCGCCCTTCCCGGCCTTCCTGGCCTTCCTGCTCTCCCTGGCCTCCCCGCCCGTACCGGCCTGCCCGGCCTGCCCGGCCTGCCCGGCCTCCTCGCCCTTCTGGGCCTTCCCGGCCTCCTGGGCCTTCTCGGCCTTCCCTCGTGGAGCCGTCTCCGCCAGCGCCCGGGCCAGCTTCGACGCCGAGCCGGAGGGCCGTACGCCCGCCTTGCGCAGCCGCTTGTCGACCTTGTCCAGGAAGGCCGGGTCGCCGCCGTCGGCGAGCTCCACCTCCAGCTCGGTCCACTGGGCGACGCCGCCGTCGCCGGTGAGCCGCTCCGCGCGCACGGCGTCCACGCTGACCTCCGCGAGCAGCCGGCCGTCGGCGTCGACGAGGTCGCGGATGTCGCGGTCGGACCGCAGCCGGACCACGGGCAGCAGTTCGGCGTCGCGGACGCGGGAGCGGACCAGGCCGGCGAGACTGCGCGGCAGGCTGTCGGAGAGCGGGGCGTGGATCTCGTCGCGGACACCGGGAGCGACGGGGAACTTCAGGTGCCAGCCCGCGTCGGCACCGCCGGTGCGGCGGCGCAGCGTGATGGCGGAGGCGGCGAGGCGCTCGTCGGCGGTGTCGTAGTACGTCGCGTCGAGATGCGCGACGCCCTTGTCGACGACCGCGTCGACCCCGGCCACGCCTGTCAGATCGGGCAGACCGCTGTCGTCGGACTCGTACTTCCGCTCGATCTCACGCTTTGTGTCCGCCATGACCTGAATCTAGTGGGATTCGTCCCCGAGCGGCAGGGCCTCTTGGGGACGAATCCCAGGCAAACACGCATGCAACACCAGGTGCGCTACGCCGACATGGGCCGCTGCGCCTTGATGGACTGCAGCAGTCCCACCGCTATCCAGACCGCGAACATCGACGAGCCGCCGTACGAGACGAACGGCAGCGGCAGGCCCGTGACCGGCATGATGCCGAGGGTCATGCCGACGTTCTCGAAGATCTGGAAGGCGAACCAGGCGACGATCCCGGCGGCGACGACCGTGCCGTACAGCTCCGTCGAGTCGCGGGCGATGCGGCAGGCCCGCCACAGGATCACGCCGAGGAGCAGGATGATGAGCCCCGCGCCGACGAAGCCGAGTTCCTCCCCCGCGACGGTGAAGACGAAGTCCGTCTGCTGCTCGGGCACGAACTGGCCGGTGGTCTGCGAGCCGTGGAAGAGGCCCGCGCCGGTCAGACCGCCCGAACCGATCGCGATGCGGGCCTGGTTGGTGTTGTAGCCGACGCCCGACGGGTCGAGCGCGGGGTTGGCGAAGGCGGCGAACCGGTTGATCTGGTACTGGTCCAGGATGTGCAGCTGCCAGACGGCGACCGCGCCCAGGGCGCCCGCCGTGATGAGGCCGAACACCCAGCGGTTGGAGGCGCCGGAGGCGAGCAGCACGCCGAGGATGATGACCACCATCACCATGACCGACCCGAGGTCGGGCATGAGCAGCACGATCAGTATCGGTACGGCGGCCAGGCCCAGGGCCTGCAGGACGGTGCGGTGGTCGGGGTACTTCTTGTCGCCCGCGTCGACCCGTGCCGCCAGCAGCATCGCCATGCCCAGGATGATCGTGATCTTCACGAATTCCGAGGGCTGGAGGGAGAAGCCGCCGCCGAGCACGATCCACGAGTGCGCGCCGTTGACCGTGGAGCCGAGCGGGGTGAGCACCAGCAGGATCAGGAAGACCGAGAGGCCGTACAGGATCGGGATGACGGTGCGCAGCGCGCGGTGGCCGACCCAGACCGTGGCGACCATCAGGGCGAACCCGATGCCGGTGTTCATCAGGTGCCGGATGAGGAAGTAGTACTGGTCGCCCTGGTTGATCTCGGTGCGGTTGCGGGTCGCCGAGTAGACGAGGACCATGCCGATCAGCGACAGCGCGAGCGCCGCGAGCAGTATCGGCCAGTCCAGCCGGCGGGCGAGCGAGTCACGCGCGAAGATCCGCGTCCAGCCCGCCCGCTGGGGCCCGTATCCCGAGACGGAGAAGCTGTTGCCGGTCATGCGAGCATCCTCCGGTTCCCGCGCCTGCGCGCCCGCCTGCGGGTGTTCCGGTTCGTCGCGGTCGGTGAGGCCGTGGTCGCGGCCGGCTGGGTCCCGCCCTGGTCGGCCGCGCCCTGCTCCTGGGCCTTCTTGAGGTCCTTGACCGGGTCCTTGCCGACCTTCGGGGAGGTGATCGTGCCGTCCGTCCTGACCTTCGGCAGGCCCTTCTGCGGGGTGGGCAGCAGCGCCTTCTTGTGGTCGATCGAGCCGTCGGCCTGGACGCCGTAGAGGGCGCTGTAGATGTGGCGCACCGCCTCACCGGAGGCGCCGGAACCCGTACCGGCCTGGGCGATGGTCATGATGACCGTGTAGTCCTTGGAGTACGTGGCCAGCCACGAGGTGGTCTGCTTGCCGTAGACCTCCGCGGTACCGGTCTTGGCGTGCAGTTTGATCTTGTCCTGCGGCCAGCCCTGGAACTTCCAGGCGGCGGTGCCGCTGGTGATGACGCCCGCGAGCGCCTTGTCCATGCCCTTGAGGGTGGCCTTGCTGACCGGGAGCTTGGCCTTGACCTTCGGCTTGATCGGCGTGACCGTCTTGCCGTCGGCGCTGATGACCGCCTTGCCGATGGTGGGCACGTACTCGGTGCCGCCGTTGGCGAGCGCCCCGTAGATCATCGCCTCCTGGATCGGGGTGAGCAGCGTGTCACCCTGGCCGATGGAGTAGTTGATCGAGTCGCCCTCGCGCATCTTGTTGCCCTCGAGGCAGTTCTCGTAGGCGATCTTCTCGACGTAGGTGCCGTTCTTCTTGCCGGACTTGCACCAGGCGTCCTTGTTGGCCTTCCAGTAGTCCTGCTTCCACTGGCGGTCCGGGACGCGGCCGGAGACCTCGTTGGGGAGGTCGATGCCGGTCTGCTTGCCGAGGCCGAACTGGTGGGCGGTCTTGTAGAAGTAGTCCTTGGGCTGGCCCTTCTTCGGGTTGATGCCGCCGTCCTTCTTCCACTCGCGGTCGGCGAGGCCGTAGAAGACGGTGTCGCAGGAGACCTCCAGGGCGCGGCCCAGCGAGATGGGGCCGAAGTTCTCGCCCTCGAAGTTCTTGAAGACCTGGCCGCCCACCGAGTACGAGCTGGTGCACGGGTAGCCGCCGTCCCAGACGTAGCCGGCCTCGACCGCGGCGGCCGTGGAGACCACCTTGAAGGTGGAACCGGGCGCGGACTGACCCTGTATGGCGCGGTTGAGCAGCGGGTAGTCGGAGCCCTTGCCGGTGAGCTGCTTGTAGTCCTTGGCGGAGATGCCGCCGACCCAGACGTTCGGGTCGTAGGTCGGTGCCGAGGCCATAGCGACGATGCGGCCGGTCTTGGCCTCCATCACGACGACGGCACCCGAGTCGGCCTTGTAGTTCTCGCCGGTGATCTTGTCGTACTGCTGGCGGGCGGTCTTCATGGCCGTGTCCAGCTCGTACTCGGCGACGCGCTGGACGCGGGAGTCGATGCTGGTGACGAGGTTCGAACCGGGCTGGGCCGCGTCCGACTTGGCCTTGCCGATGACCCGACCGAGGTTGTCGACCTCGTAGCGGGTGACGCCGGCCTTGCCGCGCAGCTCCTTGTCGTACTGGCGCTCCAGGCCGCTGCGGCCGACCTGGTCGGAGCGCAGATACGGCGAGTCGGTGTCCTGGGCCTTGGTGAGCTCCTCGTCGGTGACCGGCGAGAGGTAGCCGAGGACCTGGGCGGTGTTGGACTTGCCGGGGGCCGGGTAGCGGCGCAGCGCCTCGGGCTCCGCGGTGATGCCGGGGAAGTCCTCGGAGCGCTCGCGGATCTGCATGGCCTGGCGGGCGGTGGCCTCGTCGGTGATGGGGATCGGCTGGTAGGGCGAGCCGTTCCAGCACGGCTGCGGTGTCTTGGCGTCGCACAGCCGGACCCGCTGCATGACCTCCGTGGGATCCATGCCCAGGACCCCGGCGAGCTTGGTCAGGACGGCCTTGCCGTCGTCCTTCATCTTCAGCAGGTCGGTACGGGAGGCGGAGACCACCAGGCGGGTCTCGTTGTCGGCGAGCGGGACGCCGCGTGCGTCCAGGATCGAGCCGCGCACGGCGGGCTGGACCACCTGCTGGACGTGGTTGCCGGACGCCTCCTTGGCGTAGGCGGAGCCCTCGCGGATCTGCAGGTACCACAGCCGGCCGCCGAGGGTCCCGAGCAGGGAGAGGACGAGAATCTGGATGACGACGAGGCGGATCTGGACTCGTGGGGTCCGTCCGGTCTCCGGAATGTTAGTCATGGGCGAGGCCCAGTCCCTCGGGGGTGGTGGTGGGAGACGGGTGGTGGGCGGTGGTCACTGCGGCTGCCTCCCCCTGTCGGTGTGCGTACGAGTCATATCCGACGGACCTGTGAACGACGGCCGTCAACTTCCGCGCCCTCACAGCCGCTTGACGCCCTTGATGCGCCCCACGCGCGCGGTGCGGGTTCTGGCCCTGGTCTTCAGGCCGCCCAGGGCGCCGCGCTGGCCGCCGACCTTGAGGCCGGTGCCGGCGGAGATCCAGCCGGAGGAGATGTCGCTGGTCTTCTTGGACGAGGAGGACGCCTCCGCGGCGAGCGGGTCGTTGTCGGCGCGCCGGGCGAGGAACATGACCCCGGGGACCACGAAGGGCGCGAGGAGCAGGTCGTAGAGCGCCGCCGTGAACAGCAGGCCGACGAGACCGACATGGCGGGCCGCGGTGTCGCCGACCAGGGTGCCGACGCCCGCGTACAGCAGGGTCGAGCCGATGGCGGCGGCGACCACGACGGCCATCGGGCCGGTGGCCGACTTCAGCCGCCCGTGGTCCGGCTTGGCCAGTCCGGCGAGGTAGCCGATGACGCACAGCACCAGGGCGTAGCGCCCGGCTGCGTGGTCGGCGGGCGGCGCGAGGTCGGCGAGCAGGCCGGCGCCGAAGCCGACGAGGGCGCCGCCGACATGGCCGTAGACCAGTGCCAGGCCCAGCACGGTCAGCAGCAGCAGGTCGGGCACGGCGCCCGGCAGGTGGAGCCGGGCGAGGACGCTGACCTGAAGCACCATGGCCACCACGATCAGGGCCGCGGAGAGCAGGATCCGGTTGACGCGCATGGGGATTCAGCTCCTACTGCTACGGGGTCTGGCCGGCGACGGGCGCACTGGCCGAGGGGGTGACCGTGACGGTGACCGTCGGCGTGGGGGTCGGCTTGGGCTTCTTCGGCAGGACCGTGTCGCGCGGGTCCTTCTTCGGGGCCACGACGACGACGCCCACGACGTCGAGCTTGGTGAAGCTGACGTACGGCGTGACGTACAGGGTGCGGGTCAGGTCGCCGCCGGACGGGTCCACGCGCGAGACCACGCCGACCGGCACGCCCGGTACGAAGGGCTTGTCCGCCTGGGAGCCGAAGGTGACGAGCCGGTCGCCCTTCTTCACGTCCGCCTTGCTGTTGAGCAGTTCGACACGCAGCGGACGGTCACCCTGTCCGGAGGCGAAGCCGAGTTCGTCGCTGTTCTCCATGCGGGTGCCGACGGTGAAGTCCGGGTCGTTGGCGAGCAGGACGGTCGAGACGTCGGGGCCGACGTTGGTGACCCGCCCGACCAGACCGTCGCCGTTGAGCACGGTCATGTCCCGCTTGATGCCGTCGTTGGCGCCGATGTCGAGGGTGACCGTCCAGGAGAAGCCCTGCGCCGCTCCTATGGCGATGACCTGGGCGCCCTTGATGCCGTACTGCCCCTCGGCGGCCACCTTCAGCATCGTGTCGAGCTGCTTGAGCCGACTGGCGTTGCGGTCGTCGCTGCCGAGCTTCGCCTTGAGGGCCGCGTTCTCCGTCTCCAGACGGGCGAGCCGGTCGTGGCGGGTGCCCGAGTCGCGGACCGCGGAGACCGCGTCGCCGACCGGGTTGACCGCCGACGACACGCCGTTCTCGACCGGGCCGAACACCGTGGCCGCCACCTGGCGGGCGCCGTCGACCGGTGAATCCTGCCCACCGCGGATGTCCACCGTGATCAACGCGAACGCGATGGCGATCAGCAGCACCAGGAGCAGCCGGCTCTCTCGTGTGTCCCTCACGTGCGGCGGCCGTGCCTTCCTCATAGGAATGTGCAGAGGTTTGGGTGTTCAGATGTTGGGGTGTGCAGAGGCTTACGCGTGAGCCTATGCCTCCATATCAACGATCCGCCGCACGAGAGGAGGTCGTCTCGTACGGCGGAATCGAAGCGTTACGTCATCTGCGCGGCTGGGCGTCCAGCACCTGCTGGAGCGCCTCGAACTCCTCCACGCACTTGCCGGATCCGAGCGCCACGCTGTCCAGCGGATCCTCGGCGATGTGGATGGGCATGCCGGTCTCCCGGCGCAGCCGCTCGTCGAGTCCGCGCAGCAGCGCCCCGCCGCCCGTCAGTACGATCCCCCGGTCCATGATGTCGCCGGACAGCTCCGGCGGGCACTTGTCGAGGGTCGTCTTGACGGCGTCGACGATGGCGTTCACCGGCTCCTCCATCGCCTTGCGGACCTCGGCGGCGGAGACGACGACGGTCTTGGGCAGCCCGGACACCAGGTCCCGGCCGCGGATTTCGGTGTGCTCGTCGGAGTCGAGTTCGTACGCCGAACCGATCGTGATCTTGATCTGCTCGGCCGTCCGCTCACCGAGGAGGAGGCTGTACTCCTTCTTGATGTGCTGGATGATCGCGTTGTCCAGTTCGTCCCCCGCGACGCGGATGGACTGGGCGGTGACGATGCCGCCGAGCGAGATGACCGCGACCTCGGTGGTGCCGCCGCCGATGTCCACCACCATGTTGCCCGTGGCCTCGTGGACCGGCAGGCCGGAGCCGATGGCGGCCGCCATGGGCTCCTCGATGATGTGCACCTGGCGCGCGCCCGCCTGGGACGACGCCTCGATGACGGCACGGCGCTCGACGCCCGTGATGCCCGAGGGCACACAGACGACGACCCGCGGCCGGGCCAGATACCTCCGCTTGTGGATCTTCAGGATGAAGTAGCGGAGCATCCGCTCGGTGATCTCGAAGTCGGCGATGACGCCGTCCTTGAGAGGTCGTACGGCAACGATGTTGCCAGGAGTCCGGCCGATCATCTTCTTCGCCTCGGCGCCGACCGCGAGGATGCCACCGGTGTTGGTGTTGATCGCGACGACGGACGGCTCGTTGAGTACGATCCCGCGACCCCTGACGTACACCAGCGTGTTGGCGGTCCCGAGGTCGACAGCCATGTCACGGCCGATGAACGACATTGAGTTCCCCATCAGGATTCGTCTGGCCTTCCTGGGAGCTTTTGAGGGCTTTTCAGGTAGGCGAAGTGGGTGCTGTGACGTGAAGGCTTCCATCGTAATGGCGCCTGCACGAACACTGCGTAAGGGTCTCCGCCATTGTCAGCAGATGCTGGGTGCGTTCGCTTGGTGAGAGGGGCGTTCGGGGGCTCTCGTTCCCTCGATCGCCACGCATATGCCAGAAGATCGAGGGCAAACGTATCGACCTCGTGCTTCCTCCGGCCCTGAGGTCACGCGCGTCCGGGGAAGAAGATCTTCACCTCGCGCTCGGCGGACTCCTCGGAGTCGGAGGCGTGGATGAGGTTCTCCCGCACGATCACGCCGTAGTCGCCACGGATGGAGCCGGGCGCGGCGGCGATCGGGTCCGTCGGTCCGGCGAGCGCGCGCACGCCCTCGACGACCCGCTCGCCCTCGACGATCAGCGCCACGACGGGGCCGGAGGCCATGAACTCCACCAGCGGCTCGTAGAAGGGCTTGCCCTTGTGCTCGCCGTAGTGCTGCTCCAGCGTGTCCTGGTCCAGGGTGCGCAGCTCCAGCGCCGTGATCCGCCAGCCGGCCTTGCGCTCGATGCGGCCGATGATCTCGCCGGTCAGGCCACGGCGGACGGCGTCGGGCTTGAGCAGGACGAGGGTGCGCTGGGTCACGGCGGTGCTCCTAGGGATCAAGGGCGTTGCGGGTGTTCGCGGTCCTGTCGCCGAACTCCCGTCGTGCGCCCGGACGCCGGGCAGGCGGGTGTTCGACGACAGGCCCGAGATTACAGGGCGTGTCCGGAGCCGTGTCACGCAGCGTCAGGAGTGGAGGAGGCGGCCTCCGCCGCGAACCGCGCCTTCGCCTCGTCGATCTTTCTGCCGTAGTGCACCGAGGCCCACCACAGGGCCGCGAAGACCGCGCCCAGGAAGAACATCGTCGGGACGGCGAAGCCGGAGGCGACGAGCGCGGCCTGGAGGATCCAGCCGAGGGCGATGCCGCCCGGACGCGTCACCACGCCGCACAGCGCCAGGCACAGGAACATCGCGACGCCGCTGACCGTCCACACCGTCGCCGTGGTCAGGCCGGGGTCCTTCATGGCGACCAGGCCGGCGAAGCCGATCACGAAGAACTCGCCGATCAGGGTCGAGGCACAGAGCGTACGCACGGGTGGTCAGCCCCTTCCCAGGAGCAGTCGGGCCTCGCCGACGGTGATGACGGAACCGGTGACGAGCACACCGCCGCCCGCGAACTCGCCCTCCTCCTCGGCCAGCGTGATCGCGGCCTCCAGGGCGTCGGGCAGCCGCGGTTCGACCTGGACGCGCTCGTCGCCGAAGACCTCCACGGCGATCGCGGCGAGCTCGTCGGCGTCCATCGCGCGGTGACTGGAGTTCTGCGTGACGACGACCTCGGCGAAGATCGGCTCGAACGCCTCCAGGAGCCCGCGTACGTTCTTGTCGCCGCTCGCGCCGACCACGCCGATCAGCCGGCTGAAGTCGAACGCCTCCCCCACGGCCTCGGCGGTGGCGCGGGCGCCCGCCGGGTTGTGGGCCGCGTCCAGGACGACGGTGGGCGAGCGCCGTACGACCTCCAGGCGGCCGGGCGAGGAGACGGCGGCGAAGGCCTTGCGGACGGTGTCGATGGCGAGCGGCTCGGGCCGCTGGGCGCCGACGCCGAAGAACGCCTCGACGGCGGCGAGCGCCACGGCGGCGTTGTGCGCCTGGTACGGGCCGTGCAGCGGGAGGTACACCTCGTCGTACTCGCCGCCCAGGCCGCGCAGGGTGAGCAGCTGTCCGCCGACGGCGACCTGGCGGGCGACGACGCCGAACTCGAGCCCTTCCCTGGCCACCGTGGCGTCGACGTCGACGGCCTTC
The DNA here is from genome assembly GCF_044767585.1 of Streptomyces sp. NPDC101225. Classification (NCBI taxonomy): domain Bacteria; kingdom Bacillati; phylum Actinomycetota; class Actinomycetes; order Kitasatosporales; family Streptomycetaceae; genus Streptomyces; species Streptomyces sp. NPDC101225. The sequence goes on from NZ_JBIWOE010000002.1 coordinate 16,575, forward strand.
TTCAGCAGCACCTGGGCCGCGTCGACGGGCTGCTGGGCCAGGATGACCGTGGCGTCCTGCTTGATGATCCCGGACTTCTCGGTGGCGATCTCGCCGGGCGTCCCGCCGAGCCGGTCGGTGTGGTCGAGGTCGATGGGGGTGACGACGGCGACGTCCCCGTCGATGACGTTCGTGGCGTCCCAGGAGCCGCCCATGCCGACCTCGACGACCGCGACGTCCACCGGCGCGTCGGCGAAGGCGGCGTACGCCATGCCGGTCAGCACCTCGAAGAAGGACAGCCGGTACTCCTGCTGGGAGTCGACCATCTCGACGTACGGCTTGACGTCCTCGTACGTCTCGATGAACCGCTCGGCGCCGATGGGCGCCCCGTCGAGGCTGATGCGCTCGGTGATCGACTGGACGTGCGGGGAGGTGTAGCGGCCGGTGCGCAGCTCGAAGGCGCCGAGCAGGGCCTCGATCATGCGGGCCGTGGAGGTCTTGCCGTTCGTCCCCGTGATGTGGATCGAGGGGTACGAGCGCTGCGGCTCGCCCAGCACGTCCATCAGCGCGGCGATCCGGCCGACCGACGGCTCCAGCTTGGTCTCGCCCCAGCGGGTGGCGAGCTCCGCCTCGACCTCGCGCAGGGCCTTGTCGAGCTCGGGGTCCTCCGGGCGCGCGGGCACGTCCGCCTCCGGCGGACCGCCCTGGGTGCGCAGGGTGCGGCTGCCGGCCTCGATGACGGCGAGATCGGGATCGCGGTCTTGTTCGGCGGCGATGATCTCGTCGAAGGGGTCGCTTTCACTCACAGGGCCAGTTTAGGCGTGCGCCCACGGGGAGGGGCGGCTGGTCCCGTTCGGCGGGCGCGGGGAAGTCTGTGGCTGATCGCGCAGTTCCCCGCGCCCCTGGAAAAGCGGCTACTGCTGGGGCAGGCGGTCCAGCTGGGCCTGGATGCGGGCGATGTCCTCGTCGGCCTTCGCCAGGCGTGTGCGGATCTTGTCCACGACGTGGTCCGGGGCCTTCGCGAGGAAGGCCTCGTTGCCCAGCTTGGCGTTGGCCTGCGCCTTCTCCTTCTCGGCGGCGGCGAGGTCCTTGGCGAGGCGCTTGCGCTCCGCCGCGACGTCGATCGTGCCGGAGAGGTCGAGGGCGACCTCCGCGCCGCCGACCGGCAGGGTGGCCGTGGCCGTGAAGGCCTCGCCCTCCGGCTGCAGGCGCAGCAGCTGGCGGATGGCGGCCTCGTGCGGGGCGAGGGCCGTGCCGTCGAGGGACAGCCGCGCCGGGACCCGCTGGCCGGGCTGGAGGCCCTGGTCGGCGCGGAAGCGGCGGACCTCGGTGATGACCGACTGGAGGGACTCGATCTCCCGCTCGGCGGCGGCGTCGCGGAAGCCGCTGTCCGCGGGCCACTCGGCGACCACGACCGACTCGCCGCCCGTGAGGGTGGTCCAGAGGGTCTCGGTGACGAACGGGACGACCGGGTGCAGCAGCCGCAGCGTGACGTCGAGGACCTCGCCCAGGACCCGCCGGGAGACCTTCGCGGCCGCCCCGCCCGCCTGGAACGTCGTCTTGGACAGCTCGACGTACCAGTCGAAGACCTCGTCCCAGGCGAAGTGGAAGAGCGCGTCCGACAACTTCGCGAACTGGTAGTCCTCGTAGAGCGCGTCGACCTCGGCCACGACGGAGTTGAGCCGGGACAGGATCCAGCGGTCCGTGGACGACATCTCGGCCGCGTCGGGCAGCGGCCCCTCGACCGTCGCGCCGTTCATCAGCGCGAAGCGCGTGGCGTTCCAGATCTTGTTGGCGAAGTTGCGCGAGCCCTGGACCCAGTCCTCGCCGATCGGGACGTCGACGCCGGGGTTGGCGCCGCGCGCGAGGGTGAAGCGGAGCGCGTCGGAGCCGTACTTGTCCATCCAGTCCAGCGGGTTGACCGCGTTGCCGAAGGACTTCGACATCTTCTTGCCGAACTGGTCGCGGACCATGCCGTGCAGGGCGATGGTGTGGAACGGCGGGGTGCCGTCCATCGCGTACAGGCCGAACATCATCATCCGGGCGACCCAGAAGAACAGGATGTCGTAGCCGGTGACCAGGACCGAGTTCGGGTAGAACTTCGCGAGCGACTCGGTCTGTTCGGGCCAGCCGAGCGTGGAGAAGGGCCACAGGCCGGAGGAGAACCAGGTGTCGAGGACGTCGGTGTCCTGCTTCCAGCCCTCCGCCTCGGTGCCGGGCGGCTGCTCGTCGGGGCCGACGCAGACGACCTCGCCGTTCGGGCCGTAGAAGACCGGGATGCGGTGGCCCCACCACAACTGCCGCGAGATGCACCAGTCGTGGAGGTTGTCGACCCAGTCGAAGTAGCGCTTCTCCATCTCCTGCGGATGGATCTTGACGCGGCCGTCGCGGACCGCGTCGCCGGCGGCCTTGGCGAGCGGGCCGACCTTGACCCACCACTGCATGGACAGGCGCGGCTCGATGGTGGTCTTGCAGCGCGAGCAGTGGCCGACGGAGTGGACGTAGGGCCGCTTCTCGGCGACGATCCGGCCCTCGGCGCGCAGCGCGGCGACGATCGCCGAGCGGGCCTCGAAGCGGTCCAGGCCCTGGAAGGGGCCGTGGACGGTGATGACGGCGTGCTCGTCCATCACGGCGATGGCCGGCAGGTCGTGGCGCCGGCCGATCTCGAAGTCGTTCGGGTCGTGGGCCGGGGTGACCTTGACGGCGCCCGTGCCGAACGCGGGGTCGACGTGCTCGTCGGCGACGACGGGGATGGAGCGCTCGGTCAGCGGCAGCTTGATCTGCCGGCCGATCAGGTGCCGGTAGCGCTCGTCGCCGGGGTGGACGGCGACGGCGGTGTCGCCGAGCATCGTCTCCGCGCGCGTGGTGGCGACGACGACCGTCTCGTCGCCCTCGCCGTACTTGATGGAGACGAGCTCGCCGTCGTCGTCCTGGTACTCGACCTCGATGTCGGAGATCGCGGTCAGGCAGCGCGGGCACCAGTTGATGATGCGCTCGGCGCGGTAGATCAGCTCGTCGTCGTAGAGGCGCTTGAAGATGGTCTGGACGGCCTGGGAGAGGCCCTCGTCCATGGTGAAGCGCTCACGCGACCATGCGACGCCGTCGCCCAGGCGGCGCATCTGCCCGGAGATCTGGCCGCCGGACTCGCCCTTCCACTGCCAGACGCGCTCGACGAACGCCTCGCGGCCGAGGTCGTGCCGCGACTTGCCCTCCTTGCCCAGCTCGCGCTCGACGACGTTCTGCGTGGCGATGCCGGCGTGGTCCATGCCGGGCTGCCAGAGGGTCTCGAAGCCCTGCATGCGCTTACGGCGCGTCAGCGCGTCGATGAGGGTGTGCTCGAAGGCGTGCCCGAGGTGCAGGCTGCCGGTGACGTTCGGCGGCGGGATGACGATGGTGTACGGCGGCTTGTCGCTCTTCTCGTCCGCCTCGAAGTAGCCCCGCTCCACCCAGCGCTCGTACAGCGGCCCCTCTACGTCGGCCGGCGCGTACTGGGTCGGCAGTTCGGTGCTGGGCGCTGGTGGCTGCTGCTGAGCGTTCTCGGTCACGCGCTCAGTTTAGGGGTGTCACAGGGCAGTCCCGAAACGCGTTTGTTCTGTAACGGTGGGGGCCCCGGCGGAACGTGCGCCCCCGGCCTGCGCCAGGATGTCGGCAACACATAAGGCATCTGGAGGGGAACCCAGAAATGAGTCACAACCAGCCGGGCCCGTACGGCGGGCAGCCCCAGCAGCCCGGACCGTACGGCCAGCAGGGACCCTACGGCCAGCAGCCGCCGCAGGCGCCCCAGCCCGGCTACGGCTACCCCCAGCAGCCGCCGGCCCAGCCGGGCTACGGCTACCCGCAGCAGCCCCCGCAGGGCGTGCCGCCCCAGCAGCCCGGTTACGGATACCCGCAGCAGCAGCCGTACGGCCAGCAGCCCTACGGCGCCCCGCAGCCCCCGCAGTCCGGCGGCGGCGGCAAGAAGGCCGGCCTGATCATCGGCGCGGTCGCCGTGGTGGCGGCCATCGCGGTGGGCGCGTACTTCGTGATCGGCGGCGGCTCCGGCGGCGGCGGTGCGTCCGTCGCCGACGACGGCGCGCACAAGCTGACGACGCCCGCGACGGTGATCGACGGTCAGTACAAGAAGTCGGAGAACGGCGGCTCCAGCGACAAGATGACCGACGACGACAAGGCCGACTTCGAGAAGTGGGGCGTGCAGAACCCCACCGACGTCAGCGCCGGTTACCAGAAGGGCACCGGGCTCAGCGCGTCCAGCCTGTCCTTCAGCGGCGTCTACGGCACCATCGACGACCCGGAGGCGGTCGTCGACGCGATGTTCGCCAAGGTCAAGTCGGAGTCCCAGAAGGACCAGAGCGGCGACAGCAGCAAGGGCAAGATGCTCGGCAGCCCCGAGAAGGTCTCGCCCGCGGGCTTCAAGAACGGCATCATGAAGTGCCAGGTCGCCCAGATCGAGAACACCGACTCGTCCAGTTCGAGCGCCGGTGCGGCGAAGACCATCAAGATGCCGATGTGCATCTGGGGTGACCACAGCACCGTCGCCGTGGTCACGTCCTTCGGCTTCGCCGAACTCGCCAGCGGCAAGGGCGGTTCGATCGACGACACGGCGGCCACCGCGGCCAAGCTGCGCAACGACGTCCGCGTCAAGGCGTAGCCGCGACGACGTGGGAAGGGCCCGGCGCTGTGGCGCCGGGCCCTTCTTCACGTACCTGTACGGGCGTTACGCCGTCTTCTGCTCCCCCGGCCCCCGGCCGTTGCGGGCGTCGCGCGGGATGAGTGTCGGGTTGACGTTCGAGTGGACCACGTCGGCCGTGACGACCACGCGGGCCACGTCCTTGCGGGACGGGACCTCGTACATGACCGACATCAGGACCTCCTCCATGATGGCGCGCAGGCCGCGCGCGCCGGTCTGGCGGAGGATGGCCTGGTCGGCGATGGCCTCCAGGGCCTCGCGCTCGAAGTCCAGTTCCACACCGTCGAGTTCGAACAGGCGTTGGTACTGCTTCACCAGCGCGTTACGCGGCTCCACCAGGATCTGGAGCAGCGCCTCGCGGTCGAGGTTGTGGACCGAGGTGATGACGGGGAGGCGGCCGATGAACTCGGGGATCATCCCGAACTTCACCAGGTCCTCGGGCATGACGTCCTCGAACTGGTCCTTGGCCTCCAGCTCGCGCTTGGAGCGGATCGTCGCGCCGAAGCCGATGCCCTTCGCGCCGGCCCGGGACTCGATGATCTTCTCCAGGCCCGCGAAGGCACCGCCCACGATGAACAGCACGTTCGTCGTGTCGATCTGGATGAACTCCTGGTGGGGGTGCTTGCGTCCGCCCTGCGGCGGGACCGAGGCCGTGGTGCCCTCGAGGATCTTCAGCAGGGCCTGCTGGACGCCCTCGCCCGACACGTCGCGTGTGATGGAGGGGTTTTCACTCTTCCGCGCGACCTTGTCGATCTCGTCGATGTAGATGATCCCGGTCTCGGCCTTCTTGACGTCGTAGTCGGCCGCCTGGATCAGCTTCAGCAGGATGTTCTCGACGTCCTCGCCGACGTAACCCGCCTCCGTCAGCGCCGTCGCGTCCGCGATCGCGAACGGGACGTTCAGCATGCGGGCCAGGGTCTGGGCGAGCAGCGTCTTGCCCGAGCCCGTGGGGCCGAGCAGCAGGATGTTGGACTTCGCCAACTCGATCGCGTCGTCACGGCCGTTGGCCCCGCCGTTCTCGCCGGCCTGGACGCGCTTGTAGTGGTTGTAGACCGCCACCGAGAGGGCCTTCTTGGCGGCCTCCTGGCCGACCACGTAGCCCTCGAGGAACTCGTAGATCTCGCGGGGCTTGGGAAGCTCCTCCCAGCGCACCTCGCTGGTCTCCGCGAGCTCTTCCTCGATGATCTCGTTGCAGAGGTCGATGCACTCGTCGCAGATGTACACACCGGGCCCTGCGATGAGCTTCTTGACCTGCTTCTGGCTCTTGCCGCAGAACGAGCACTTGAGCAGATCGCCGCCGTCACCGATGCGTGCCACGGTGTGCTTCCCCTTCGCCTGGGAGACGCCTAGATCCAGCGGCTCCTGGTGCTGCCTTCATCCGACGGTACCTTGCCGAGCCCCCCGTTCGGGCCCCCCTTGGCGCGGTTCACTTCGACGTGCAGCGTGTCAAAGCACACCAACCGTGCCAAGGGGCGGCAGACGATACAGCGTCCGTGTCCCTCCGTGTCAGCGGACGGACGCGTTGTTCATCTTCCGGGTGGAGATGATCTGGTCGATCAGGCCGTACGACAGCGCGTCCTCGGCCGTGAGGATCTTGTCGCGCTCGATGTCCTCGCGGATCTTCTCGATCGGCGTGGTCGAGTGCTTGGCCAGCATCTCCTCCAGCTGCGACCGCATCCGGAGGATCTCGTTGGCGGCGATCTCCAGGTCGGAGACCTGACCGCGGCCCGTCTCGCTGTAGGGCTGGTGGATCAGCACGCGGGCGTTCGGCAGCGCCATGCGCTTGCCCGGCGTACCGGCGGCCAGCAGGACGGCGGCGGCGGACGCCGCCTGGCCCATGCAGACCGTCTGGATGTCGGGCTTGACGAACTGCATCGTGTCGTAGATGGCCGTCAGCGCGGTGAAGGAGCCGCCCGGGCTGTTGATGTAGACCGAGATGTCCCGGTCGGGGTCCATCGACTCCAGGCACAGCAGCTGCGCCATGACGTCGTTGGCGGAGGCGTCGTCGATCTGCACGCCGAGGAAGATCACCCGCTCCTCGAAGAGCTTCGCGTACGGGTCGTACTCGCGGATGCCCTGCGAGGTGCGCTCGACGAAGCGCGGGATGACGTAGCGGGACTCGGCGGCGGGCCCCGTGTACTCGGCGCGGGTGCGGTCGTACAGGCCGCTGCCGGGGAAGTCGTTCACTGTCTGTCTCCTAGGAGCTGTGGCGGTCGGCTGGGGGCTGTCCGGAGGGCCTCAGGCCGCACCGGTGCCGCCGCCGCCCGGCATTCCGGCGGCCGTCGGGATGACGTCGTCGATGAGGCCGTACTCCTTGGCCTCGAAGGCGTCGAACCAGCGGTCACGGTCCGAGTCGCGGGTGATCTGCTCGACCGACTGGCCGGTGTGCTGCGAGGTGAGCTCGGCCATGCGCTTCTTCGTGTGCAGCAGCCGCTCGGCGTGGATCTTGATGTCGGAGGCCGAACCGGCCAGACCGGCGGAGGGCTGGTGGATCAGGATCTCGGCGTTCGGCAGCGCGAAGCGCTTGCCGGGGGTGCCCGCGCTGAGCAGGAACTGGCCCATCGAGGCCGCGAGGCCCATGGCGATGGTCACCACGTCGTTCTTGATGAACTGCATGGTGTCGTAGATCGCCATGCCGGCCGTGATCGATCCGCCGGGGCTGTTGATGTAGAGGTAGATGTCCTTGTCCGGGTCCGCGGCAAGGAGCAGCAGCTGTGCGGTGATCTTGTTCGCGATGTCGTCGTCGACCGGCTGGCCGAGGAAGATGATCCGCTCGTTGAGCAGCCGGTTGTAGACCTGGTCGCCGAGGCCACCACCGATGGAAGGCTCGCCGGCGGCGGAGGGCATCAGATTCGTCACGTATCCACCTGCTCGTCTTACGACGGCGCCGGGCCGTCTTCACGTGTTCCCATCCGGGGGGCTGGGCAGTCCGGGACTTCCCTGCCCCCGTACTCATGGACCCTAACGCGCTGGTCCCTTCGGGGAATCCCGGAGAGTGGGGTGTTCGCCGGGGGCGTAGCGCCTGCGGACGCGGGGCCGGCGGCACTCCTCCACCGTACGACGACGGGCCCCCGGGGGCGTGTCCCCGAGGGCCCGTCCTGGGACCTGCCAGGCGCCGTGGGCGTCAGCCCTCGGTCTTCTCGTCGGCGTCGGCGGCGCCGGCCTCGGCGGCGACGTCGGCGGCCGACTCGGTCTCGTCCTCGTCGTCGAGGTCGACGACCTCGCCGTTGGTGTCCTTGACCGTGGCCGACTCGACGACGACCGCGAGGGCCTTGCCGCGGGCGACCTCGCCGACCAGGAGCGGAACCTGGCCGCCCTCGACGACGGCCTGCGCGAACTGGTCGGGGGACATGCCGGAGGAGGCCGCGCGCCGCATGAGGTGCTCGGTGAGCTCCTCCTGGTTGACGTTGAGCTTCTCCTGCTTGACGAGCTCGTCGAGGACGAACTGGGTCTTGATGCCCTTGACCGCGGCTTCCTTGGTCTCGGCGTCGAACTCCTCCTCGGTCTTGCCCTGGATCTCCAGGTACTTCCCGAGGTCGAGGCCCATCTGGCCGAGCTGGTGGTGCTCCAGGTTGTGCTTGCGGGTGTTGATCTCGTCCTCGAGCAGCTTCTCGGGGACGGGCACCTCGACCAGCTCCAGCAGCTTCTCCAGGACGCGCTCCTGGGCCTGCGTGGCCTGGTCGTACTGCTTCATGTTCTCCAGGCGCTTGCGGCTGTCCGCCCTGAGCTCCTCGAGGGTGTCGAACTCGGACGCCAGCTGGGCGAAGTCGTCGTCCAGCTCGGGCAGTTCACGCGCGGCGACCTGGGTGACCTTGACGGTGACCTCGGCCTCCTTGCCGGACGCGGAGCCGCCCTTGAGCTCGGAGGTGAAGGTGGCCTCGCCACCGGCCTCCAGGCCCTTCACGGCGTCGTCGATGCCGTCCAGCAGCTCGCCGGAGCCGATGGTGTAGGACACGCCGCTCGCCACGCCGTCCTCGAGGACCTCGCCCTCGACCTTGGCCTCCAGGTCGATCGTGACGACGTCGCCGTCCTCGGCGGCACGCTCGACGGGCGAGGTCGACGCGAAGCGCTCACGCAGCTGCTCCACGGACTTCTCGATGTCCTCGTCGGTCACCTCGACGGCGTCGACCTCGACCTCGATGCCGGAGTAGTCCGGGATCTCCAGGGCGGGGCGGACGTCGACCTCGGCGGTGAAGTTCAGCGTCTCGCCGTCCTTCAGATCCGTGATGTCCACCTCGGGCTGGCCCAGGACGTTCAGCTCGGCCTCGTTGACCGCCTCCGTGTAGAACTTCGGAAGCGCGTCGTTGACCGCCTCCTCCAGGACCGCACCGCGGCCGAACCGCTGGTCGATGACGCGCGCCGGGATCTTGCCCTTCCGGAAGCCCTTCACCGTGACCTGCTGGTTGATCTTCTTGTACGCCGCGTCGAGGCTGTCCTTGAGCTCCTCGAAGGGCACCTCGACAGTGAGCCGAACCCGGGTCGGGTTCAGGGTCTCCACGGCGCTCTTCACGGTTCGGTCTCCTTGTGGCTGACTTCTGGGTTTCTGCCGGAGCCAGACTGGTCCGGCGGATTTCGCCGCCCGGAGGACTTCGTAGAGGAGAGACACACGGGCGTGCAGCTTGCATAGTAACGGCAGCGGCGACACGCCCCAAAGGCGATCACGTGACACGATCACCCGGGGTGATCGGGCCCGAGGCCGGTGTTGACCGGTGCCGACCGATGCCGGCCGGTACCGACCGGCGCTGGTCGGGGTGGCGGGATTTGAACCCACGGCCTTCCGCTCCCAAAGCGGACGCGCTACCAAGCTGCGCCACACCCCGTCTGGTGCGACACGTAGGGTACATGCCCGCGGCCAGTGCGGACGCCGTATTTCCGGGGCGGCGGCTGCGGGCCGGTGCGGGCGGGGAAGGGGTGTGCGCCGAGCGCGTCCGACCCGCTACGATGCATACCGCGGCACGATCACCGATGCGTGGCGCACGTTGTGCGGGCGTAGCTCAATGGTAGAGCCCCAGTCTTCCAAACTGGCTACGCGGGTTCGATTCCCGTCGCCCGCTCTGTACGGCCCAGGCCCGGGCAGCGGGTATTCACCCGCTGCCCGGGCCTGAGCCCTTTCAACGGCCGGATCGGTCGACCTGTCGTATCGTTCCCGGTCGTTGTGCGAACAAGGGGGAGGGAACATGAGCAGGTCCATCGGGCGAAGACACATGGTGGCGCTGGCCTCGCTGGCCGTCTGCGCGACTGCGTGCGGCGGCGGGCACGCCGAAGGCGCCTCGACGCCGAGCGCGACGGTCGGCCGGGGCGCGGAACGGAGTGCGCGTGTGCTGACACAGCGGCAGCTCGAAGATGCCGTCGTGGACGCGCACGACCTTCCCGGGGTCCAGGTCGAAGAGGTCGGGGCGGGCACGCAAGGCGCGGGCAACGGCGTCATCCACGCCGCACGCCGCACGACCACCGAGCCCTCGCTGTGCGCTCCGGTCAGCGCCGCGGTGGACGGGGCCAGTGGTTACAGCCCCGTGGGCAGCGTGCAGCGCGTCGCGGGCGCAAAGGGCCGCTCCACGCTCCTCACCCTGGTGTCGTACCGCTCCGCCGACGGCGTGCGGGTGATCAACGAGCTTCGCACGGCCTTGAAGTCCTGCACGGCGTACACGGCGGGCCCCATGAAGGCCGCCTACGAGGATGTCGAAGCCGTCGACGGCCCACCGCAGGGCGACGACGGGGTCGCTTTCCGGCTCAAGCTGACCGTGGAACCCGGCGAGGACGGCCTGAAGCTCCCCATCAGCGTGATGGCGGTACGGCACGGCTCCACCCTGGCGATCTACAAGGCGCTGTCCGACGCTCCGGGAACGTCTGCGAGCATCCCGAGCGATCTCGTCGACGCCCAGTCGAGAGTGCTGGACGCCGCCGTGCACACCACGCGGTAGCCCTGCCCGGACCGCGAGGCGCGGGGCGACCGCGGCACCACCCGGATCGGCTCAGCGCCTGCGGTGGCTCATCCACGAGAGATCTTCACCGCTGTTGCCCACGGCTCCGCGCTTCCAGGCGCGCAGATCGCGCCGCACCTCCCGCGCGTCGATCTCCATGCTGCGGCTGTCCCGGTTCCTGCTGCCGCGGTGCCGTGCGCGTCGGTCGATGAGGACGCTGTAGGCGAGGAAGCCCAACAGGACCAGCGCTGCGGGCACGAGGAGAATCATGCATCCGATGGTCCGACCGCTCACCTTCGCTGTCCAGTCCGGAGGGCCCGGTCGGAGGCCGGCGCGGCTCAGAAACTGATCGAGTTGATCGTCTCGGCTATCGAGTTCAGGAACCGGTTGATGGACGGCGCCATGCCGGTGGAGGCCAGGAAGAAGCCGAAGAGGATCGCCACGATGGCGGGGCCGGCCTTGATCGAGCCTCCCCGGATCAACACCACCAGGATGATCGCCAACAGAAGCACCACTGACAGTGAAATGGCCACAACTGATCACACCCTAGGTCGGTCCGCTCTCCCGGCCCGGGGGTGCCGGCGCCCGCGCACCCCCGCCAGAACCATCGTGCCACCAACGAGGCCCTGGTATGCGACACCTGAGGCATCGTCGGGCACACCGTGTCGGACCTCTGCCCCGAGCGTGTGGCCGCGGCCCGCGGGCGGGTCCAACTCGGCCCGCCCGCACAGCATTTCGAGGAAGCACCCGCACAGGGAATTCGGTGGGCCCGTTTCCATTTCCCCACAACGCGTTCGCAGGCATTTCGAATGGTCGCCACAGATACCCGACAGCCGTCAACGACCGGCCCTGCAAAGGCGAATGAAGTGGACATTCCACCGGAGTCGCCTCCAGGTCATATGCCCCGTTTAGTCGGGACGAGTCGTGACAACCAGGACATGTAATGGTGTGCCGACCATCACCCGCACAGGGAAGTCGACTTCCCTTAATACTGGGTACTCGAAGCCAATAAGCAGGAAAGACGTGGGGAGTTTTACGACAACCCACAGACGACGCTAGGGTTCCTCAGATGTTTCACGCTGCCTCGTCCCCCGCATGTGCAGCGAGGTCCGGGACCGCCTCCCCCCGTTGTCGGGGGGAGCGCCTGTGACGAACTCGTTGCCGCCGCACGGCCACAACAGCACACCGCTCCCCGCCGCAGACGCCCCGGCCTCCGGAGCGCCGGCTCCTCGCCGCCCCCCGCAGGACCAGCAGGCCCCGCCCGCCAGATCCGGGAAACAGCGCGACGCGTTCTTCGACAACGCGAAGTACCTGGCGATCCTGCTGGTGGCCATGGGCCACTCCTGGGAACCGCTGAAGGGTGACAGCCGCATCCTGGAGGCCGCGTACACCGTCGTGTACGCCTTCCACATGCCGGCCTTCATCATCATCTCCGGCTACTTCTCGCGCAGTTTCGACATGCGCCCCGACCGCCTCAGGCGCCTGGTCACCGGCGTCCTGGTGCCCTACGTCGTCTTCGAGACGGCGTACTCCCTCTTCAAGCGCTACGGCGATCACGACCCGGGCATGGACATCAGCCTGCTCGACCCCTGGTACCTCACCTGGTTCCTGGTCGCGCTGTTCGTCTGGCGCCTGACGACACCCCTGTGGAAGAACCTGCGGTGGCCGCTGCCGGTCGCGCTCGGCGTCGCGATGCTGGGCTCGGTCTCGCCGGAGATCGGCAACGACCTCGACCTGCAGCGGGTGCTCCAGTTTCTGCCGTACTTCGTGCTGGGTCTGTGCATGCGGCCCGAGCACTTCCAGAAGATGCGCACACGGGCGACGCGGATCGCCGCGGTGCCGGTGTTCGCGGCCGCCCTGGCCTTCGGCTGGTGGGCGGTGCCGCGGATGAACGCCGCGTGGTTCTACCACCGCGACGCCGCCCAGGAGCTGGGCGCCCCGTGGTGGACCGGACCGGTCATGGTGCTCGCGCTGTTCGGCTGCTCGCTGCTGCTGACCGCGTGCTTCTTCGCCTGGGTGCCGCGCCGCAGGACATGGTTCACCGCGCTGGGCGCGGGCACGCTGTACGGCTACCTGCTGCACGGATTCGTGATCAAGGCCGGTGACTTCTACGGCTGGTTCGACCACGGGTGGCTGCACGGGCCGCTCGGCGAGATCGCGGTGACCCTCGCCGCGGCCGCCGTGGTGACGGCGCTGTGCACGGCTCCCGTGCGGCGGACGTTCAGGTTCGCGATGGAGCCCGAGATGACGTGGGCCTTCCGGCGCGACGCGTCGGAGCCGGCCCGCGAGCGCGAGAAGCAGCAGAGACAGCGCGAGACGGCGAACGTCTAGCGCGAGGGCTGCCCCAGACCGAGAAGTGTGCGCATCCGCGCGTACTTCTCGGTCAGTCGTGTGCGGGTCGCCTCGTCGTCCAGGCGGGCGAGGCGGGCCGGATCGGCGTTGTGCGCCAGGTCCGCCTCCTTCACCAGCAACGCGCCCGGCGTGGCGAGGATCCGCCCCGCGTACTCCTCCGGCGTCTCCCCCGCCCGCTTGGTGACCGCCCGCACGATGTCCTTCGTACGGCGGCTCAGCGCGGCCTCCTCCAGCCACCGCGCGGAGAGCGCGTCGTCCTCGACGGCGTCGTGCAGCCAGGCCGCCGCGATCTGCTCCTCGTCGCCGCCGCGGGCGCGGACGCCTCGCGCGACGGCGCTCAGGTGCTCGGCGTAGGGCCGTCCCGCCTTGTCGGTCTGCCCCGCGTGGGCGGCACGGGCGGTGGCCTCGACGTCGGCCAGGGTCATCGGCGTTCGGGATTTTCCGGTCACTCGTCCAGTGTCTCCCCGCGCAGCGCCGCGCGGGCCGGGAGGGTCGCGGCCGTCACCCCCAGGACGACGATCGCGCCGGCGAAGCAGCCGTAGACGAGGGGCGGGACGTACGGTCCCCGTCCGGTCAGGCCCTTCGTCATCGGGACCAGGGTGGCCAGCGCGATGGCCGTGCCGAGCGCGATGCCCGCGACGGCGACCAGCAGGGCCTCCCAGCGGATCATGCGCAGCACCTGGCGGCGGGTGGAGCCGATGAGGCGCAGCGTGCCGAGTTCGCGCCGGCGGTCCAGGACGGTCATCACCAGCGTGTTGACGGCGGCGACGGCCGCGAAGCCGCCGAGGACGCCCGCCATCACGGAGTTGGCCCAGGCGTTGAGCTCACGGTCGAGGGAGCGGGCGGTGGTGTAGCCGCCGCGGTCGAGGACGGTACCGAACCGCCCCAGCCCGGCGGCCGTTCCGCCCTTCGTCCACAGCTCGGTGTCGTAGGCGGAGGTGACGTGCGGGGCGAGGTCGGCGTGGGCCATCGTCACCTGGGACAGTCCCATGCCGCGCCCGTAGGTGGCCGCCACCACCGGGGCGGCCCTGGTGCCGTCGGGCAGCCGGAGGTGGAGGCGGTCGCCGACCTCGACGTGGGCGTTGCCGGCGAGCCGGGCGTCGATCGCGATCTCGCCGCGCTGCAGGGACAGCCGGCCGTGCCCGACGTCCAGGTCCTGCACCGCGGCGAGGCCGCGGGCGGTGCCCGTGACGCCCTGCGCGGAGGCCGGCTCCAGGCCGCCCGGGGCCGGGACCAGTACGGAGGTCCTCAACAGGCCCACCGCCGCGGTGACTTCGGGGCTGCGCCCGGCCTGTCGTACGGCGTCCCGCGGCAGGCCCGGATCGGCGGTGACGATGTGGTCGGCGAGGACACCGGCGTGCTGCTGGTCGGCGGTGACGCGTTCGGTGCTGGTCTGCATGAAGATCAGCACCGACGAGAACGCCATGGCGAGCACGATCGGGGTGATCGCGGAGGCCAGACGGCGGGCGTTCGTCCGGGAGTTGGCGGCGGCGAGCGCGGCCGGGGCGCCCGCCCCGCGCAGTGGCAGGCCGAGCAGGCAGGCGCAGGCGCGGGCCACCAGCGGGCCGAGCAGTGCCACGGCCAGCATGAACAGGAAGACGATGCCCAGGGCCGCGTTGGCGGCGTCCTCGCCGGTCAGCGAGGCGGACAGTGCCGCGCAGACGCAACCGCCGGCCGCGGCGGCGATGCCGAGGGGCGTACGGATCCAGCCGACGCGCAGCCGCTCCACGGAGGCCTCGCTCAGCGCCTGGCCGGGCTTGATGCGCGAGCTGCGGTGGGCGGCCGCGTAGCCGGAGAGCAGCGCGGTGAGCAGGACCGCGCCGGCCGCGGAGACGAGGGGGATCCAGGAGACGGACAGGCCGACCGCCTCCGGCACGGCGCCCTTGTCCCGCAGCTGCCCGAACCACCAGCGGGCCAGGGCGATTCCGGGCAGGCAGCCGAGTGCCCCGGCCAGGGGCGCCACCAGGAGCGCCTCGGTGGCGATCGTGCGGCGGACCTGGCGCGGAGTGGTGCCGATCGCCCGCAACAGGGCGAACTCACGGGCCCGTTGGCCCACGGCGAGGGCGACCGTACCGGCCGCGGTGAACATGGCCACCAGGGTGGCGACGCCGCCGAAGGAGCCGCCGATTCCGACGAGCGTCTCCCTCGCCTCGCCGAGCGAGGGGTCCTCGACGGTGCCCCGGTCGTCGCCGGTGTGCACGGTGGCGTGCCTCCCGAGCGCGTGCGCCACCCGGGACCCGAGGGCGGCGGTGGAGACGCCGGCCTCGGGGAACACCACGACGGCGTCGATCCGTCCGGGGTGGCCGGACAGGCGTACGGCCTCGTCGTCGGCGAACCAGGCCGCGGGGTCGGGGGTGCCGGCGACACCCGAGACGCGGTAGGAGCGCGTGCCCGCGGGGGTGGTGAGGGTGAGGTGCGAGCCGACCGCGGTCCTGCCGCCGGCCACGACGACCTCGCCCGGCCGCGGCGGGCGGCCGGCGGTGAGCTTCTCCCCGGAGAAGGCGGTGGAGGCCCAGTTGTGGACGCTCAGGGGGCCGTGCGGGCCGCGGCCCGGGAAGGTGACGTCGGCGACGGCCGTGCGGGCGCCGGGCGCCGCGGCCGCCTTCGCCACCAGGGAGGCGTCGAGGCGGGCGCGGTCGGGCAGCGGCTCGCTGTCGGCGTCGTCGCCGTGGCCGTAGGGAGCGGTCTGGGCGGCCGCGGCCACCACGGGGGCGGCGGCGTAGCGGGCGGGCGGGACGGTGGCGCGCAGGCCGGTCTCCAGCAGGATGCCGCAGGCCGACACGACCGTCGCGGCCATCATGAGCGCGACGAACGTACCGGCGAACCCCGCGGGGCGGAAGCGGAGCGCCGCGCGGGCGAGGCCGTTGGGGGTGAGCATCACGCCGCCGCCGGTGCGGGGGCGGGGCGCGCGGTCAGAGCCGTCATGCGGGCGGCGATCCGGTCGGCCGGAGCGCGGTCCAGCCGGTCGGCGATCTCGCCCTGGGCGAGGAACAGGACGTGGTCCGCCCAGGCGGCGGCCGAGGGGTCGTGGGTGACCATGACGACCGTGGCGCCGTGGGCGTCGACGGCCCGCCGCAGCAGGGAGAGGATCTCGGCGGCGGTCGTGGTGTCCAGGGCGCCGGTGGGCTCGTCCGCGAAGACCACGTCGGGCCGGGTGACCAGCGCGCGGGCGATCGCGACGCGCTGCTGCTGGCCGCCGGAGAGCTGACCGGGGCGGCGGCGGGCCTTGTCCGCGAGGCCGACCTGGGCCAGGACCTCGGCGGCGCGGCGGCGGTCGGGGCGGCGGCCCGCCAGGCGCGTCGGCAGGACGACGTTCTGCTCGACGGTGAGCGACGGCAGCAGGTTGAACGCCTGGAAGACGAAGCCGAGGCGGGTGCGGCGCAGCGCGGTGAGCCTGTTCTCCTTCATGCCGGTGATCTCGGTGCCGCCGAGCCGGACGGTGCCGGAGCTGGGCCGGTCCAGGCCCGCCGCGCACTGCAGGAAGGTGGACTTGCCGGAGCCGGAGGGCCCCATCACGGCCGTGAAGCTGCCCCGGGGCAGGCTGAGGTCGATGCCGCGCAGGGCGTGCACGGCGGCGCCGCCGCGGCCGTAGCGCTTGCGGACTCCGTGCAGTTCTACGGCCCAGTCGCCTGACATGCCTGTTTCCTTCCGGTCCGGGGTGGTGCTTCGAACCTACGGACCGCGGGGTGGGGCGGGCGATGAGGGCGGCAGGCGGATGCGGGCGGGGGTAAACCCCACCCGCCGTCCTCCGGATGCTCAGCGCGGGGCCGGCGGCCGGGCGGTGACCGTGGGCCCCTCGCGGCAGATGAGCAGCAGCGCGCGGTCGTCGTTGACGTCCTTGGCCACCGCCTCGATGAGGTGCCAGGCGGCGCCGTGGAAACCGCCGGCGACATAGCGGTCGGCCTCGCCGGTGAGGCGGTCGATTCCTTCCACGATGTCGCGGTCGGAGGTCTCCACGAGGCCGTCCGTGAACAGCATCAGCACGTCGCCGGGGCGCAGCGAGCCCTTCACGGGGTCGAACTGCGCGCCGTCGTAGACGCCGAGGAGCGGGCCCTCGGCGGCCTTCTCCTCCCAGCGCCCGCTGCCCGCGCTGAGCTGGAGGCCCGGGGGGTGCCCGGCGGAGTACAGCTCGTAGTCCCCGGAGTCGAGGTCCAGGACGAGATGGATGGAGGTGGCGAACCCCTCCTGCCAGTCCTGGCGCAGCAGATAGCCGTTGGCCGCCGGGAGGAAGGCGTGCGGGGGCAGCGAGCCCAGCAGGCCGCCGAACGCCCCGGACAGCAGCAGCGCCCGCGACGCCGCGTCCATGCCCTTGCCGGAGACGTCCGTCAGGACGACCTCCAGCGTGCGGCCGCCGCCGGTGCGGGCGGCGACCACGAAGTCGCCGGAGAAGGACTGGCCGCCCGCCGGGCGCAGCGCCATCTCGCGGTGCCAGCCCACCGGCAGCGTCGGCAGCTTGCTCTGCACCCGGATGCGTTCGCGGAGGTCGAAGAGCATGGTGCCGCCGCGCCGCCAGGGCACGCCGACCCTGCTGCGGAACTGTGCGATGAGCAGGCCGAAGAAGCCGCAGGCGGCGACGACCAGCACGACGCCCGGGGTGACCCCGGACGAGCCCTGGGTGTAGGGCCCCAGCTTCACCGACTCCACGATCAGCGCCGTGGCCGCGGCCGCGTACAGCCCGAGCAGGCTGGCCGGGCGCAGCAGCAGCCCGCCCGCCACGATCGGCAGCACCAGCACGGCCGGGGAGCACCACACGGAGTTGGCGAGCGTGACGGCCGCGATCACCGGCACCATGAGGAGCAGCCCCGCCAGCGCGACCCAGTCCGAGCCGTCCCCGCGGAAGTAGTCGACGGCGCTTCTGCGCAGGCCGACGCGGACCCGGTGCCACTGCATCTTCAACCGGGCCGTGAACGTCTCGGCTTCCGCGCGCCGCTCTCGTCCTGCTGCCATCAGTTCGGGACCCTATCCATCGGACCAGCTGCTTGGCACGGGAGGTCCCACTTGTCCCCCGTCCGAGGTTCAACTTCACAGTGAACTTCACAGAAAGCCGTCGCGGGCCCGCGAGGACGAAATTCCCTCGCTCGTCCCGCAATGCCCTGGTAGGCATGGTTCATGGCGACTGACTTGCGCGTGCTGCGGCAGGACGACTGGGACGAGTGGTACGACACCTTGCTCCGTGCCTTCGGTGGGGTCCCGGAGCCGGCCGAGGAGCGCGCGTTGTTCCGCGAACTCACGCAGACGGACCGCTCCCTGGGCGCCTGGGACGACGATACGTGTGTGGGGACGGCGGGGGCATTCCGTTTCCGGCTGACCGTGCCCGGAGGTGCGGCGGTGCCCGCGGCGGGCGTGACCATGGTCAGCGTGGCCGCCACGCACCGGCGGCGCGGTGTGCTGACGTCCATGATGCGGCGGCAGTTGGACGACGTGCGCTCCTGGGGCGAGCCGCTGGCCGTCCTGACCGCCTCCGAGCCCGCGATCTACGGCCGGTTCGGGTACGGCGTCGGCACGTTCCACGTCAACGCCGAGATCGACACGAGCCGCGTACGGCTGTCCGTACCGCCCGGCACCGATGACGTACGGCTGCGGTACGCGTCGCCCGCCGATGTGCTCGGCGCGTGCGAGGCGGTGTACGCCCGGCTGGTGCCGCGGCGTGCGGGCATGCTGGCGCGGCTGCCGGGCTGGGAGCGGCTGTGGCTGCTCGACCCGGAGAGCGAGCGCGACGGCGCGTCACCGCTGCAGTGCGTGCTCGCGGAGCGGGACGGCGAGACCGTCGGGTACGCCCGCTTCCGGATCAAGCCGGGCTGGGAGCCGGCGGGCCCCAGGGGCACGGTCGTCCTGCAGGACCTGGAGGCTCTGGACGCGGCGGCGCACGCGGCGCTGTGGCGGTTCCTGTTCGACATCGACCTGACGTCGAGGGTGAGCACGCGCGGGCGGCCGGTCGGCGAGGGCTGGCAGCATCTGGTCTCCGACATCCGCCGCTGCTCACTGCTCGTGCGGGACTCGCTGTACGTACGGCCGGTGGACGTCGGGGCGGCGCTGGAGGCGCGCGCGTACCAGGCGCCGGTGGACGTGGTGCTGGACGTCGAGGACGTCTTCTGCCCCTGGAACACCGGGCGTTGGCGGCTGACCGGCGACACGAAGGGCGCGTCCTGCGCGCGCACCGAGGACGCGGCCGATCTCGCGCTGTCCGTACGGGAGTTGGGCTCGGCCTATCTCGGCGGCGTGACCCTGGACGCGCTCGCCGCGGCCGGGCGGGTGCGGGAGCTGCGGCCGGGCGCGCTCGCGGAGGCGTCGCTGGCCTTCGCGTCCACCGCGGCGCCGTGGCTGCCGCACGGGTTCTAGGGGGGTGTTCCCCTCCGCACGGGTGCTCGCCGTCGTGCGGGCCGGAGGCCGGCGGGGCGTCAGCCCCGCTGGCAGGTGGGGCACCAGAACAGATTGCGGGCCGCGAGGCCGGCGGTGCGGATCTCAGTGCCGCAGATGTGACAGGGCAGCGTGGCCCGCCGGTAGACGTACACCTCGCCGCCGTGGTCGTCCACGCGCGGCGGGCGGCCCATCGCCTCCGGCGTGTGCTCGGGGCGGACGGTGTCGATGCGGTTGTTGCGGACGCCCTCGTGCATCAGCCCGACCAGGTCGGCCCAGACCGCGTCCCACTGGGCCGGGGTGATGTCCTTGCCCGCGCGGTAGGGGTCGATGCCGTGCCGGAAGAGGACCTCGGCGCGGTAGACGTTGCCGACGCCCGCGATCACCTTCTGGTCCATGAGCAGGGCGGCGATCGTCGTACGGCTGCGGGAGATCCGCCGGTAGGCCGCGCGCGGGTCGGCGTCGGCCCGCAGCGGGTCGGGGCCGAGCCGGCCGTGGACCGCCCCCTTCTCGGCGTCCGTGATGAGCGCGCAGGTCGTCGGTCCGCGCAGATCGACGTACGAGGTGTCGTTGGCGAGCCGCAGGCGGACCGTGTCGGTGGGCGGCGGGGCGGGGGCGTCACCGAAGGCGACCTTGCCGAACAGACCGAGGTGGATGTGGACCCAGTCGGTGTCGCGGAAGCCGAGGAAGAGGTGTTTGCCGTGGGCCTCGGTGCGGGTGAGCCCGGCGCCGTCGAGCAGTGCGGCGGCGTCGGAGAACTTGCCCTGGGGGCTGGTCACCCGCGGTGCCGTGCCGATGAAGCGGTCGGCGTAGTCGGACGCCAGCCGGTGGATGGTGTGCCCCTCTGGCACGGTGCCTGAGTCCTTCCCGCCCCTGCGCGGGCGTCAGCCCTGCTGCGGGTGGTGCGCCGGGACGGGGGGCAGTTCGCCGGTCGTCTCGTACTCCGCGAGCATGTCGATCCGGCGGATGTGGCGCTCGTCACCCGAGAACGGGGTGCCCAGGAAGGTCTCGACGAACTTCGTCGCCTCCTCCGTGGTGTGCATACGGGCGCCGACCGCCACGACGTTGGCGTTGTTGTGCTGACGGCCGAGCGACGCGGTCTCCTCGCTCCAGGCGAGCGCCGCACGCACGCCCTTCACCTTGTTCGCCGCGATCTGCTCGCCGTTGCCGGAGCCGCCGATGACGATGCCGAGGGACTCGGGGTCCGCGGCCGCACGCTCGGCGGCCCGCAGGCAGAAGGGCGGGTAGTCGTCCTGGGCGTCGTAGATGTGCGGGCCGCAGTCGACGGGGTCGTGGCCTGCCGCCTTGAGCCACTCGACGAGGTGGTTCTTGAGTTCGAAGCCGGCATGGTCGGAGCCGAGGTACACGCGCATGACTCCGAGTGTGACACGGGTCCCGGCGGGCGGCAGCCCCGGGTGCCGATCAGGGAAAACCATGACGTCGACCACAGAACCTCAAGGAAACCTCAAGTAACAATCCCGTTTCGAAGGTTCACGAATCCCTCAACCTCCGTTTCACTGGTCCGGCCCGTACACCGCTCGTACGGGGATCGCTCACAAGGCGCGAAGGATTTCCCCCATGACTGGTCTCCAGGCCGGACTCAAGAACCGTCATCTGACGATGATCGCCATCGGCGGTGTCATCGGAGCCGGACTGTTCGTCGGCTCCAGCTCCGGCATCGCCACCGCAGGACCCGGCATCCTCCTCTCGTACGCCCTCGTCGGCACCCTCGTCGTGCTCGTGATGCGCATGCTCGGCGAGATGTCCGCGGCCAACCCCACCTCCGGATCGTTCTCGGCGCACGCCGACCGCGCGCTCGGCCGCTGGGCCGGGTTCTCCATCGGCTGGCTCTACTGGTTCTTCTGGGTCGTGGTGCTCGCGGTGGAGGCCACCGCCGGTGCCACGATCCTCGAGAGCTGGATACCGGCCGTCCCGCAGTGGGGCTGGGCCCTGATCGTGATGGTCGTGCTGACCGCCACCAACCTCGTCTCCGTCGGCTCCTACGGCGAGTTCGAGTTCTGGTTCGCCGGGATCAAGGTCGTCGCCATCGGCGCGTTCATCGTCGTCGGCGCGCTCGCGATCTTCGGTGTGCTGCCGGGCGTCCACGCCGACCGGGCGAGCTTCGGCAACCTCAGCGACCACGGCGGCTTCCTGCCCCACGGGCCCGGCGCCGTCCTCACCGGTGTGCTGCTCGTCGTCTTCTCCTTCATGGGCAGCGAGATCGCCACCCTGGCCGCCGGCGAGTCGGAGAACCCGCAGCGCGCGGTCACCAAGTCCACGAACAGCATCATCTGGCGTATCGCGGTCTTCTACCTGGGCTCGATCCTCGTGGTCGTCTCGCTGGTGCCGTGGAACGACCCGGCGATCAAGGAGAAGGGCTCCTACGTCGCCGCCCTCGACTCCCTCGGCATCGCGCACGCCGGCCAGATCATGAACTTCATCGTGCTGACGTCGGTGCTGTCCTGTCTCAACTCCGGCCTCTACACGGCCTCCCGGATGGCCTTCTCGCTCGGCGAGCGGGGTGACGCGCCGAAGATGTTCGCGCGCACGACGTCCCGCGGTGTGCCGAGGGCCGCGATCCTCGCGTCCGTCCTCTTCGGCTTCGTCGCGGTCTTCTTCAACTACAAGTTCCCGGACTCGGTCTTCCTCTTCCTGGTCAACTCCAGTGGTGCCGTGGCCCTGTTCGTCTGGCTGGTCATCTGCTTCTCGCAGCTGCGCATGCGGAGGATCATCCAGGCCGAGGCGCCGGAGAAGCTGGTCGTGAAGATGTGGCTCTACCCGTACCTGACCTGGGCGGCGGCCGGTGTGATCGTGTTCGTGCTGGGCTACATGCTCACGGACACGGAGCACGACGGCCGCGAGACCGTGCTGCTGTCGCTGCTCGTGGCAGCGATCGTGCTGGTCGTCGCCGTGATCAAGGAGAAGGCGCTCGGCGGCCGGACGGCCGTGGCGGCCGAGTCCGCCGCGGCGGCGCCGGACGAGGTCAAGGCCGGCTGACGGACAGGGCGTTGGCCCGAGGGGCCCGCGGCGCTCGCCGCGGGCCCCCTTCCGTGTCCGCGCGATTCACAGCACGACGAAGCTGTCCTTGACCTTGTCGTAGGTGCTGAGCGCCTGGCTCTCGGCACCCGGCTGGTACCAGGTGTTGATCTGGAAGGTCTTCCCCTCCTGCGTGAAGCCCAGCAGCCGGGCGTGCCACGGGGTGCCGTTCAGCGTGAAGGTGTACTCCCAGACGACCGCGGGGTTGCCGCGGAAGGTCGTCCTCTCCAGGCGGATCTTTTGGTAGTTCTGCCCCTGGTGGGCGTTCTGCTCCGACTTCGCCCAGGTGTCCATCAGGTCGCCGCGGGCGACGGACGACGCCGCCGCGAGTTCCTGGGTGCCGTCGGGGGAGGTGTAGTGCACCTCGGAGCCCGTCTTCACGTCACGGCGCCAGCCCTTGGGGGTCGCCCACGCGTAACCGCCCTCGGCGTGCACGCCCGGCGGCAGGGTCTGCGGCCTCGACGTGCCTTCCACGGTGGGCGGCGCGCTGCTGCCCGGCGTGGTGGCGGACGCCGCGGACGACGAGGAGGAGTCCGCGCGGTCGCCGCCGGGCGAACCGGAGTTCGCGAGCAGGACCACGGCCACGACGGCCCCCGCGGCGGCCAGTACGCCGACGGCGGCGAAACCGGCCCGGCGACGGCCGGGACCGGGACCGGACGCGGCGGCGGGACCGGGCGGTTCGGGCTGCGGCGTGCGCAGCGGGTGGGGTCCCAGGGCCGGGCGGGTGGACAGTTCAGGGGTGGGCACCGGGCCGCGACCGGCACCGGGTGGGGCGGCGTACGGCTGCGGGGACTGCCGCTCGGGGACCGTGGGCGGGCGGACCAGGGAGACACCGGCCGGCTGCTGGGCGGACGGGGCCTCGGAGCGGACCTCCGAGCGCACTTCGGAGCGCACTTCGGAGGGCACCTCGCTGGAGGCGTTGACGTGCTGGTGGGCTGAGGGGGGCGCAGGCTGCGGCATCTCCCGCGGTATCGCGTCCTGGACGGGGGCGGGTTCGGGCGCGGATTGGGGCGCGGATTGGGGCGCGGATTGGGGCGCGGATTCGGGTTGGGGTTGGGGTTGGGGTTGGGGTTGGGGTTCGGGCGCCGATTCGGATTCCGATGCGGATTCGGGTTCGGGTCGCCTGGGGTCGCGTGCGGCCCGGACGAGACGGGTGTCCAGGTAGACCGGGGTGGGCCGCTCGGGCTCCACGGCGGGCCCGGGGCCCGCCGCCTCCTCCGCCGCGGGCTCGCCGTTCTCGTCCGCCTCGCCCTCCCGGGCGCCGCCGTTCCCCTCCGCCGCGCCCACGGGAAGCGTCGGCAGGGTCGGCGGGAAGGCGACCGGGAGCAGGGCCTCCTCCAGGTCCGCCAGGTCCGGGCGCACGGAGGGGTCCTTCTCCAGCAGCGCGGCCAGCACGTCCCGCAGGGGACCGGCCGCGGCCGGGAGTCTGGGCTCCTCGTACAGCACCGCGTGCAGCGTGGCCAGGGTCGTGTCGCGGGAGAAGGGGGAACGCCCGCCCAGGGCCGCGCAGAGCGTGGCGCCCAGCGACCACACGTCGGAGGGCGGGCCCTGCGGGCGGCCGGAGATGCGCTCGGGCGCCATGTAGTCGGGGGAGCCGACCAGCATCCCGACCATGGTGAGCGCCTTGGCGTCCTGGATCGCGGCGATGCCGAAGTCGGTGAGCACGACGCGCTCCGCGCCGTCCTCCACCAGGACGTTGCCCGGCTTGATGTCACGGTGCAGCACACCGCGCGCGTGCACCTGGCGCAGGGCGCCCACCAGCCCCAGCCCGATCCGTGCCGCGGCGGCGGGAGCCAGCGGGCCGTCCTGGGCGACGAGCCGTTCCAGGGAGCGGCCGCCGACCAGCTCCATGACGATCCACAGCCGTTCGCCCTCGTCGACGACGTCGTAGACCCGCACCACGTTGGGATGGTCGATCCGGGCGGTCGCCCTGGCCTCGCGCAGGGTCCGTTCACGGCGGGTGCGCGCGTCCTCCGCGTCCAGCCCGTCGATGCGCATCTCCTTGACGGCGACCGGACGGTCGAGCATTTCGTCGGCGGCCCGCCACACCCGCCCCATTCCCCCCTGGCCGATACTCTCGACCAGCCTGTAGCGCCCCGTCACCAGCAACCCTGGAACTCCGCCGCTGCTCGTATTCCCCGGCAATCCGCTACACCCCCTCAATTACCCCTGGAACGCCCCGACTGTCCCACAATGGTCACACTTCATGCCGTACCAGCATAGTGCGGAGAAATCTTGTGGTAGCTCTTCAAGTACTGCGAATTCAGGCGCAGCCAAGGGGGATGTGAACATGAGTTCTCGTCGCATGACGACCATCGCGGGATCGCTGGTCGCGGCATCTTTTTCGACGGTGATGATCCTTTCCTTCACCGCCAGCGCGGACGACCAGGGACCTGGCAGCAGCAAGGGGGGAAAGGCCGTCGACGAGGCCCCGGCAGGCGTGCGGCTGACCACGCTCCTGCCTTCGAAGATCTCGGTCGACAACGGCTCGCAAAAGACGGCGATTACCGCCACGGTCAAGAACGAGGGGACCAAGGACAGCGGAAAGATCCAGCTTTTGGTCGTCGGTTTCGACGGCCTCACGGTCAAGAGCGTGCAAGGCTGCTCCCAGATTGCCGAAAGTAATCTTCCGAAGGGCTCGAACAGCGGTTTCTCCTGCCCGATCGACAATCTCGCGGCCGGTAAGTCGAAGTCGTACGCCGTCGATGCCACCTACGACCTCGGCAAGACCGGCAAGATCTGTCTGCCCGTGACGTCCGGTGACGGGAAGAAGACGTACTGGCAGCAGGGCCCGGTTCCGTTCGGTACGACGAACCCGTCGCCGAACGCCCCGGCCACCCCGCTGCTGCTCGGCACCGACAACAAGCCGGTGGCGCCGGGCGGCGACCAGAAGGAGCTGCCGAAGACGGGCGTCGGGCGGGACGTCCTGCCCCTGGGCGCGGCGGGCGCGGCACTGATCGCGGCCGGTGCGGCCGGGCTGTGGTGGACGTCGCGGCGTCCCACCGGTCAGCTGCGCGGCTGACACCCTGCGGCTGCGCGGCACGACACATCCACGAAAGGCCGGGGTGCCCGCGCACCCCGGCCTTTCCGTCACCCGGACGACGGAAGAGGCCCGCCGGGCCGAGGTCGCGTACGACCCGGCGAGCCTCCTTCGCGGCGGTCCGGCGTCAGCGCTTGCCGATGAGCTTCCACGCGGTGGGCATGACGCCCATCGCCAGGGCCGCCTTCAGGGCGTCGCCGAGGAGGAACGGCGTCAGGCCGGCCGCGATCGCCGCGGACGGCGACATCCCGGCCGCGTGGGCGAGGTAGGGGACGCCGACGGCGTAGATGATCGCCTCGCCCAGCAGCATCGTGCCCGCCATGCGCACGACGGAGCGGTCGGCGCCACGGCGGGCGAGGGCGCCCACGGCGGCGGAGGCGAGCATCATGCCGACGATGTAGCCGAAGGAGACGGAGACGCCGGAGGTGCCGCCGGCGAACCAGGGCACACCGGCCAGCCCGGCGAGCGCGTACAGGACGAGCGAGGCCAGGCCGCGGCTCGCGCCGAGCGTCGTGCCGACCAGCAGGGCGGCGAAGGTCTGGCCGGTCACCGGCACCGGGGAGCCCGGCACCGGCACGGAGATCTGCGCCGCGAGGCCGGTGAGCGCGGCGCCCCCGAGCACGAGGGCCACGTCCCGCAGACGGGTCGCGGGCAGGAGGTCGGCGAGGACCTCGCGGGGGCGGGCGGGGGCGGCGGCGGTGCTCATGAGGACTCCGCGGGTGACGAGGACATGCTGGGACACGGCGACGCTATCCCAGCGGTCGCGGGGTGATCACCGTCAGCGATCGACAAAGGCGGGACGGCGGGCTTGGTGGGCTCCGGACAAAGGATGCGGCATACACCGGGTTCGGCGTGACACCGGTCACGGAGGCAGCGAGGCCGGGCTCACCCCGCGGGCCACGGGCCGCCCTGTGGGATCCCGCCAATCCGATCCCGGCCGGTGCACCCGCGGCGACCTTTTTGTTGCTAGCGTGTACTTGCAAGTCTTTTGCAATAAGAGGTCGGAGGGGACCCTCATGCCCGTCTACACGCTTCCTGAGCTGCCGTACGACTACGCCGCGCTGGCGCCCGTGATCAGCCCCGAGATCATCGAGCTGCATCACGACAAGCACCACGCGGCGTACGTGAAGGGCGCCAACGACACCCTGGAGCAGCTGGCTCGGGCGCGGGAGCAGGAGGACTGGGGGACGCTGAACGGC
The DNA here is from genome assembly GCF_044767585.1 of Streptomyces sp. NPDC101225. NCBI lineage: Bacteria > Bacillati > Actinomycetota > Actinomycetes > Kitasatosporales > Streptomycetaceae > Streptomyces > Streptomyces sp. NPDC101225. Next base: position 43,146 of record NZ_JBIWOE010000002.1, read on the forward strand.
CTCGAGAAGAATCTGGCCTTCCATCTGTCGGGGCACATCCTGCACTCGATCTACTGGCAGAACATGACCGGCCCGAAGGAGGGCGGCGGTGAGCCGCTCGCGGCGGACGGGGTGGGCGAGCTGGCGGACGCGATCGCCGAGTCGTTCGGCGGCTTCGACAGGTTCAAGGCTCAGCTGACCAAGGCCGCCGCCACCACACAGGGGTCGGGCTGGGGCGTCCTCGCCTACGAGCCGCTGAGCGGGCGGCTCGTCGTCGAGCAGGTCTACGACCACCAGGGCAACGTCGGCCAGGGCTCGGTGCCGATCCTCGTCTTCGACGCCTGGGAGCACGCCTTCTACCTGCAGTACCGGAACCAGAAGACCGACTTCGTCGACGCGATGTGGGCCGTCGTCAACTGGCAGGACGTGGCCCGGCGTCACGAGGCGGCCAGGTCCCGCGCGGACGTACTGCTCCTGGCTCCCTGAGAGCGTCCTGCCTCGTGATCGTCTTCTCACCCTTCACCTGGCAGGCGGCATGACGGAAGCCCCCGCGAGGACAGGACTCGCGGGGGCTTCCCACGAGCTACGCGGGCTCCCGCTCGCACGGCACGTTCAGCGAGATCAGCCCCACCGACCCGGCGTCCAGCCGGAGTTCGCTGACGGCGGCGTTGCGCAGCCGCGGGAACACGCGGCGGTAGTCGCCGAGCGGGATCGACAGCAGCCGGCACAGGACCAGGCGGAGCAGGGTGTTGTGGGCCACCACCAGGACGCGCCCGCCCTCGTGCGCGGCGGCGATGCGCCGCAGGGCGGCGGCGCCCCGTTCGGCGGCCGCCCTCGGGTCCTCGGCGCCGGGGAAGGGATGGGCGACCGGGTCGGTGCGGAAGGCCTCGGCCGCGTCGGGGTCCCGCTGCGCGAACTCGGCGAGCGTACGGCCCTCCACCACGCCGAAGTCGCACTCCCGCAGGGCGTGGTCGCGGTGCGGGGTGAGGCCGAGGGCCCGGCAGGCGGGCTCGGCGGTGGCGATCGCGCGGGAGACGGTGGAGGTCCAGACCGCGTCGACGGGACGGGCGGCGGCCCAGCGCCCGAGCGCCTCGGCCTGCGCGCGCCCCGTGCCGGTGAGCGCCACGTCGCTCACCCCGGCGTAGCGGTTCTCGGCGTGCCAGACGGTCTGCCCGTGCCGGGCCAGCAGCAGCGTCGTACTCATGAGTCCGCAGTATCGCGGCGGGCGGCGCCCTCCAGGGTCTGCCGGAGCCGGGCGTGCGCGTGTCCCGCCACCGGGGACGGGAGCCAGCCGCGGGCCGTCAGCTCGTCGATCAGGCGGGCGTACGGCTCGGCGAAGCGGGCGGTGCGGCCGGGGCGGGGTTCGAGGCGGGTGGCGATGCGGACCATGCGGTCGGCGACGTCCGCCAGGGGGCCCGAGCCCGTCCCGTGTGCGGCCAGCGCGGCCATGCCCAGCGCGGGTTCGGTCTGCGCGGGGACGCGGACCGGGCGGCCGAGGATGTCGGCGCGCAGCTGGTTCCAGTACGGGCTGCGGGCGCCGCCCCCGGTGAAGGTGAGCGGGCCGTCCAGCGGGGCGCCCAGGTGGTGCAGGTAGTCCAGGCAGAGCCGTTCGGCGAAGGCGACGCCCTGGAGCAGCGCGGCCCACAGGTCGGCGTCCCCCGCCGGCTCGCCCAGCACCAGGGCGGAGGCGGCGGGCGCCAGGAACGGGAACCGTTCGCCGGGCGACACCAGCGGGTAGGCCACCGCGCCGGCGGGCTCGTACGCGGCCGCCCGCGCGTCCATCGCCGCCGGGTCGGCGCCCGCGAAGGCCGCGGTCAGCACGCCCGCGCCGACGCTGGACGCCCCGCCGGGCAGCCAGCTGCCGTCCGGCGCCCGGTGGTTGTAGACCACGCCGGACGGATCGTGGACCGGCTCGGCGGCGGCGCCCTTGAGGACGAGGGTCGTGCCCAGCACGGAGTTCCAGCAGCCGGGGCGCAGCGCGCCGGACGCGATCTGCGCCGCGCAGCCGTCGGTCATCCCGGCGACGACCGGTGTGCCGGCCGGGATGCCGGTGGCCTCGGCCGCGGCCGGGCAGACCTCGCCGAGCAGGGTGCCGGGCCGGACGACGTCGGGCAGGGTCCGAGCGGGCAGGCCCATGACGTCCGGCCAGGCCTCCCGTCCGACGTCGTAGGCCGTCTTGAGGGCGTGGCTGGAGTCGGTCGGCACCGGTTTGCCGACGAGGCGGGCGGTGATGACGTCGGGCTGGTGGGTGATCCGCCCCCGCCCGTACTCCTCCACCAGCCAGCGCGCCTTCGGCAGCGCCCAGGTGTCCTGCACCGCGAGCCCGGCCTCCCGCGCCCGCGCCCCCTGCGCCGCGGCCCGCCCGTCATCGTACATGAGCCCGGGGCTCAGCGGCCGCCCCGCCCCGTCCGTCAGCAGCACCGTCCCGGAGGTCCCGCACACCGCGAGCCCGCCGATCCGGGGGCCCGCGACCGGGCCGAGGGCGGCCCGGGCGGCGGTGCGGACCCCCTCCCACCAGTCCCCCGGGTCCTGCTCGTGGCGCTCCCGCTCGCGGCGCCCGCCGATCGGCGCCGAGCCGCCGCCGAGGACCGTCCCGTCCCCGGTGACGGCCAGCACGCGGACGCTCTGCGTCCCGAGGTCGATCCCGAGCCACGCCTCCCGCTCGTCCCGCATCCCTGCCTCCCGGACATCTCGGACCGGCCCGTGAACTTCACGCCTCCCTCCGATATTGACGCGTGTTCTTCGCCCGCGCGAGGGATTGACGCGCAACGTCCGCCGTTACACCCTCTGTTGGCGGGCCGACCGGACGTGTCGCCCCCACCGCCCGGCGCACCGGACCCGCCCCCCACGGAGGTCGCGGATGGACACGCACCCGCCCGGCCGCAGACGGCTCCCCGGGCCCACCGTGGTCCGCTCCGGCGCCGGCCCGGCCGGCGGGCGGCCACCCGTCGCCGGTGGCCCCGCGCGGCGACACGGCGGACCTCGGTGCCGACGATCCGGTACGACTCACGGTCCGGCCTGAGAACCTGCTGCTGTCCGGGGCCGACCGACCCGGGCGCCCAGGACGACTGATCGGGACACGATGAGCAGCAACAGCAGCGCGCATCAGCAGGGACCGGCGGCCCGGCAGGCCGTCATGGCCGAGCAGGTCCTGGCCGACGGCTCGGCGACGGCGGCGGAGCTCGCCGAGCGCTTCGGGGTGAGCCTGATGACCATCCACCGGGACCTCGACGAGCTCGAACGGCAGGGAGTCGTACGGAAGTTCAGAGGCGGCGTGACCGCGCAGCCGTCCGGTGTCTTCGAGTCCAACGTGCAGTACCGGCTGAAGGCGATGCGCGCCGAGAAGGCCGCCGTCGCCGCGCACGCGCTGGCGTCCATAGAGCCCGGCATGGCGATCATGCTCGACGACTCCACCTCCACCCTGGAGATAGCCCGCCACCTGCGGCTCGGCGAGATCACCCCGCTGACCGTGGTCACCAACTTCCTGGAGGCGATCAACCTGCTGGCCGACCAGCGGGGCATCCAACTGATGGCGCTCGGCGGCGACTACGACCCGCTGCACTCGTCCTTCCTCGGGGTGTCCTGCGTGGAGGCGGTCGAGCAGCTGCGCGTGGACGTGTGCTTCACCTCGACGTCGGCCGTGCACGGGGGTTACGCGTACCACCAGGAGCAGCACATCGTGTCGGTGAAGCGGGCCATGCTCGACGCGGCCGCCCGCAACGTGCTGCTGATCGACCACACCAAGCTCGCCCGGGTCGCGCTGCACCGGGTCGTTCCGCTGTCCCGCTTCGACCTGCTCCTCGTCGACGACGGGGCGTCGGCCGAGGCGCTGCGGGATCTGGACGAGCACAAGGTCCCGTACGAGATCTGCGCCACGAGAGGCACGAAGGGCAGCGATGACCGAGCTGGAACCACGTGATCCGCGCGAGACCCACCCGCGGACGGCCGCCGAGCCGCGCCCGGCCCATGGCCTCGACGCCGAGGCAGGGGGCTCCCCGCGATGAGCGAACCCGTGCGTGTCGTCGCCGCCGGCGACCACTTCATCCTGCCGTCGCTCATCACGGCGGCGCTCACCCACGAACTCGACTGCGATGTGACGGAGTTGACCCTCGGCTGGCCGCTGGAGCCGTTCGGGCCGGTGGCCGAGGTGACGGAGGCCGTCGACGCCGAGGACGAGCTGATCGGGGCGCTGGCCGGAGCCCGGGTGCTGGTCACGCAGATGGGCCCGGTGACGGAGCGCGTCCTGGCGGCCTGCCCGGACCTGCGGCTGGTGGTCGTCTGCCGGGGCGGCCCGGTCAACGTCAACCTGGACGCGGCCGCGCGGCACGGCGTCCGCGTCTGCTACGCCCCCGGCCGCAACGCCGCCGCGACCGCCGAGTTCACGGTCGGCCTGATGCTGGCGGCCCTGCGCCGCATCCCGCAGGCGCACCACCTGCTGGCGGGGCAGGGCAGCTGGGAGGGGGCGGCGTACTACACCTACGAGCACAGCGGCCTGGAGCTGGAGGACCTGCCCGTCGGGCTCGTCGGCTACGGCGCCGTCGGCAGCCGCGTCGCCCGCGCGCTGTGCGCCTTCGGCGCGCAGGTGATGGTGTACGACCCCTACGTGCGCGGCCAGATCTTCGGTCTGCGCCTGCGCTCGCTCGACGAACTCCTGCGCCGCTCCCGGGTCATCACCCTGCACGCCCGGCTGACCGCCGAGACCCGCGGCCTGATCGGGGCCCGTGAGCTCACGCTGCTGCCCGCGGGCGGGGTGGTGGTGAACGTGGCGCGCGGGGGGCTGGTCGACGAGGCAGCGCTGTGCGACGCGCTGGAGAGCGGCCATGTGTCGGCGGCGGCCCTGGACACCTACGGGGAGGAGCCGGTGCCCGCGGGCTCGCGGCTGTTCGGCCTGGCCGACCGCGTGGTGATGACGCCGCATCTGGGCGGGGCCTCGCGCGCGGTGGCGGAGAAGGCGGCCCGGATCGCCGCCGAGGAGGTGGGGCGCTGGGGGCGCGGGGAGCCGCTCGCGCACTGCCTGACCTGACGCACCGCCTGATCTGACGCACTGCCTGATCTGACGAACTGCCTGACCTGACGCGCCGGGAGGCGAGATGTACGTCGGTATCGATGTGGGCACGTCCACGGTGAAGGCCGCCGCCTTCGACGGCGACGGGCGTGAACTGTCCGTCGCGGCCCGCCCGGTGGGACTCACCCTGCACGGGGGCGTGGTCGAGCAGGACATGGAGGAGGTGTACGCGGCCGTCGTCGCGGTCCTCGGGGAGCTGACGTCGCGGGTCGCGGAGCCGGTGGAGCTGGCCGGGCTGACCGGGCAGGGCGACGGGGTGTGGCTGGTCGACCGGGAGGGGCGCCCGGTGCGGCCCGCGGCCTCCTGGATGGACGGGCGGGCACATGAACTGCTCGACCAGTGGCTGGCGGACGGCACCTTCGAGACGGTGTTCCGGCGCACGGGCAGCGCCATGTTCCCCGGCTGCCCCGGACCGCTGCTGGCCTGGTTCGACCGCTACGAGCCCGCGTCGCTGGACGCCGCGAGCACCGCCCTGTACTGCAAGGACATGGTCTTCCGCCGGCTGACGGGCGCGCCGGCGGCCACGGACGTGTCGGACGCGTCGATGCCGTTCCTCGACCCGCGCACCCGGGCGTACGACAACCGCGTCGTGGAGCTGCTGGGCCTCACGCACCGTCGCCGTCTGCTCGCCCCGGTCCGCGACCCGATCACGACCGCCGAGGCCGCCGAGGGGCTGCCGCCGGGCACCCGGCTCGCGAACGGGCCGTACGACCTGCCGTCCTGCGCGCTGGGCGCGGGGGTGACCGCGTCCGGCGACGGTCTGCTGATCGTCGGCACCTGCCTGGCCAGTCTCGTCGCCACGACCGACCTGGACCTCACCGGGGAGCCGGCCGGGCTGTACATCTCCACCGACCGTCCCGGCCACTGGCTGCGCGCCATGCCGGCGATGGTCGGCACGGCGGCCCTGGACTGGGTGCTGACGACGACGGGCGTCCGCCACGAGGAGGTCGACGCGCTGCTGGCGCAGACCCCGCCCGGTGCGAACGGCGTGCGCGTGCTGCCGTACTTCGCGCCCTCCGGTGAGCGTGCGCCGTTCGTCGAGCCCCGGCTGCGCGCCGAACTCACCGGCGTCTCCCTGGAGTCCACGAAGGCCGACCTGATCCGTGCGACCTGCGAGGGGATCGGCTACGCGGCCCGCCACTGCCTGGAGGCCGCCGGCCTCACCGGCTCCCTCGCCGTGTGCGGCGGGGGCACCCGCAGTCCCGCCTGGATGCGCCTGCTCGCCGACGCGCTCGGCCGCCCGCTCAGGGTCGTCGAGGGTGAGGTGGGTGCGCGGGGCGCGGTGCTGGCCGCGGCGCAGCGGTACGGGGTCCGTCTCGACGCACGGGCCTGGACGCGCCCGACCGCGGTGGTGGACCCTGACCCGACCCGCGCGGCGTACTACACGAAGGCGTACGAGAACCACCTGTCCCGCCTCGCAGAGGCCCGCGGCCGGACCCGCGCCTGACCGACTCCGCGACCGCGAGGAGGCTTCGATGACCGAGATCGAACGGGAGTGCCCGACCTGCCGCAGCAGACAGAGGTTCCGCCGGCTCAACACCGCGGAGCAGTCCGCGGTCCGCGAGAAGAAGGGCCCCCGGTTCTACGTGGGCAACCTGTGGCGCTGCACGGCCGTGCGATGCCTGTGGTACCAGCCGTATCTGAACAGGGGGAAGGGCGGCCTCCTCCCCGAGGGCTTCCGCGAGGAGGCCGCCCCGTAGCGACCGCTACAGGTTGCTGAAGTCCGGGCCCACCGTGCGGGTGCGCTTTATCTCGTAGAAGCCGGGGACCGAGGCGACCGCGAGGGTGCCGTCCCAGAGCTGGGCGGCGGCATCGCCCTTGGGGGCCGGCGTGACGACCGGACCGAAGAAGGCCAGCTGCTCGCCGTCCGCGCCGGGGACGGCGATGACCGGGGTGCCGACCTCCTGGCCGACCTTGTCGATGCCCTCCTTGTGGGAGGCGCGCAGTTCGGCGTCGAACTCGAAGTTCTCCTGGTCGGCGTAGTCGATCAGGTCGGCGGGCAGGCCGGCGTCGGCCAGGGCGGCGGCGATGGCCTCGGTGGTCGCGCCCTCGCCGTTGTTGTGGAAGCGGGTGCCGAGCGCGGTGTAGAGCGGGCCGAGGACGTCCGCGCCGTGCTTCTGCCAGGCCGCGGTCACCACGCGCACCGGCTTCCACGCCTTGGTCGCGAGCATGTCCCGGTACGCCTCGGGCAGCGTGTCCAGCTTGTCCTCGTTGAGCACCGCCAGGCTCATGATGTGCCAGCGCACCTCGATGTCCCGGACCTTCTCGACCTCCAGCACCCAGCGGGAGGTCATCCAGGCCCACGGGCACAGCGGGTCGAACCAGAAGTCGACGGGCGTCTTGGCGGAGGTGGTCGCGGTCTCGGGCATGGGTCTCCTCGGGAAAGTATCGGTTTCAACGAGCAACGCCGGGCATCACCGCCCCATTCCCGGTGACCGCCCGATTCCCGGGTGCCCACGGTCAGGAGCACATGGCAGGATCGGCCCTGTCCAGATACCGAACGCCAGCCGAGGGAGTACCGCCCGTGCCCGGTGAGAATCTGACCCGCGACGAGGCCCGGGAGCGGGCCGCCCTGCTGTCCGTCGACGGGTACGAGGTCGCCCTGGACCTGCGTTCGGCGGTGGGCGAGGACGACGGGGACGGCCCGCGCACCTTCCGCTCCGTCACCACGATCCGCTTCCGCAGCAACGAGCCGGGAGCCGCCACCTTCGCCGACCTGATCGCACCGACTGTGACCTCGGTCTCACTCAACGGCCGCGACCTCGACCCCGGTCAGGTCTTCGACGGCTCCCGCATCCTCCTGGAGGACCTCGCCGCCGAGAACGAGCTGGTGGTGGACGCCCGGTGCGCCTACTCCCGCACCGGCGAGGGCATGCACCGCTTCGTCGACCCCGAGGACGGCGAGGTGTACCTGTACACCCAGTACGAGCCGGCCGACTCCCGCCGTGTCTTCGCCAACTTCGAGCAGCCCGACCTCAAGGCCCCCTACCGCTTCGAGGTGCGCGCCCCGGAGGGCTGGACGGTCTGGAGCAACGGCGTGGGCGAGCGCACCGACGGCGTGTGGCGGTTCGCGGAGACCAAGCCGATCTCGACGTACATCACCTGTGTGGTGGCGGGCCCCTACCACTACGTGACGGACTCCTACACGCGGACCTTCGACGACGGCACGACGCTGGAGATCCCGCTCGGCGCCCTGTGCCGCAAGGGCCTGGCCCCCTACTTCGACGCCGACGACGTCTTCCTCGTCACCAAGCAGGGCCTGGACTTCTTCCACGACCACTTCGACTACCCGTACCCCTTCGGGAAGTACGACCAGGCGTTCGTCCCCGAGTACAACCTCGGCGCGATGGAGAACCCCGGACTGGTCACCTTCCGCGAGGAGTTCATCTTCCGCGGCAAGGTCACCCGGGCGTCGTACGAAGGCCGGGCGAACGTCGTCCTGCACGAGATGGCGCACATGTGGTTCGGCGACCTGGTCACCATGGAGTGGTGGGACGACCTGTGGCTGAAGGAGTCGTTCGCGGACTTCATGGGCGCCTTCTCCCTGGTCGGCGCCACCCGCTTCACCGACGGCTGGATCACCTTCGCCAACCGCCGCAAGGCGTGGGCCTACCGCGCGGACCAGCTCCCCTCCACGCATCCGGTCACCGCCGACATCCGCGACCTGCAGGACGCCAAGCTCAACTTCGACGGCATCACCTACGCCAAGGGCGCCTCCGTCCTGAAGCAGCTGGTGGCCTACGTCGGCCAGGACGCCTTCCTGGAGGGCGCCCGCCGCTACTTCAAGCGGCACGCCTACGGCAACACCCGCCTGGGCGACCTGCTGTCGGCGCTGGAGGAGACCAGCGGCCGGGACATGGCCACCTGGGCGCGCGGCTGGCTGCAGACCGCCGGCGTCAACTCCCTCACCCCGCAGGTGCTGCTGACCACCGACGGCCGGGTCGACGAGCTCGCGGTGGTGCAGGAGGCCGCCGAGTCGCACCCCGCACTGCGGCCGCACCGCGTGGCGGTGGGCCTGTACCGCCAGGAGGACGACCGCCTGGTGCGGTACGCGCGCGCCGAGGTGGACGTCGACGGCCCGCGCACGGTCGTCACGGAGCTGTCCGGCGAGCAGGCACCCGAGCTGGTGCTGGTCAACGACGACGACCTGACGTACTGCAAGATCCGCTTCGACGAGACCTCGCTGGCCGCGCTGCGCGAGCGCCTGGGCGCGATCACCGACCCGCTGGCCCGCGCCCTGTGCTGGTCGGCGCTGTGGAACATGACGCGGGACGCCCTGCTGCCGGCGCCCGACTTCATCGACCTGGTGATGCGGTTCGGGCGGCGGGAGTCCGACATCGGCGTCCTGCAGATGCTGCACGCGTGGGCGAACTCGGCGCTGGTCCACTACTCGCCCGCGTCGTGGCGGCCGCGCGGCGGGGAGATGCTGTCCCACGCCGCGCTGCGGGACCTGCGGGCGGCCGAGCCGGGCAGCGAGCACCAGCTCGCGTGGGCGCGGTTCTACGCGACGGTGGCCTCGGCGCCGGACGACCTGAGCCTGCTGCGGGGCCTGCTGGAGGGCACCGAGAAGATCGACGGCCTGGACGTCGACCAGGAGCTGCGCTGGACGTTCCTGGAGCCACTCGCCGCCCACGGGGCGGTGGACGAGCCGGTGCTCGCGGCCGAACTGGCCCGTGACGACACGGCGTCGGGCAGGCGCCACCAGGTCCGCTGCCTCGCCGCCCGCCCGTCGGCGGCGGTGAAGGCGCAGGCATGGGCCCAGGTGGTGGAGTCCGACACGCTGTCCAACGCCCTGGTGGAGGCGACGATCGCGGGCTTCACCCAGTCCTCGCAGCGCGAACTGCTCGCGCCGTACACGGAGAAGTACTTCGCGGCGATCGAGCGGCTGTGGACGCAGCGGTCCATCCAGATCGGCATGGACGTGGTCCGCGGCCTGTTCCCGTCGCTCCAGGACTCGCCCGCGACGCTGGAGGCGACGGACGCGTGGCTCGCCGCGCACGAAGGCGCCGCGCCCGCGCTGCGCCGGCTGGTGCTGGAGGCGCGGGACGATCTGGCACGGGCCCTGCGCGCCCAGGCTTTGGCCAACGACTGATCGGCCCGTGACCGTTACGGAATCCGGTCAATAAGACCCGTAACCCCTGGTCCAACCCGAATGGACCAGGGGTTTTCCGTCCCCTATCGGCACCCGAACACCCGTCCTTTAGTAATGCCTTGTCCGCATTTGTCGACGGGCGTGTAACAGCGGTTAAAGAACCGACCGGACGCGGGAAACCCCGAGTCATGAACCACAACACCCCGCTCCCCCCGGCTTCCCCCCGCCCCCTGCGTCACCTCTCCGAGGTGCACCGGCGCGTGCTGACGACGGCTCAGCTGCGCGCTCACGGGGTCTCGTCGGCGGAGATGAACGAGCAGTGCCGCGCCGGCGGTGCCTGGCAGCAGATCCTCCCGGGTGTCTTCCTCCTCCACCCGGGCCCGCCGACCAGTGAGGAGCGGCTGCACGCGGTGCTGATGTACGCCTCCCGCGAGTCGACGCCGGGGGTGCCCGCCCAGCCCGGCCCCGACGAGCCGCACCGGCCCGTCTACGCGGAGGCGATGATCACCGGCCTGGCGGCCCTGACGCTCTACGGCTTCACCTCCGCCCCGCCGCTGCTGTCGCTGGAGAAGATCGACGTCCTGGTCCCCCGGCTGCGCCGCCTGCGCTCGACGGGCTGCGCGCGCATCGTCCGCACGCCGTCGCTGCCGACCGCCCGCGCGGTGACGGGGGTTCCGGTCGCACCGGTGCCGCGCGCGCTCGCCGACGCGGTCTCGGAGCTGGCCGACGCCTCCACGGTGCGGCGGCTGCTGACGGAGGCGGTGCGCGGCGGCCACTGCGAACCCGCCGCGGTGGTCCGCGCCTTGAACCAGGCGAAGCTGCTCGGCCGTCCGCACGTGGTGGACGCGGTGGACTCCCTGCTCGCCGAGGGCCGGGCGATCGCGGAGGACCGCCTGTACCGGATGGTCCAGGAGTACGGTCTGCCCGACCCGGTGTGGAACGTCGACCTGCGCCTGCCCGGCGGCCCGCACCTCGGCGGCCTGGACGCCTACTGGCCCGAGCAGGCGGTCGCGGTGGAGCTGGACACCCGGGCCCCGCGCCAGGACGAGGACGCGCTGTGGTCCGAATACGCGCGCAAGCGCGAGCACCTGGAGCGGCTGGGCATCACGGTCGTGCACATCACGCCCAGGAAGCTGCGCGACTCGATGGAGCAGCAGGCGGCGGTCGTCCGCACGGCGCTGATGGCGTCCGGCGACCGGGAACCCGCCGCCTATGTCGTGGTGCTGCCCCGGTAGTGACGGACCGGGGCCGTATCAGGAGGGGAGACGAGGGGCCGCCGGGACGTCCGGGCGGCCCCTCGTCGTGCTCACCCTCCGCAGAACTCCGCCCGGATCACGCGGTCGGTGTCGCCCATCCAGTCCCCGTTGAGGTTGAGCGCCAGCGAGTGCCGCCCGTCGGACGTGGTCACCGCGTCGGACGTGGAGCCGTGGATGCCGCCGTCGTGACCCCACACGTGGACCTCGCGGCCGCCGCAGGACAGGGTGCGGTCCATCAGGCCCAGCCCGTAGCGGATGTCGGGCGCGCCCTCGATCCGCACGGTGGTCTTCATCTCCTTGAGCTGGTGGGGCGGGAGGAGCCGGCCGCCGAGCAGGGCCGCGTAGAAGCGGTCGAGGTCGGCGGAGTCGGAGATCATCTCGCCGGAGCCGTAGGCGATGGCGGGGTTCAGGGTGGTCACGTCGTACGTCGGGCCCGTCGCCGTCCGCGCGAGCTTGGAGTAGGCGCGGCTGCTGGGCTGCGGGACGGTGACGCGGGTGCCGGGGACCGAGGTGGCCCGCAGGTGCAGGGGCGCGATGACGCGGTCGCGGATCTCGGCGCCGTAGGGGCGGCCGGTGACCTTCTCGATCACCATCGCGGCCAGCAGGTAGTTGGTGTTGGAGTAGTTCCACGAGGTGCCCGGCGGGAAGTCCGGCTCGTGGGACATCGCGATCGCCAACAGGTCGGCCGGGGATGTGCGGTCGTAACGGTGCTCGAAGAAGCCGTCCTTGAGGAAGTACCTGCTGCCGAAGTCCTTGTCGGCGGTGTAGTTGTAGACGCCGCTCGTGTGGTTGAGGAGCTGCCGGACGGTGATGGCGCGGCCGTCGTGGCCGTGGCCGCGGACCGCTCCGGGCAGCCACCTGTCCACCGTGTCGTCCAGCGACAGCCGGCCCTCCGCCTCCAGCTGGAGCAGCACGGTGGCGACGAAGGTCTTGGTGATGCTGCCCACCCGATAGCGGTCCCGGGCCGAACGGGGCGCTTTCGTACGGAGGTTGCCCACACCCGCGGTCGTCGACCAGGTGGCGTGTCCCTCCCTCGCGGTGAGCGTCACCCCGGGCACGCCCTCCCGCACCACCGCCTCGGCGGCCCGCCGGGCCGCGTCGTGGCCGCGGGCGGGCGCGGCCGCGGTCGCGGGGCCGGCCAGGGCCGCGGACAGTGCCACGGCCGCCGCCGCGACCAGGGCCGTACGGACACCTCTGCTCATGACTGCTCCTCCCCCGTCTCACTCTGCTCTCACCGTGCTCTCGCTCGGCGACGAGCGCGCACGGGGGATCAGACCCGGCCCACGGCCCGCAGGTTGACGTGCCGTGGAGCGGTTGGGCCGGTTTCAGCCCTTCTTGAGCACCAGCTCCGTGTTGCGGTCGTGCGCGGCGCCGCCCAGGACCGTGCTGGCGCCGGGCGCGTTGAACGACACCTCGCGGTACAGGGCCGCGAGGCCCGTCTGCGTGAGGTCCGAGAAGTCGGTGCGGTGCGGGGCCGCCGACTCGACCAGCGTGGTGAACAGGGAGATCGTGCCGTCCTTGTTGTCCGCAAGCTCGACGACCCGGGCGAGCTGCGGATGGTCCACGTGGGAGGCGGTGGAGATCTCCCAGAAGGAGCCGCCGGCCGTCGACGCGTGCGCGGTGATGTCGTTGCGGTGGATGTGGCCGTTCACCCAGGCGAGGACGCTGCGGTGGCGGCCGAGGGCGGCGAGGACCTCCTGGCCGTCGTGCCGGCGCTCGCGAGGGCGGGCCGGGTCGACGTGGTTCGTGTTCGTCATCGTCCTGCTGGTGTGGTGGCTGAAGACGACCACGTACGAGCCGTTTCTGTCGCTGTCCTTGAGCTGCCTCTCCAGCCAGTTCAGCTGGGCCGTCCCGATGGAGCCCTCGTAGTGGCCGCCCGGGTCGGTGGTGTCGAGGCTGATGCCCACGACGTCGTCGGCGATGCGGAAGGCGTAGTACTGCGTGCCCGCCCGGAGGTTGGCGCTGGAGTAGCCGTGCCCGACCGGGCCGAGACCGCGGTACGCCGGGTCGAGGTGGGCCTTGAGGTAGTCCGCCGGGGTGTACGGCGCGCGCTCGGGGTCCGGCGTGACCGAGCGCATGTCGCGCGCGTGGGCCTTCAGCAGGTCGCGGAAGGCCAGGCCCTTCGGGTCCTTCCCGCTTTTGATGTGGTGCTGCAGCTTCCCCGCCTCCGACGCGGGCAGCGACATCAGCTTCCGTCCGCCGACCGCGTACTCGGCGAGCCAGGAGTCGCCGTGGCCGAAGCAGCCGAGCGGCATGGCGTCGTGGTTGCCGACCGTGGAGTACCAGGGCAGGTTCAGGCCGGGGCTCCGCACCTCGCGGATCGCTGCGGCCAGGTAGCCCTGAAGGTGCGGGAAGCCGAGCCGCTTGTCGCCGTCGCGCACCGAGGAGTCGGGCTGCCAGTAGGTCTTCAGGCCGCTGTTCTGGACGCCTTCGTAGTGGCGCGGGTCCCCGGTGTTGGGCGTGATCCGCCCACCGCTCATGATCGTGAGGAACCACTCCAGCTCGGACTTGGCGTTGTTGTCCGTGTTGTCGCCGGTCGTCATCGCGAAGTGCAGCGGGGAGCCGGTGACGGGGGCGCCGCGCAGCGCGTTGATCCGCTCGACCAGCGAGATCGCGCCCTGCACGGTCAGCGCCTCGTGCGGGCGCCAGGCGTGCCGGTCGGTGGAGCGCAGGTACTCCAGGCGCATCGGGTGCTGGGCGTCGATCAGGTGCAGGTCGGTGAGCTGCACGAACGCGGCGAGCGCGGTACGGCGGCCGGCCCGGCCCGCCTTGGGCGCGGCCAGGTCGGCGCGCACCACCCGGGCCCAGCCCGGACCGTCGCCGAGGCGGCGGTAGCCGGAGCCGGAGCGCGGGACGGCGACACTCGCGAGGGTGGTGCCCCTGGTGTACGGCGCGAGAGGCGCGGCCGGGGCCCGGCGCGACTGCGCCACCACCCGGGTCGCCTCCGAGCCGGTGTCGGTGGCGGCGTGGCCGTCGGCCGGCCGCAGGGCGTATCCGACGCCCGTGGAGACGGCCGCCGCACCGGTGGCGGCGAGGACGGTACGGCGGTTGACCGCCGGGATGCTGGCGGCGACAGAGCGTATGCGCGACATGGCGCGATCTCCCCGAGTGCGAACGCGTCGGCAGTGGTCGCGGGCGATCGCTGTCGCGAACATCCCGCTCGCTCTGGATGCTTGGCACCGGGAATGACCTGCGCGTGAACGAGACGGCAACGCGCAACACCGATCACCGTACGTGGATCTCGGCCCACCCGGCACGCCCCCGACCGCTCGTCGCGCGGCCGGGGGACGGTCACTCCGTGTTCATCTCTCGGGGTACGCACAGCAGTTCAGGGCCGTGCGGGAGCGGTTCCCGTCACTCGTCGGCCGCGGCCGTCACCCGCCCCGTCACCGGCCGCTCCCGCCACAGTCTCAGGCCCACGTCGACCAGGCCGACGCGGTCGAGGGCCGCCACCTCCGCGAGGGGGTGCCAGGCCGCCATGTCCGTGGAGCCGCCGACCTCGGGGCGCAGGGCACCGCCGATCACGCGGGCCTCGTAGACCAGGCGTACGCCGTGGTGGTCGGTCCTGCGGCCGAAGCGCCGGGAGGCGGTGCGGCTGACCGAGTCCACACCGAGCAGCCCGGTGATCTCCACCAGATGTCCGGTCTCCTCCTCCACCTCGCGCAGCACGGTGTCGTAGGGATCCTCCCCGTGCTCCATGCCGCCGCCGGGCAGGGTCCACTCGGGGCGGCCCCGGCCGTCGGTCCAGCGGGCCAGCAGGATCTCCTCGTCACGGACGCACATGGCGTAGGCCGCCACCCTCAAGGTTCGTCGCACAGAGGGACGTTAGTGCGCCCGGGAGGGATTGGCAGGCGAGTATTCCGGCGGCGACCAGCGCAGCGGGACCGCGGACGGCGTCTCCACGGCCTGCGTCACCGTGAACCGCACGCGCGGCTGCCCCTCGCCCTCGAACTCCGTCCGCGCCTCGCCCGTCAGCTGCAGCACCGCGCCCGTCTCCCAGTCCAGGAACAGCAGGCCGGCCCGGGGGTCGGAGGCGATGTTGCCCAGGGTCAGGAACATGGAGTTGCCCGGGTAGTCCCGCCAGCTCAGCTCCTTGGGCGATCCGGCCCGTACGAAGCCGGGGTTGCCGCCCTTGTGGCTCACCTCGACCCGGCCCCCGTGCACGGTCGCGACGAAGAAGGTGTCGGCCGACTCCACGAACGCGCGCTGCCCGAGGGAGAGTTCACCGCTCCGTACGGCCGGGCCCGGGTCGACGTCCGCCAGCACCTCGTACGACTCCCTCCGCTGGATGTACCGGGGGCAGTTCGCGAACACCCGCTCCGCGGTCACGGCGAAGCCTCCCGCCGTCGGGCGGAGGCGGCCGTTGAGGCGCATGCGGCGGCGCGTGCCGGGGTCGAGGACGAGGGTGGCCACCGGGGTGCCCTCGGTGGCGAGTGCCGGGGCGAGGGGGTCCGTGGGGCGGACGCCGCCCGTCACCGACATCCGGTGCGGCCCCGTCGCGCGGACGAAGCCGGGTGCCCCGGCCAGCGGCGACGCCCAGACGGCACCCGTGGACGGGTCGGCGGCGCCCAGCACCAGCAGCGGCTGGAGCTCCAGGAAGGCGGCCGCCACCGGCTTGATCCCCGCGCCGATCGCACGGCCCACGTGGTCGGCGGCCTCCCGCACGCCGGCCCGGTCCTGAAGCGCGCGCGAACCTGCGTGGTAGACGTCCGTCATCAGAAGAACCCGCAGGTCGGAGCGGACTCGTGCGGCGCGGGCGCACCCTCCGCGCCGCTCGGCACCGAGATCTCCAGCCGGATGCCGTCCGGATCGTGGAAGAAGATGCCGCCGGAGGCGGCGCCCTCGCGGTGGGCCACCACGCCCTCGTGGGCGAAGTCGGCGCCGTACGCGCGCAGTGCCTGCTCGTACTCCCTGACCCGTTCGATCGACTCGGCCTCCAGGGCCAGGTGGTGCAGGCCCGCGCGGCCGCCGTCGTACGGCTGTTCCGCCTGCTGCCAGAGGGTGAGGACGAGCCGCTCGCCGTCGCCGAGGAACGCGTGGCGCCGGCCCTCCTCCTTGCCCTCGGCGACGAGGACGAAGCCCAGGACGTCCCGGTAGAAGGCGAGCGAGCGGTCGAGGTCGGTGACGTTCAGGCCGATGTGGCCGGTGTTCAGGGTCATGGGTCTCCCCCAGTCCGGTATAACCTTCGTAACAAAATTTAGCGGTTAGGATCGAAGAATGTCAACCGGTCACGTACTCTTCAGTGGTTAGCCCGGAAAGGAGCCCCCATGCCCGCCACCACCGACCCGCGCCCGCTCACGGGCGAGCCCCTCGCGCTCGACCTGCTCAACACGCGCTGGAACAAGGAGGGGGTCACGCAGGATCTGCTCGACGGCCTCGACGGCCTCACCGTGTGGCTCGCGGCGAACGGCCTCGACGGGCGGTTCGCGGCCGACGCGGCGACCCTGCGGCACACCCTGCAGGCCCGCGACGCGCTCAGGACGGCCGTGGACGGATCACTCGCGGAGGGGGCGGACGCCGTCGACGCCGTCCTCGCGCACGGGCGCATCCGGGCCACGCTCACCGCCGACGGCCCCGGCGAGGTGCCCGAGTTCGGCGACCCGTCCTGGGGCCCGGCCTGGCTCGCCGCCCGCGGCTACCTGGAGCTGCTCTCCGCCGCCCCCGACCGCGTCCGCGCCTGCGCCGGCCACGGATGCGTGCTGCACTTCTACGACACCTCGCGCAACGGCACCCGCCGCTGGTGCTCCATGGCCGCCTGCGGCAACCGGGCCAAGGCGTCCCGGCATTACGCCCGCTCGAAGGAATCCTGAACCACCGCACCATTTGCCGCTATTGGTGACTCACCCGACTAAAGGGCATCGGGGGTTTTCCCCATACCCACCCCTCGTTTCGGTCAACACTTCCCAAACAAGCGTCCCTTGGGTAAAGCTGTGCGCTCGTCCGGCACAGGAATCTTCACCTACGAGGGATGCCGATGACCCACCCCCAGCGCGATCCGATATCCGGCGCGAGACGCGTGGCCCGCATAGCCGTGGCGGCCGGTCTCGTCACCGCGCTCTCCGCGGCCGGCCCGATACCCATGGCCTTCTCCGCCGACGGTCCGTCCGGCACCGCTCCCGCCGGCACCACCGTCAAGTCCGCACAGGACAAGCTCGGTTCCGACGACGCGGACCTGCTCGCCGAGGCTCAGGCCGACGGCGCCAAGAACGTCACGATGATGATCGCCACCGCGCCCGGGCAGACCGAGCAGGTCGCCGGCAAGCTGGACGCGGTCAAGGGCGGCTCGGTGGGCCGGACCTACGACAAGCTCGGCTACGTCCGCGCCACCGTCCCCACCGCGAAGGCGGAGTCGGCCATCGCCGCCGCCGCGAAGCTCTCCTCCGTGCACGGCATCGACCTGCGCAGGGAGATACCGCTGGACGACCCGAGCGTGACCGGTGGATCCGCCAAGTCCGCCTCACGGAGCACGGGTTACTCCGGCCCGGACAAGAACACCCCCGCCGAGAACCCCTACAACCCGTCCTTCGAGACGGGCGCCGTCGACTTCGTGAAGAAGTACCCGAAGGCCGACGGCCGCGGGGTCACCATCGGCATCCTCGACTCCGGCGTCGACCTCGGCCACCCGGCCCTGCAGAGGACCACCACCGGCGAACGGAAGATCGTCGACTGGGTCACGGCGACCGACCCGATCGTCGACGGCGACGCCACCTGGCGGCCGATGGTGACCTCCGTCTCCGGCCCCAGCTTCACCTACGGCGGCCGGACCTGGACCGCGCCCGCCGGGTCGTACCAGGTCAGCACGTTCAGCGAGTCGGTCACCGCGGGCGGCGACGCCAAGGGCGACGCCAACCGCGACGGCGACACCACCGACAAGTGGGGCGTCCTCTACGACCCCGCCGCCGGCACCGTCCGCGTCGACCTCAACAACAACTACGACTTCGGCGACGACGAGCCGATGAAGCCGTACAAGGACGGGTACCAGGTCGGCTACTTCGGCACCGACGACCCCAAGACCGACGTCGTGGAGCGCCAGCCGTTCGTCGTGCAGATCCGCAAGGACGTGCCGATGGACCCCTACGGCGGCGACTGGGTCGGCAAGAAGGCCGACTTCGTCAACATCGGCGTCATCGAGTCCGAGCACGGCACGCACGTCGCCGGCATCACCGCCGCCCACGGCCTGTTCGGCGGGCGGATGAACGGCGCGGCCCCGGGCGCGAAGCTCGTCTCCTCCCGTGCCTGCACCTGGAGCGGCGGCTGCACCAACGTCGCGCTCACCGAGGGCATGATCGACCTCGTCGTCAACCGCGGCGTCGACATCGTCAACATGTCGATCGGCGGCCTGCCGGCCCTCAACGACGGCAACAACGCGCGCGCCGAGCTCTACACGCGCCTCATCGACACCTACGGCGTGCAGCTGGTCATCTCGGCCGGCAACTCCGGCCCCGGTGCCAACACCATCGGCGACCCCGGCCTGGCCGACAAGGTGATCTCGGTCGGCGCGACCGTGTCCCGGCAGACCTGGGCCTCCAACTACGGCTCGGTCGTGCGGAAGAAGTACGCGATGATGCCCTTCTCCTCACGCGGCCCGCGTGAGGACGGCGGCTTCACGCCGACCCTGTCCGCGCCGGGCGCCTCGATCAACTCCACGCAGACCTGGCTGCCGGGCTCCCCGGTCCCGGAGGCGGGCTACGCGCTGCCGGCCGGCTACTCCATGCTGCAGGGCACCTCGATGGCCTCCCCGCAGGCCACGGGCGCGTCCGCGCTGCTGCTGAGCGCCGCCGCGCAGAAGCACATCGACCTCGAACCGGCCGCGCTGCGCACGGCTCTCACCTCGACCGCCCATCACATCAAGGGCGTTCAGGCGTACGAGGAGGGTGCCGGACTCATCGACGTCGTCGACGCCTGGAAGGCGATCCGCCACGGCGCGAGCGCCCACGACTACACGGTCAAGGCCCCGGTCGACACCGCGATCGACTTCGCGCTGAAGACGCCGGGCTTCGGCACCGGGCTCTACGACCGCGAGGGCGGCCTCAAGGCCGGGCAGAAGAAGACGTACGACGTCACCGTCACCCGCACCTCCGGCCCGGACCGGGCGCTGTGGCACACGCTGCACTTCGCGAACAACGCCGGCGGCACCTTCCGCGTCCTCGGCTCCCACGAGGTGCGGCTGCCGCTGAACCAGCCGGTCACCGTCAAGGTGCGGGCGCACCCGCGCTCCGCCGGCCTCAAGAGCGCGATCCTCGAGGTCGACGACCCGAGGACGGAGGGGGTCGACAAGCAGATCCTCACCACCGTGGTGGTCTCGGCGCCGGTGAAGTTCACCCACTCCGTGTCGAACACGGTGCAGCGCAACAGCACGCAGTCGTACTTCCTGACCGTGCCCGAGGGCGCCAAGTCGCTGGAGGTCGCGATCGGCGGGCTGAAGGACAAGAGCCAGACCCGCTTCATCTCGATCCACCCCTACGGCGTCCCGGTCGAGAACACGAGCACCCCGTACTGCTACAGCAACTACCCCAACACCAACGGCTGCCGGCCCGACGTGCGCTCGTACGCGGACCCGCAGCCCGGCGTCTGGGAGATCGAGGTCGAGGCGCGCCGCACCTCGCCGCTGCTGGACAACCCCTACACGCTGGACGCCGCCGTGTACGGCGCGGCCTTCGACCCGGAGACCGTGACGGTCCCCGAGGCCAAGGTCGGCACCCCGGCCGCCGTCTCCTGGAAGGCGACCAACGCCTTCGCCGCCCTCGACGGCCACCTGGTCGGCGGCCCGCTCGGCTCCGCCAAGTCGGCGCGCCCGTCCATCGGGGAGGGTGAGACGCAGACGACCACGGTCGAGGTGCCCGCGGGCGCCGCGTCGCTGGACGTCGTCATCGGCAACGTCTCGGACACGGCCGCCGACCTCGACCTGACGGTCAGGAACGCGGCCGGCACGGTCGTCGGCCAGTCCGCCGACGGCGACTCGGAGGAGGCGGTGTCCATCGCCTCGCCCGCCGCCGGCACGTACACGATCGAGGTCGCGGGCTACGCGGTGCCGTCGGGCTCCACGGCCTACGACTACCGGGACGTCTTCTTCTCCTCGTCGCTCGGCACCGTCACCGTCGACGAGTCGGCGCCGGTCGAGCTGGGCACGGGCGAGTCGGCGACCGTCTCCGGCAGCGTCACCGCCGCGGCGGCCGCCCCGGAGGGCCGTGAGTTCTTCGGCCGGGTCCAGCTGGTGAACGCCCGCGGCACGGTCGCGGGCACCGGCAGCGTGCAGATCGGGAAGGTCACGCCGTAGTCCTGACCACGGCAGCAGGGGCGGGCGTCCGTACGGGCGCCCGCCCTCGGTCATCCGCCGCAGCGCAGGCCGGCGGCTTCGGGCAGCGCGCGGACCAGACCCGCGCGTTCACGGGCGATGTCCCGCGCGCCGACGACCACGCCCGCCGCGACGGCGGAGCGCTCCGGCAGCGTCACCAGAAGGTGGTCGCCCTGGTGCAGGGCCTGCTGCACGAGCCCCTCGTCGAGCACGAACACCACGTCCTCCGGAGCCTTCGCCGGCTTGTACGAGCGGGTCACGTGCAGGGTGATCCGGTCCCGGCCGGCCACCGCGGGCACCGGCTGCACCCGCGTGACGTCACCCTCCGCGACCAGCCGGGCGCAGGCCAGGTAGCCCGGACTGCTCAGGGCGGAGCCCGCGGAGGGGGCCGCCGCCTTGTCGGCGCTCGCGCCGGAGTCCTCGCCCGCGCCGCCGGTCCGCGCCACCAGCCAGCCCGTCCCCGCCAGCACGGTCGCGACGGCGGCCACGGCCAGCGAGGCGAAGGCGAACCTGCGGGCCCGGCGCCGGCCCCGCGGTGCCCGCACCGGTGCGGGCGCGCGCCGCACCGCCGGGTCGCGGGCCAGCGCGTCCCCGATCAGCGCGAGCTGCTCCCGCAGCAGGGCCACGTCGGCCTCGGCCTCGCGGTACCCGGTCATGAAGGCGGCGTCCGCGCGCGCCTCGCCGGACAGGGCCTCGCCGGTGAGCGCGGCCATGAGCGCGTCGGTGCCGTGGTGTTCCGCGGCCATGTCACACCACCTCGTCCTCGTGCAGGCGGGCGCGCAGGGCCCGTACCGCCGTGTGCAGCCGGCTCTTGACGGTGCCCTCCGGAACGCCGAGCTCGGCGGCGATCGAGCGGACCGGCAGATCGGCGTAGAAGCGCAGGACGACGACCTGGCGCTGGGCGTCGGGCAGCTCGTCCAGGCCCTGGGCGACGGCCAGCGAGAGCACGCTGGTGTCCTCGCCCGAGGGGTGCTCCAGCTGCCGCAGCGAGGCCAGCCGCTCACCGATCCGCTCCTGGCGGCGCTTGGCGCGGTGCCAGTCCATGGCCAGGTGGGAGGCGACGACGGCCGCCCACGCGGAGACGTCGCGCGGCGCCTCGTACCCCTTCGCCGCCCGCTCCAGCAGCCGCAGTCGCACCTGCTGCACCCCGTCGGGCAGGTCCGCCTGCGGTACCCCGCCCAGCGCGAGCACCGCCCGCACCCGGCGTTCCTGAGCCGTGTCCAGCGGATCGTCGTCCTCCGGCGCACGACGGGCCCTTCCGCGCAGCACAAGCCACCCCCTACCGCGTTTCCTCTACGACGCCGCGGCGCGTGGAAACGTTCGGCGGACACCGGGAAACGCCTCCGGACTCGTGTCCGGAGGCGGACGTCACACCCCGGACGTTCCACTCCTCGGGCATGGAGTGCAAAGAATTGGACAGGCGGACCCGGGTCGGCCGCATCATGGAAACGCCGCAGACACGCAGAAGCCGCACCAGGCACGAACACGCAGAGGGAGTCACCGTGAGGGTCGGAATCGTCGGAGCCACCGGACAGGTGGGCACGGTCATGCGCAGGATCCTCAAGGAGCGGAACTTCCCGGTCACCGAGCTGCGCCTGTTCGCCTCGGCCCGCTCGGCGGGCACGGAGCTGGACGGCGTGACGGTGGAGGACGCCGCGACCGCCGACTACACCGGCCTGGACATCGTGCTGTTCTCCGCCGGCGGCGCGACCTCGAAGGCGCTGGCGGAGAAGGTCGCCGCGCAGGGCCCGGTCGTGATCGACAACTCCTCCGCCTGGCGCAAGGACCCCGAGGTCCCGCTGGTCGTCTCCGAGGTGAACGCGCACGCGATCGCGCACCGCCCCAAGGGCATCATCGCCAACCCGAACTGCACGACGATGGCCGCGATGCCGGTACTGAAGGCGCTGCACGCCGAGGCGGGCCTGGAGGCGCTGGTCGTCGCCACGTACCAGGCGGTGTCCGGCTCGGGGCTCGCGGGCGTGGCGGAGCTGCACGGCCAGACCCAGAAGGTCGCCGCCGACGCGGACCGGCTGACGCACGACGGCTCGGCGGTCGACTTCCCGGAGCCCGGCGTCTACAAGCGCCCCATCGCCTTCAACGTCCTGCCCTTCGCCGGCAACCTCGTCGACGACGGCCTGAACGAGACCGACGAGGAGCAGAAGCTCCGCAACGAGTCCCGCAAGATCCTGGAGATCCCCGGGCTGAAGGTCTCCGGCACCTGTGTGCGCGTCCCGGTCTTCTCCGGCCACTCCCTCCAGGTCAACGCCCGCTTCGCCCGCCCGATCACCCCGGAGCGCGCGACGGAGCTGCTCAAGGACGCCCCGGGCGTCGAGCTCTCCGACATCCCGACCCCTCTCCAGGCCGCCGGCCAGGACCCCGCCTACGTCGGCCGCATCCGCAAGGACGAGACCGTCGACAACGGCCTCGCCCTGTTCATCAGCAACGACAACCTCCGCAAGGGCGCCGCCCTGAACGCGGTCCAGATCGCGGAACTGGTGGCGGCGGAGCTGAAGGGCTAGGGAGCGCACTACGCCCTTGTGACCTCGTAGAGGAAGCAGCCGTACTCGACGGCCCGGACGTGCACCAGTGCCACGGCCGGGTCGTCGAACGCGTCGCGGAAGGCGTCGTCGTCCGGGGCGGGGACCAGCGCGCCGCCCAGGATGCGGCCGTCGGCGCAGTAGCGGCGGAGCGTGCGGTGGGCGTTCGCGAACGGGTGGCCGGCGCCGCCGTCCGGGCCCGGGCAGTCGTCCGCATGGATGAAGACGGGGCCCTGCTCGTCGTAGGCGCCCGGCCGGGCGCCCGTCGCGGCGGCCCAGCGGCGCAGGGGTGCGTAGGACACGAGGGCGATCCGCTCCCCCGGCTCGCTGCGGCGCAGGCAGCAGCGCAAGGGGGCGCCGCCCTCGTCGTCGGTGAAGGGGGCCGCCGGACGGCCCGCGTCGTCGGCGGTGCGCAGCTCCGCGAGGACGGCCGGGGCGATGGGGCGTGGCGTGTAGGTCGTCATACGTCCCAGGCTGGCGCGGGCGCCGCCGGACGACCGGCGGGAAACGGACGTGACACTTCCCGGGGGATACGAGGGATAGCCCTCGGTTCAAGCGCCCCGCCCCATGGAAGGATGGCGCAACCGACACATTGACGAGGAGATGACCCGGTGCCTGGCACAAACCTGACCCGCGAAGAGGCGCAGCAGCGGGCGAAGCTGCTCTCCGTTGACTCGTACGAGATCGATCTCGACCTCTCCGGCGCGCAGGAGGGCGGCACCTACCGGTCCGTGACCACGGTGCGCTTCGCGGTCGCCGAATCCGGCGCCGAGTCCTTCATCGACCTGGTGGCCCCGACCGTCCACGAGGTGACGCTCAACGGCGACGCGCTCGACCCCGCCGAGGTCTTCGCCGACTCCCGCATCGCCCTTCCGGGGCTGCTCGAGGGGACCAACGTCCTGCGGGTGGTCGCCGACTGCGCGTACACCAACACCGGTGAGGGCCTGCACCGCTTCGTCGACCCGGTCGACGAACAGGCCTACCTCTACACCCAGTTCGAGGTCCCGGACGCCCGCCGCGTCTTCGCCTCCTTCGAGCAGCCGGACCTGAAGGCGACCTTCCGGTTCACCGTGAAGGCGCCGACCGGCTGGACCGTCGTCTCCAACTCCCCGACGCCCGAGCCCAAGGACGACGTCTGGGAGTTCGCGCCGACCCCGCGGATCTCCAGCTACATCACCGCGCTGATCGTCGGCCCGTACCACTCCGTCCACAGCGTGTACGAGAAGGACGGGCAGAGCGTGCCGCTGGGCATCTACTGCCGCCCCTCGCTCGCGGAGTACCTGGACTCGGACGCGATCTTCGAGGTCACCCGGCAGGGCTTCGAGTGGTTCCAGGAGAAGTTCGACTACGCGTACCCGTTCGAGAAGTACGACCAGCTCTTCGTGCCGGAGTTCAACGCCGGGGCGATGGAGAACGCGGGCGCGGTCACCATCCGCGACCAGTACGTCTTCCGCTCCAAGGTGACGGACGCCTCCTACGAGCTGCGCGCCGAGACCATCCTGCACGAGCTGGCCCACATGTGGTTCGGCGACCTGGTCACCATGGAGTGGTGGAACGACCTGTGGCTGAACGAGTCGTTCGCCACCTACACGTCCATCGCGTGCCAGGCGTACCACCCCGCCTCGCGCTGGCCGCACTCGTGGACCACCTTCGCCAACTCCATGAAGACGTGGGCCTACCGGCAGGACCAGCTGCCCTCCACCCACCCGATCATGGCCGAGATCCGCGACCTGGACGACGTGCTCGTCAACTTCGACGGCATCACCTACGCCAAGGGCGCCTCGGTCCTCAAGCAGCTCGTCGCCTACGTCGGCATGGACGAGTTCTTCGCGGGTGTGCAGGCGTACTTCAAGCGCCACGCGTTCGGCAACACGCGCCTGTCCGACCTGCTCGGCGCGCTGGAGGAGACCTCCGGCCGTGACCTGAAGACCTGGTCGAAGAAGTGGCTGCAGACGGCGGGCATCAACGTCCTGCGCCCGGAGATCGAGACGGACGCCGACGGCGTCATCACCTCCTTCGCCATTCGCCAGGAGGCGCCGGCGCTCCCGGCCGGCGCCCAGGGCGAGCCCACGCTGCGTCCGCACCGCATCGCGGTCGGCCTGTACGAGCCCGACGCCGCCGGCGGCAAGCTGGTGCGCGCCGACCGCGTCGAGCTGGACGTCGACGGCGAGCTGACGCAGGTGCCCCAGCTGGCCGGCCGGCGCCGCCCGGCCGTGGTGCTGCTCAACGACGACGACCTGTCGTACGCCAAGGTCCGCCTGGACGAGCAGTCGCTGGCCTTCGTCACCGAGCACCTCGGCGACTTCGAGGCCTCGCTGCCGCGCGCCCTGTGCTGGGCCTCGGCCTGGGACATGACCCGGGACGCGGAGCTCGCCACCCGCGACTACCTCTCCCTGGTCCTCTCGGGCGTCGGCAAGGAGTCCGACATCGGCGTGGTGCAGTCGCTGCACCGCCAGGTCAAGCTCGCGATCGACCTCTACGCCGACCCGTCCGCCCGCGAGGCCCTGCTGACCCGCTGGACCGACGCCACGCTGGCCCATCTGCGCGCGGCCGCGGCGGGCAGCGACCACCAGCTCGCCTGGGCGCGGGCGTTCGCGGCCACGGCCCGTACCCCGGAGCAGCTGGACCTGCTGGAGGCGCTGCTGGACGGTTCGCAGACGATCGAGGGACTCGCGGTCGACACCGAGCTGCGCTGGGCACTCGTGCAGCGGCTCGCGGCGGTCGGCCGCTTCGACGAGCCGGAGATCGCCGGCGAGTACGAGCGGGACCGGACGGCCGCCGGTGAGCGGCACGCCGCCAGCGCCCGCGCCGCCCGCCCGACCGCGGAGGCGAAGGCCGAGGTGTGGGCCTCGGTCGTCGAGTCCGACAAGCTGCCGAACGCCGTCCAGGAGGCCGTCATCGGCGGCTTCGTCCAGACGGACCAGCGTGAGCTGCTCGCGCCGTACGCCGAGAAGTACTTCGAGATCGTCAAGGACGTCTGGGACTCCCGTTCGCACGAGATCGCCCAGCAGATCGCGATCGGCCTCTACCCGGCGGTCCAGGTCTCCCGGGAGACGCTGGAGCGGACGGACGCCTGGCTGGCCTCCGCCGAGCCCGGCGCGGCCCTGCGCCGCCTGGTCTCCGAGTCCCGCTCGGGTGTGGAGCGCGCGCTGAGGGCGCAGGCGGCGGACGCGCGGGCGTAGCCGCCCGGACGGCGGAGGGCGCCCGGTGTCGCACCGGGCGCCCTTTCCGTTTCCCGTTCCCGCGGACGGGGCCGGGGCCGGGACCGCCCGGGTCAGCGCGCGATCATGCCGCCGGTGACGTTGACGAAGGTGCCGGTGATGCCGGCCGCGTGGTCGGAGGCGAGGAACACGGCCGTGGCCGCGACGTCGGCGAGCGTGGGGTTGCGGCGGGTCATGCGCATACCGGCGAGGCCCGCGACGATGCCCTGGACGGCGTTCTCGTCGATCGCCGGGTTGACCGCGGAGAGCTTCTCCACGGTGAACGTCTCGGGCACACCGGCCGCCCACAGGCCGACGGCCCGCACGCCTTGCGGACCGCACTCCACCGCGAGGTTGCGCACCAGCGTGTCGATCGCCCCGTCGGCCGGTCCGGTGCCGCCCATCATCGGGCTGCCGTGCGCGGAGCCGCTGTCGAGGGTGAGGATCACACCCGAGCCGCGCCCGGCCATCCGGCGGGCGGCGCCGCGGGCGGTGATGAAATTGGCGCGGACGCCGTTGATCACGGGCCGCATGAAGTCGTCCACGGACAGGTCGGTGAGCGGGGTGCCCTGCACGTCGCCACGGGTGACGAGGTTGAAGGAGACGTCGACGTCGCCGACCTGGTCCAGGTGCTTCTCCACGGCCGCCTCGTCGAGGGCGTCCACGACGGCCACCTCGGCGTTCCCGAGGCCGGCGGCCGCCGCCTCCAGCGTCTTCCGGGTGCGTCCGACGAGGTGCACCCGGGCGCCCTCGGCGGCGAAGGCGCGGGCGACCGCACCGCCGATGGAGCCGCCGGCGCCGTACACGATCGCGGTCTTTCCGGTGAGCTGCATGATGATCTCCTTCAGACGTGTTCCGTACGAGTTGCTCATACAGACGCACGCCGTCGCGATCGCTCATCGGTCGGCGGTTCACAGCCGCAGCGGCAGCCCGAACGCGGGGAAGAGGTGCGGCTCGAAGGACGTGATCTCCACGACGCGGTCCTCGGCGTCGAAGCGCAGGACGTCCAGGACCTGGGCGCGGTAGACGTTGGTGCCGGGTCTGCGGACGTAGCCTCCGGCCGCGAGCTGGCCGTTGGCGCGGGCGGGCAGGTGGCGCCAGTGGCCGAGGAACATGGGCGACGCCGGGTCGAGCGTGGGCCGCAGGAACTCCAGCAGGGCGTCCCGGCCCGCGAACCAGAACGGGTTGGGCGGCATGGTCAGCCGCACGTCCTCGCTGAGCAGCTCGGTCATGGCGGCGAAGTCGAGTCCCTCGGCGGCCGCCATGTACCGCTGCAGGGCGGCGCGCTGGGCCTCCGTCGGCTCCGCGGCGGTCCAGTCGCCGCGCTGCCGGGGCAGGTGGTCGCGCAGGGTGGGCCGGGCCCGCTGGAGGGCGCTGTTGGCCGAGGCCACGGTCAGCCCGAGGGCCTGCGCGGTCTCGGCGGCGGTCAGGCCGAGCACGTCCCGCAGCACCAGCACGGCCCGCTGGCGGGGCGGCAGGTGCT
This sequence comes from Streptomyces sp. NPDC101225, assembly GCF_044767585.1. Lineage (NCBI taxonomy): Bacteria > Bacillati > Actinomycetota > Actinomycetes > Kitasatosporales > Streptomycetaceae > Streptomyces > Streptomyces sp. NPDC101225. The sequence goes on from NZ_JBIWOE010000002.1 coordinate 71,053, forward strand.
GGAGGGCGGCGAGGAAGACCAGCTCCAGCGTCTCCCGCGAGACGGCGGCCTCCTCCGGCTGCTCCTCGGCCGAGGGCAGCTGGTCGTCGGGGTAGGGCTGCAGCCAGGTGAGGCGGTCGGGTGCCTCGCCGGTGCCGTGGTTCATGCCGGGGACCGGTGCGTAGCGCTGCGGGCGGCGGGCGGTGCGGCGCTGGAAGTCCAGGCAGGCGTTGGTGGCGATGCGGTACAGCCAGGTGCGGGCGCCGGCCCGCCCCTCGAAGGCGTCCCGGGCGCGCCAGGCCCGCAGGAACGTCTCCTGCACGAGGTCCTCGGCGTCGTCGTAGGAGCCGGTCATGCGGTAGCAGTGGACCTGGATCTCACGGCGGTGGGCCTCGGTGACGGCGGCGAAGTCGGCCTCGGTGAGCGGGGAGGCGGTGCCGGGGTGTTGCGTCACGGGGACCGGCGTGACGGTTTCCTTCGCCGTGTCCCGGGCCAGCCGTGCCACCCGCCTGAGCCGTGCGACGGACGACGACAGGTCGTTCACGCCCGAGTACAGCACGGAGGGCGGCTGCGGCGTCAGGTCCTTCACCTGCCGGGCGATGTCCTCGATCAGGCCGTCCACCCCGGACTCACCGGACAGGTGCCGCCTGCGGTAGGCCTTCTGCCGGCACGCCGGCGAGCAGTACAGGGAGCTGCGTCCGGTGCGGCCGGCTCGCGCGGGCAGCGCCTTGCCGCAGCTGGCACAGAGGTCGGCGACCACGGGCACCTCCGGTATCCGGGACCTGCGTCGGGTCCGGGCGTTGCGTCACGCGGGGACGGTGTGACGCTATCGCGCGCCGGTTGGGGCGGCACCGGAAAACGACCGGGAGGCGACGAAGCCGCCGGACCGCGCGCCGGCGGCGCGTGCGGCAACGGTGATCCCGAGGGCGGCCGCCTTCGGGATCGGGGTGGTGCGGGTCGCTTCGGCCGGTGTGTTCAGCGCTCCTGAAAGGCCGCCGGGCCTGAGGCGTCAGCCGACGTGGGCGGCGACCGCCGCCTCGATCGCGGCACCGTCCGCCGTGTCCGACGCCCAGGCCACGTATCCGTCGGGGCGGACCAGGACGGCCGTACGCCGCTCGCTCGCCCAGCGCCCGACGGCCAGCCGGTCCTCGCCGGCGCCCGCCGCCGCGTACGGCTCCGGGGCGATCAGCACGAACCGTCCGCCGCGCAGGGCCTCGTAGAGCCGGCCGCCCTCCAGGGCGACGTCCGGGACGCGGGTGCCGGTGAGGCGGTGGGCGCCGCGCGGGGCGGGGTAGCGGTGGCCGATGCCGGTGATCCCGCCGACCGCCCTGCGCCGGGCCGGGCCGACGTGGTCGAGGAACGTGGTCAGCGCGGCCCGCAGCGCCAGCGTCCAGGGGCGCTTGGCCATCGCCAGGCGCACGATGCCCCCGCTGCTGCGCAGCACGGCCTTGCCGACGGGGTGCCGTTCGGCCTGGTAGCTGTCGAGCAGCGCCGGGTCCGCGTGCCCCTGGACGACGGCGGCCAGCTTCCAGCTCAGGTTGGCCGAGTCCTGGAGCCCGGTGTTCATGCCCTGGCCGCCGGCCGGGGTGTGCACGTGCGCGGCGTCCCCGGCGAGGAAGACCCGGCCCACGCGGTAGGCGGGGGCCTGGCGTTCGTCGCTGTGGAAGCGGGACATCCAGCGGGCGTCGTGCATCCCGAAGTCGCGGCCGAGGGCGAGCCGGGTGACCTCCTTGACCTCGTCGAGGCCGAGGGGCTCGCTGTCGGGCACGTCGCGGGCGCGATTCCAGGCGATGACGCGGTGGTAGCCGTCGCCGAAGGGCGCGAGGAAGGCGAAGGCGTCGCCGGCGGCGTTGACCGTCAGCAGGTTCTCCGGCTCCTCGGCCAGCCGTACGTCCGCGAGGACGACGGAGCGGATGACGGAGTGGCCGGGGAAGGGCAGCCCGATCGCCTCGCGCACGGAGCTGCGCATGCCGTCGGTCCCGACGACGTACGCGGCGCGCAGGGTCCGCGCCGCCCCGCCGGCCGTGCGGACCTCGACCGTCACGCCGTCGGCGTCCTGCGCGAGCCCGGTCAGCTCGGTCTCGTGGCAAAACTCCACCCCGGCCTCGACGGCCCGCCGCTCCAGGACCTTCTCCACCTCGTACTGCGGGATGACCAGGAGGTGGTTGTAGCGGGAGGGCAGCGTGCCGAGCTCGATGCTCAGGCGGCCGAAGAGGCGGAGGCTGCCGAGGGCGCGGCCGGCCTTCTCCAGGTCGTCGGCGAGGCCGCGGGCGTCGAGCTGCTCAAGGGTGCGGGCGTGCAGGACGAAGGCGCGGGAGAGGTTGCTGATCCGGTGCGGGCGCTTCTCGACGAGGGTGACGGGAACGCCCGCGGCGGCGAGGTCGCCGGCCAGCAGGAGACCGGCGGGGCCCGCGCCCACGACGATCACGGAGTGCTGCTTCTGCATGATGACCTCCAGTTGCCTACGCTTGTTTGCCTACGCTTGTTTGCCTACGACCGTTTGCCAACGTGCGTTGACCACCGTAGAGCGGCACCGGCGAAAGAGTCAACACTTGTAGGCCAACAGATGTTGGCCTAGGCTTGCCGAGGTGAGAGTCAGCGACAGCAGCAGCACAGAGTCCGGTTCCGGGGCCCGCCGGCGCTCCGACGTCACCCGTGACGCGATCCTCGCCGCGGCCCGCGAGCGCTTCGCCGCCGACGGCTACGAGCGCGCCACCATCCGCGCGATCGCCAGGGACGCGGGCATCGACCCGTCGATGGTGATGCGCTACTACGGCAACAAGGAGGGCCTGTTCGCGGCGGCGGTCTCCATCGACCTGTCGATGCCGGACGCGGCCGCGCTGCCCCGGCAGGACGTCGGCCGGGCGCTGGTGGAGCACTTCCTCGGCATGTGGGAGGAGAACGAGGTGCTGACGGCCCTGCTGCGGGTCGGGGCGACCAACCGGGCCGGGGCCGAGCGGATGCAGGGCGTCTTCCGGGACCAGCTGGTCCCGGTCGCCTTCGCGGTGTGCCCCGATCCCGAACAGGCGCCCGCACGGGCCGGGCTCGCCGCCGCGCAGCTGCTGGGACTGGCCCTCACGCGCTACGTGCTGCGCCTCCCGCCCGCCGTGGCGCTCGGCCGCGAGGAGATCGTGGCGTGGCTGGCGCCGACGCTCCAGCGCTATCTCACGGCGCCGAGCCCCTGAGGACGCCGGGGCCCCGGAGACACCACAGGGCCCGCAAACACACCGAGGGCGCCGTCCCCGCCGTCACGGCGCGGGGGTGGCGCCCTCCGAAGTGGGGGGTCAGGCCTTCGCCTTGGCCTTCGGCTCGCGGTCCTTCGACCTGTCCAGGGCGAAGACCAGGCCCGCGATGACCGCGAACAGGCCGAGCGGGATCAGCACGTAGAGGCCGAGCGTCTGGATGACGCTCAGGCCCGTGCCGGGGTCGTCGCCGTCGTCGCGGGTCAGCGCGAGCGCGGGGGACGACATGAGCAGCATCATCAGCGTCGTACCGGAAGCCAGGGCGCCGGCGCGCAGGGCGTTCTTCTTGTCCACGGTCACAAAAGTATCCAACGCCGATCGGCGGCGCTCGTCCGGGGTGCCGTACGGAGCCCCGCGCCCTCCCCCGGCCCCGCCCGCCGCTACTCCCGCGGCGCCGTCCGCAGCACGTCCAGCAGCGCGTGCAGCCGGGGCGAGCGCGCCAGTTCCTCCAGGGTCACCGGGCGGCCCGTCGCGTCCGCCACCGGCAGCCGCCAGTTCGGGTACTGGTCCCAGGTCCCCGGAAGGTTCTGGGGCCGGCGGTCGCCGACCGTGTCGGGCAGCCAGACGCCGACCATGCGCGAGGGGGTGCGCAGCAGGAACCGGTGCACGGCCTGGATCTGCGCCTCCTCCTCCGACGGTGCGTGGCCGCCGCCCGTGCCGTGCAGCAGGCCGAGGCGGCCGAGCAGGGCCAGCCACTCCCCCGCGTCGGCCGCCGCCTCCGCGCGTTCCTCCTCCAGCGGGCGGGTCAGCAGGTCCAGGCGGTGGCGCAGCTCGACGTGCTCGCCGGTGAGGCGCGCCGCGGTGGACGGCAGGTCGTGGGTGGTGGCGGTGGCGAGGCAGTCGGCGCGCCAGCCCTCCGGCGGCAGCGGACGGCCGTCGCCCTCCCAGTCCCGTTCGAACCACAGGACCGAGGTGCCGAGCACCCCGCGCTCGCGCAGCTTCTCGCGCACACCCGGCTCCACCGTGCCGAGGTCCTCCCCGATGACGATCGATCCGGCGCGGGAGGCCTCCAGCACGAGGATCGCGAGCATGGCCTCGGCGTCGTAGCGGACGTAGGTGCCCTCGGTGGGCGGGTGGCCCTGGGGCACCCACCACAGGCGGAACAGGCCCATGACGTGGTCGATGCGCAGGGCGCCCGCGGAGCGGAACAGGGCGCGCAGCAGGCGGCGGTAGGGGGCGTAGCCGGACTCGGCGAGGCGGTCGGGGCGCCAGGGCGGCAGGCCCCAGTCCTGGCCGCGGGCGTTGAAGGCGTCCGGCGGGGCGCCCACCGACATCCCGGCCGCGAAGTACTCCTGCTGCGCCCAGGCGTCGGCGCCCTGCGGGTGCACGCCGACCGCGAGGTCGTGCACGATCCCGATCGGCATCCCGGCCGCGCGCGCGGCCCGCTGGGCCTCGGTGAGCTGGGTGTCGGTGAGCCAGGCGAGACGGCAGTGGAAGTCGACCCGGTCCATCAACGCGCCGCGGGCCCTGGCCGTCTCGGCCGAGCGGGGGTCGCGCAGCCCCTGGGGCCAGCGGCTCCAGTCGGAGCCGTGCACCTCGGCCAGCGCGCACCAGGTGGCGTGGTCCTCCAGGGCCTCGCCCTGTTCGGCGAGGAAGTCGGCGTAGGCGGCGCGCCGCCCGGGCCCGAGCTCCACCTCGCGGATCAGCTCCAGCGCCCGGCGCTTGAGCTCCCACACCGCGTCGCGGTCGATCAGGGCGCCCTTCTCCAGGACGGAGGCGCGCAGTTCGGCCGCGCGCGCCGGCAGCGCCCGCAGCCGCTCGGAGTCCTGCACATAGGCGTACTCGGGGACGTCCTCGACGCGCAGGTGCACCGGGTCGGGGAAGCGGCGGGAGGAGGGGCGGTAGGGCGAGGGGTCGGTGGGGGCGCCGGGCACGGCCGCGTGCAGCGGGTTGACCTGGACGAACCCGGCGCCGAGCGCGCGCCCGGCCCAGGCGCCGAGTTCGGCGAGGTCACCGAGGTCGCCCATGCCCCAGGACCGCTGCGAGAGCAGGGAGTAGAGCTGGACGAGCAGGCCGTACGAGCGCGCGGCGGGCGTGGGCAAACGGGGCGGGGCGACGACCAGGTGCGCCTCGGCCACCCGCCCGTCGGGCGCGGTGGCCGTCAGCCGGTGGACGCCGGGCGGGAGTTCGTCGACCGAGGTGCGGGTCTCGCCCTGTTCGGTCCCGACCTGCACCCGGGTGCCGGCCGGCAGGGCCGCGAGGGCGGGGGACGTGCCGCCGCTCCAGATCACCACGGTCGGGGGCAGCAGCCGCTCGCCCAGCTCCCGCTCGCGGGAGGCGAGTGCGGCGCGGACGGCCTCGGGGGTGGCGGCTTCGACGCCGAGGGCGGCGAGGGCGAGGGTGACGGCGGTGGCGGAGGCCGCGACCGTGCGGTCCGGGGAGGGGCTGTAGGAGGTGGCGACGCCGTGCAGTCCGGCGAGCCGGGTCAGGTCCTCGGAGGGCGGTGCGGCCGACCCCTGTTCTGTCATCTAGGGCCTCGTGGTGTCCGGCTCGAGGCCCACCGCCTCACTGGTCAGGGGCGTGGCGTCGGCGAGCGGCGGTTCGCTGGTCAGGGGCTCGGCGTCCGGGAGAGGCGGTTCGCTGGTCAGCGGGGTGTCGACGCAGGTGCCCTCCGCGCTGAACACGCACAGGTGGGGTTCGTAGCCGGCGGCCTCCTCGCGTTTGGAAAGGGCCGAGAGCAGAAGATGTGCCGATGCGGCCACAGGGGCCTCCTTCGGTCGAGTAGGGCAACGTTCACCGCAGCCCTACCCCGTCCGCGCGAAGGCAGACGTACGGAACGGAACATCGTGCCTCTCATCACATTCTGCGCCGCACATTCTGCGCAGGTGGCGTGCCTCAGGCTCGGATCTTTGTGCGGGCGGCCCTCCGCGCACTCCGGAGGCGGACCGCGCCGGACGGCGCCCGGCCCCGGGGGAGACGGGTCCCCCGGGCGCCGGGCGCCACGTGCCACAGGCCCTGGGCCACGGGCCACGGGTGTGCGAAAGCCCGGACGTCAGGCGGAAATGCCGTCGATCCGGGCCATGGCGTCCTCCGCGCCGTACGGCTGCAAGTAGGGCAGCCAGCGCGGGTCCCTATGGCCTGTGCCGATGATGCGCCAGGCCAGGCCGGTGGGCGGAGCGGGTTTGTGGCGCAGCCGCCAGCCGATCTCGACGAGGTGCCGGTCGGCCTTCACGTGGTTGCAGCGGCGGCAGGACGCCACCACGTTGTCCCATACGTGCTTGCCCCCGCGGCTGCGCGGAATGACATGGTCGACGCTGGTTGCGACGCCACCGCAGTACATGCACCGGCCCCCGTCGCGCGCGAAGAGCGCCCGCCGGGTGAGAGGAACGGGCCCCCGATAGGGAACCCGGACGAATCGCTTGAGCCGGACCACGCTGGGTGCGGGGACTGTGACGGTTGCGCTGTGCAGGAAGGCGCCGGACTCCTCGAGGCAGACTGCCTTGTTCTCGAGGACGAGGACGAGCGCGCGGCGGAGCGGTACGACGCCGAGTGGCTCGTACGACGCGTTGAGGACCAGGACATGCGGCACGGATGCCTCCTTGTGCGTCGGCGGCGCGTGGCTCGCGCCGGGACGATCTGCAGTCAGTCTCTCCTCTGGCCTGGTGGAAGCGCCACCATGTCCCGGTAACGGGCTGGGAGTGTTTTCGACCACATCTCATTCATCCCCAGGACGGCGAACTCTCCATCCCACCTGTACATCCCCGCGTGACCACCGTCTCTCCCCGGAAGATGGCGAGGATCCACACACACGGCACCGCTAATCTGGTGCTCCCGCACCGCCGGTGACCTTTTCGTGACCTTGGCCATCCGCCGGTGGAGCTGCGCCTGGAGGTTCTCGCCGTGTCCCTGCCCGCCGTCCTGTCGGCCGCCGGTGCGTCCCCGTCACCGACCCCCTCGCAGTCGACGACACCGACGGTCCCCACGCTCCAGGACGCCCAGGAGGGCGCGACCAACGCCGCGAGCTGGGTCGAGCAGAACTGGTCCACCTGGCTGGCGATCGGGCTGAGAGTGCTCCTGATCGCGGTGATCGCGGTCGTGCTGCGGGTGATAGTGCAGCGGTCGATCACCAAGCTGATCGACCGCATGACCCGTACCGCCCAGGCCGCGGAGGGCACCGCGCTCGGCGGGCTGCTGGTCAACAACGAGCGCCGCCGCCAGCGCTCGCAGGCGATCGGCTCCGTCCTGCGCTCGGTCGCGTCCTTCCTGATCCTCGGGACCGCGGCGCTGATGATCCTCGGCACCTTCCAGATCAACCTCGCGCCGCTGCTGGCCTCGGCCGGTGTCGCGGGCGTGGCGATCGGCTTCGGTGCCCGCAATCTCGTCACGGACTTCCTCTCCGGCGTCTTCATGATCCTGGAGGACCAGTACGGCGTCGGGGACACGATCGACTCGGGTGTCGCCGTCGGCGAGGTGATCGAGGTCGGCCTGCGCGTCACCAAGCTGCGCGGCCCCAACGGCGCGATCTGGTACGTCCGCAACGGCGAGGTCAAGCGCATCGGCAACCTCTCCCAGGGCTGGGCGACGGCCGGTGTCGACGTGACGCTCAAGGCGGACGAGGACCTGGACCTGGTGAAGGCCACGCTCGACGAGGTCGCCGAGCGGATGGGCCGGGAGGAGCCCTGGAACGAGGTGCTGTGGGGGCCGGTCGAGATCCTCGGCCTGGACAGCGTCCTGCCCGACTCGATGGTCGTCCACGTCGCCGCCAGGACCATGCCCGGCAAGGACCGCACCGTCGAGCGTGAGCTGCGCTGGCGCATCAAGCGCGCCCTGGACGCGGCCGACATCCGCATCGTGGGCGGCGCGACCGCGGCGGTGGACGCGGAGGACGCCGACCCGACGGCGACGATCGCGGCCCCGTCGGTGTTCTCCGACACGGAGTCCCCGCAGGCGGTGGCCGCGACCCCGATCGTCCGGCAGCGGCCGGCGGCACCGTAGGCGCTGCCGGACGGCCCGCATCCCGCCCGCCCCCGAGGTAACGAGTCTGTTGCCTCGGGGGCGGTTTCTCTTGACGCCCCCTTCGTGCTGGGCTTACGTTCCTTTCCAGCCAATAGGAAACTTTCCTAACAGTGATCAATGAGAAGCTTCGGGCAGTCGAAAGGCAGGTGGCGCCCCCATGGCAGGAACGGCCGGTACGCCGGGCACCCCGCGCGTCCTGCGCGCCATGAACGACCGCGCCGCACTCGACCTCCTCCTGGAGCACGGACCGCTGTCCCGCACCCGGATCGGCAAGCTCACCGGCCTGTCCAAACCGACCGCCTCCCAGCTGCTCGCCCGCCTGGAGGCGGCCGGCCTCGTCCTCGCCACCGGCACCACCGAGGGACGGCCCGGCCCCAACGCCCAGCTGTACGAGGTCAACCCGGCCGCCGCGTACGCCGCCGGGCTCGACGTCACCCCCGAGCGCATCCGCGCCGCCGTCGCCGACGTCACCGGCCGCACGGTGGGCTCCTACGAACTGCACACCCCCGGCAGGCGGCCCGCCCAGCCCGTCGTCCGCCAGGTCACCGACGCCCTCGACGGCGCCGTGAAGGCCGCGGGCCTCGCCCGCGACGACGTGGACCGGATCGTCATCGGCACCCCGGGCGCCTTCGACCCGAACACCGGCCGCCTGCGCTACGCCTCCCACCTGCCGGGCTGGCACGCCCCGAGCCTGCTCGACGAGGTCGCCGCCGCCCTGCCGATGCCGGTCGAGTACGAGAACGACGTCAACCTCGCCGCCGTCGCCGAGCAGCGGCTGGGCGCGGCCCGCGGGCACGAGGACTTCGTGCTGCTGTGGAACGAGGGGGGTCTCGGTGCCGCCCTCGTCCTCGGCGGGCGGCTGCACCGCGGCTGGACCGGCGGCGCCGGCGAGGTCGGCTTCCTGCCGGTGCCGGGGGTGCCCCTGGTCCGCCAGGTGACCAAGGCCAACAGCGGCGGCTACCAGGAACTCGCGGGCTCGCAGGCCATCCCGAAGCTGGCCCGCAGCCTGGGCATCGAGGACATCCCGGCCGGGCCGTACGCCGAAGCCGCCGCCGCTCTCGTGGCCCGCGCCGCCGCGTCCGACGACGGCCCGCACCGGGAACTGCTCCAGACGTACGCCACCCGCCTGGCCACCGGTCTCGCCTCGCTCGTCTCCGTCCTCGACCCCGAACTCGTCGTCCTCAGCGGCAGCGCCCTCACCTCGGGCGGCGAGGTGCTGCGCGCCCTCGTCCAGGCCGAGCTGGAGGAGCTGGCCGCCTCCCGGCCCCGGCTCGCGGTCGGCGGCGTACCCGAACATCCCGTGCTGCGGGGCGCGCTGGAGACCGCGCTCGCGGCCACCCGCGACGAGGTCTTCGACACCTCCCGCTGACCCGCTGACCCTCTGCCCCTGCGGTCCCGTCCGCGCCTCCCTCTTCACCCATCCCGTCCCACCCCGTCCCGCCCCTGGGAGACCTTGCCATGCCCGGAAAGTCCTGGAACGTCGCACCCGGAGTGACCCGGAAGGCGGCCGGCGCCCTCGCCGCCTCCGCCGCCCTCGCCCTCCTCGCCACCGCCTGCACCGGTCAGTCCTCCTCCGGTGCCGACGACGACGCCTCGAAGGAGACGACCATCAACTTCTGGCACGCCTGGAGCGCGCCGAACGAGGTGAAGGCCGTCAACGCGCTGATCGCCGGCTTCGAGAAGGCGCACCCCAACATCCATGTGAACGTCGTCGCCAACATGACCGACGACAAGATCAACCAGGCCCTGCGCACCGGCGGCGCCAAGGCCCCGGACGTCATCTCCTCCTTCACCACCAACAACGTCGGCAAGTTCTGCTCGTCGGGCGCGCTGAGCGACCTGGGCCCCTTCTTCAAGAAGGCGGGCATCGACCCGGAGACGACGTTCCCGAAGGCGATGAACGAGTACACCCAGTTCGACGGCGACCGCTGCACCGCACCGCTGCTGGGCGACGCCTACGGGCTCTACTACAACAAGACGGCGTTCGCGAAGGCCGGCATCAAGAACCCGCCCAGGACCTGGAGCGAGTTCGAGACCGACGCCAAGAAGCTCACCATCCCGCAGGGCGGCAGCTACAAGCAGCTCGGCTTCATGCCGGACTACCACGGCTGGGAGACCACCACCGAGCACTACTTCGGGCAGTTCTCGCCGACGTACTTCGACAAGGCCGGCAAGTCCGCACTCGCCACGGACCCCGCCTTCGAGGCCGGGTTCACCCTGCAGAAGAAGCTCGTCGACGAACTCGGCGGCTACAAGAAGCTGGAGACCTACCGCGCCAAGCTCGGCGACGAGTGGGGCCCCAAGCACCCCTTCCACACCGGCCAGGTGGCGATGCAGCTGGACGGCGAGTGGCGCCTGGGCATGGCCCTGGACACCAAGCCCGCGTTCGACATCGGCGTGGCCCCGCTGCCCGTCCCGGACGACCAGGCCGACCAGTACGGCAAGGGCTACATCACCGGCACCATCACCGGCATCGCCGCCAACAGCCACAAGCAGAACGCGGCCTGGGAGCTGGTGAAGTACATGACCACGGACACGGACGCGGTGGTGAACTTCTCCAACGCCATCCACAACGTCCCCTCCACACTGGCCGCCCTGAAGTCCCCGAAGCTGAAGTACGACCCGCGCTTCAAGACGTTCCTGGACATCGCCGCGAACCCGAACTCGACCACGTCCCCCGCCTCCGTCAACGGCGGCGTGTACCTGACGACGATCCAGAACTTCGGCTACGACTACGAGAGCGGCAAGGTCACCGACCTCAAGGCCGGCCTGAAGAAGACGGCCGCGCAGATCGACACGGACATCGCGCAGGCGAAGTAATGTCCACGATCACCCTGGCGTCGAAGCGCCGCAGGTCGGCGCTGCGCACCCTCGCCTTCATGTCGCCCTGGCTGATCGGCTTCGCGGTCTTCTTCGCGTACCCGCTGATCTCCACGGTCTACTTCTCCTTCATGCACTACGACGGCTTCAGGCCGCCGACGTGGACCGGGACGAAGAACTGGACCTACGTCTTCGAGCACTACCCCTTCTTCTGGCCGGCCCTGCGCAACACCCTCTGGCTGGTGCTGGTGATGGTCACGCTGCGGGTCGTGTTCGGCCTCGGCGTCGGCATGCTGATCACCAGGATCAGGACGGGCACGGGTGTCTTCCGCACTCTGTTCTACCTGCCCTACCTGGCCCCGCCGGTGGCCGCCACGATGGCGTTCGCGTTCCTGCTCAACCCCGGTACGGGCCCGGTCAACTCGATCCTGGAGAAGGTCGGCATCCCGGCTCCGGGCTGGTTCAACGACCCCCAGTGGTCCAAGCCGGCCCTCACCCTGCTCGCCCTGTGGGGCATCGGCGACCTGATGGTCATCTTCATGGCCGCGCTGCTCGACGTGCCCACCGAGCAGTACGAGGCCGCGGAGCTGGACGGCGCGTCGGCCTGGCAGCGGTTCCGGTACGTGACGCTGCCGAACATCTCGCCGATCGTCATGTTCGCCGTCGTCACCGGCGTGATCCAGACGATGCAGTACTACACGCAGCCGCTCATCGCGGGAAAGGTCGCCTCCGGCGTGATCCAGGGCGCGGGCACCCAGTTCGAGCCCGGCTACCCGGAGAAGTCGACCCTGACCCTCCCCCAGCTCGTCTACAACCTCGGCTTCCAGCGCTTCGACTACGGCTCCGCGTGCGTCGTCGCCCTGGTCCTGTTCGCCCTGTCCATGGTGTTCACCGCGTTCCTGATGCGGCGCCGGGGCGGTCTCAACCTGGCAGGTGACTGACCATGGCCCAAGTCCTGGACAAGCCGGTGCGGCTGAAGGCACCGGTCTCGCCCGCGGAGCGCACGGCCCGCCGCCGTTCGCTGCTGCAGTGGATCGCGGTCCACTCCCTCGGCGTCGCGGCCGCGCTCTTCTTCGTCCTCCCCTTCGTGTTCGTGTTGCTGACCTCGCTGATGAGCGACACCCAGGCACTGAGCCGCGACCTCATCCCGCACACCTGGGAGTGGTCCAACTACAAGAAGGTCTTCGACACCCCGGGCTTCCTGACCTGGTGGCGGAACACGCTGATCTACGCCGGGCTGGGCACGGTCCTCACCGTCGCCTCCTCGATCCCGGTGGCCTACGCCCTGGCCAAGTTCCGCTTCCCCGGCCGCAATCTGGCGCTCATGCTGGTGATCTCGATGATGATGCTGCCGCCGCAGGTGGTCATCATCCCGATGTACCTGTTCTGGGCGAAGCAGCTGGACCTGGCCGGCACGCTGTGGCCGCTGATCATCCCGATGGCGTTCGGCGACGCGTTCTCCATCTTCCTGCTGCGCCAGTTCCTGATGACCATCCCGAACGAGTACCTGGACGCGGCGAAGGTGGACGGCTGCAGCGAGCTGCGCACCCTGCTGAGGGTCGTCCTGCCGATGGCGAAGCCGGGCATCGCGGCCGTGGCCCTGTTCCAGTTCTTCTACGCCTGGAACGACTACTTCGGCCCGCAGATCTACGCCTCCGAGAACCCCGGCGCCTGGACGCTGTCCTACGGCCTGGAGTCGTTCAAGGGCGCGCACCACACCGACTGGAACCTCACCATGGCCGCGACCGTGCTGGTCATGGCCCCCGTGATCCTCGTGTTCTTCTTCGCCCAGAAGGCGTTCGTCGAAGGTGTCACGCTCACCGGAGTGAAGGGTTAACCACGTATGAAACTCACCGTGGTCGGCGGAGGCTCGACCTACACCCCCGAACTCATCGACGGTTTCGCGCGGCTCAGCGACACCCTGCCCATCGAGGAGCTGGTGCTGGTCGACCCGGCCGCCGAGCGCCTGGAGCTGGTCGGCGGCCTCGCCCGCCGCATCTTCGCCAAGCAGGGCCACCGCGGACGTATCGTCACCACCTCCGACCTGGAGGCGGGCGCCGACGGCGCCGACGCCGTGCTGCTGCAGCTGCGCGTCGGCGGGCAGGCGGCCCGCGAGCAGGACGAGACCTGGCCGCTGGAGTGCGGCTGCGTCGGCCAGGAGACGACCGGCGCGGGCGGCCTGGCCAAGGCGCTGCGCACGGTCCCGGTGGTCCTGGACATCGCCGAACGCGTCCACCGCGCCAACCCGGACGCCTGGATCATCGACTTCACCAACCCGGTCGGCATCGTCACCCGGGCCCTGCTGCAGGCCGGCCACAAGGCGGTCGGCCTGTGCAACGTGGCGATCGGCTTCCAGCGCAAGTTCGCCGGGATGCTGGGCGTCTCCCCCTCCGACGTGCACCTCGACCACGTCGGCCTCAACCACCTCACCTGGGAGACCGGCGTACGCCTGGAGGGCCCCGAGGGCGAGAACGTGCTGCCCAAGCTGCTCGCCGAGCACGGCGAGGCGATCGCCGGCGACCTGCGGCTGCCGCGCACCCTGCTGGACCGCCTCGGCGTGGTCCCCTCGTACTACCTGCGCTACTTCTACGCCCACGACGAGGTCGTGCGGGAGCTGCGCACCAAGCCCTCCCGGGCCGCCGAAGTCGCCGAGATGGAACGGCAGTTGCTGAAGATGTACGGCGACCCGGCCCTGGACGGGAAGCCGGAGCTGCTCGCCAGGCGCGGCGGCGCCTACTACTCGGAGGCGGCGGTGGACCTCGCGGCCGCGCTGCTGGGCGGCGGCGGCAGCCCGTACCAGGTGGTCAACACCTACAACCGGGGCACGCTGCCCTTCCTGCCCGACGACGCGGTCATCGAGGTCCAGGCCGCGGTGGGCGCGAAGGGAGCGCTCCCGCTGGCGGTACCGGCCGTCGACCCGCTGTACGCGGGCCTGATGGCGAACGTGACGGCGTACGAGGACCTGGCCCTGGAGGCGGCGCTGCGCGGCGGCCGCGACCGGGTCTTCCGCGCCCTGCTCGCCCACCCCCTCATCGGGCAGTACGCGTACGCGGACGCCCTGACCGACCAGCTGATCGCACACAACCGGGAGCACCTCGCGTGGGCATGACCGCACGTGTCCTCGCCGTCGACGCGGGCAACAGCAAGACCGACGTCGCGGTCGTGGCGGCCGACGGAACCGTCCTCGCCACCGCCCGCGGCGGCGGGTTCCGGCCGCCGGTGGTGGGCGTGGAGGCGGCCGTGGACGCCCTCGCCGCCGCGGTGGACACCGCGTTCGCCGCGGCGGGTGTCACCGGCGTGGACCAGGTCTCCGCATGCCTGGCCAACGCCGACTTCCCCGTCGAGGAGGAGCAGTTGGCGGCCGCCCTGGAGGCGCGCGCGTGGGGCGGGGCCGTTCAGGTCCGCAACGACACCTTCGCCATCCTGCGCGCGGGCATCACCGAGCCGCGCGGCGTGGCCGTGGTCTGCGGCGCAGGCATCAACTGCGTCGGCATGCGCCCCGACGGCCGCACCGCCCGCTTCCCCGCGATCGGGCGCATCTCCGGCGACTGGGGCGGCGGGTGGGGCCTGGCGGAGGAGGCGCTGTGGTTCGCCGCGCGCGCGGAGGACGGCCGCGGTGACCCCACGGACCTGGCCCGCACGCTCCCGGCCCACTTCGGCCTCCCCACCATGCTCACGCTGATCGAGGCGCTGCACCTGGAACACGTGCCGCACGAGCGCCGTCACGAACTGACGCCGGTGCTCTTCGCGACGGCGGCCAACGGCGACCCGATCGCCCGCGCGATCGTCGACCGGCTCGCCGGCGAGGTGGTGACGATGGCGACGGTGGCCCTGACCCGCCTCGACCTGCTGGAGGAGGAGACCCCGGTGCTGCTCGGCGGCGGGGTCCTGGCCGCCCGGCATCCCCGACTGAACGACGGAATACGCGAGTTGCTGGCGGTGCGGGCTCCGAAGGCGGTGCCCCGGGTGGTGACGGCGAGTCCGGTGCTGGGCGCGGCGCTGCTGGGCCTGGACCGGGTGGACGCGCCGCCGGAGGTGCAGGAAAGGGTGCGCGCCCACTTCGAATCCTGAGCCTCGGCGAGCCATAATCGACCGGGCCGCAGCACGGGTCCGGGGCGGCTGCCCCGGACCGGAACCGAACTGATTCCCCAGGCGTATTCATGGGCAGGGTGATGCGGAACCCTGCCCTGCCGCCGGCAGGACCCGCCAGGGATACTTGCGGCGACGGATGACCATGGGGGAGGTCGAAGTGACACATCCGCCGAAGAGCAGCGCGGCGCCACCGGGGTCCGGCGTGCCCACGATGCCGGCCGTGCCGCCCCAGCAGGGGCAGCCGCCCGCTCCCCCGCCGCCCCCGGGCCCCGCCGCCCCGCCCGCACCCGCCGCGACCCGCCGCACGGCGTTCGCCGAGGGCGTCGACCGGCTGCGTGAGGCGGCGACGACGGAGCCGGGCCGGCTGCGCATCATCGGCGCGCTCGTGGCCCTGCTGGTCGTCGCGTTCGGCGCGGTCACCGCCTGGCAGATGACCGACCGCGCGACGGCCGCCGGCGACGTGCTCACCCGCAGCCAGCCGCTCAGCTCGGACGCGGCCGACATCTACCGCTCGCTGGCCGACGCCAACACGGCGGCGGCCAGCGGCTATCTCGCGGGCCCGCAGGAGAAGCCGGCCATCCGCAAGCGGTACGAGGACGACGTCCGCACGGCCGCGCAGAAGCTGGTCACCGCCGCCTCCAACTCCAAGGCGGGGTCCGGCTCGGCGCAGACCATCGAGGACCTCAACACGCTGCTCCCGCGGTACGAGGGCCTGATCGAGACCGCCCGCGCCAACAACCGCCAGGGCTACCCGGTGGGCAGCGCCTACCTGCGGGCGGCCAACGAGCAGATGCAGCAGCAGATGCTGCCCAAGGCCGAGGACCTGTACCAGAAGGAGAACCAGCGGCTCCAGTCCGACTACGCCGACGCGAAGTCGCTCCCGTGGCCCGCGATCGGCCTCGGCCTCGTCGCGCTGGGCGGTCTGGCCTGGGTCCAGCGCCGCACCTACCTGCGCACCAACCGGGTGCTGAACCACGGCCTGGTCACCGCCTCGGCCGCCTCCGCGGTGGTGCTGCTGTGGCTGGTCGTCGGCCACACCGTCGCCCGCGCCGGGCTGAACGACTCCTACGACCACGGTGTCCGCTCGCTCAACGTCCTGCACGACGCCCGCATCGCGTCCCTGACCGCCCGCAGCGACGAGAACCTCAGCCTGATCCGCCGCGGCGCGGACACCAAGGACGTGAACGGCAGGACCGTGGACGCCTACGCGTTCGGCTACGACGACCAGATCGGCCGGCTGGCCACGTCGCTGACCAAGGCGGGCGGCCTCGCGGACGACTCGGCGGGCAAGAAGCCCGTGCAGGACGCCAACAGCTTCATGAAGGCGTGGAAGGACCGGCACGGCGTCGCCCAGGGCCTGAACGACAAGGGCGAGTACCAGCAGGCCCGTGACAAGGTCATCGGCGTCGGCAAGGATCCGACGAGCGTGTGCTTCGACAACGTGGACAAGGCCCTGCAGACGGCGCTCCTGCACGAGCAGCAGGAGTTCAAGCAGGCCGCGGGCGACGGCAGGGACGCGTTGACCGGACTGCCGTACGGCGCCGCGGTCCTGGCCGTGCTGGGCGCGGCCGGAGCGGTGCTGGGCATCGGGCGCAGGCTGTCGGAGTACCGGTGAGAGGGGGCGTGAAGATGGATGCACACCGTCTGGCCCGACGTCTGCGAGCCGGGCTCCGGGGCTGGGGCGGGGTCGGCGCGATGGCGGCCGTCTGCGTACTGGCCCTCGCCTTCGTACTGCTGCTGCCCCACACCCAGTCGAGCGGTGCCCAGGGCGGCGGCGGGCGGCTCGCCCACGGCACCCAGGCCAGGGCGGACACGAAGTGCGACAACGGCCTGGCCCCGCAGGACCAGAGCCTGTCGCCGTCCGGCGGCGGTGGCGGCGGCGCCGTCGACAGGATCAAGGCCCGCAAGGACCGGCGGCTGATCGTCGGCGTCGACACCAACAGCTACCGCTGGGGCTACCTCAACCCGAACAACACCTCCGGCGCGCTGGAGGGCTTCGACATCGACCTCGTCCATCAGATCGCCAAGGACCTCCTCGGCGACCCGGACGCGGTCTCCTTCAAGGCCATCCCCACCAACCAGCGCATTCCGGCCATCCAGAGCGGCCAGGTCGACATGGTGGTGCGCACCATGACGATCAACTGCGCCCGCCTCAAGGACGTCGCCTTCTCCGCCCCCTACTTCAGGACCGGCCAGCAGGTCCTGGCGCCCAGGACCTCGACGATCAAGGGCTACGACAGCACGCTCGCCCGGAGGAAGGTCTGCTCGGCCGAGGGCTCCACCGCGCTCGACAGCCTGCGGGCGGACAAGGGCGGCAAGATCCCCGCCTCCACCGACATCGGCACCGTCGTCCCCAACCAGCTCGACTGCCTGGTGAAGCTGCAGCTCGGCGAGGTCGACGCGGTGGTCACCGACGGCGCGCTCGCCGCGAGCCAGGCCGCGCAGGACCCGACGGTCGAACTGAAGGGCGGCCTGTTCACCGACGAGTACTACGGCGTGGCGATGAAACGGGGTTCGGACGATCTGGTACGCCAGGTCAACCGGACCCTGCAGAACTACATCAAGAACGGTGGATGGGCCGCCTCGTACGCGAAGTGGCTGCACCCCACCATGGACCAGGGCGACACGAAGTCGACGTCGGCGACCCCTCCCGCCGCCCACTACAGGTGACCGATCATCGGACGGACGGCAGCGGCCGGACGTCGGAGACCACACGACGGCACACGACAGCAGCGAGAGGTGATCGATGGGCGCCACGGACCCCGCCGGGCCGGTGATGGACCGGGACGAGGTGGACCGTGCGCTGGCGCGGCTCGGCGCGGAGCACGAGGCGATCGAGACCTCGCTCCTCGCCCTGCAGGACCACGCGGGCCGCAGACTCCTGGAGGGCGCGGAGCTCACCGGCGTCACCCGGGAGCGCTGGGCCGCCGCGGAGGCGTCGATCACGCTGCTGTGGACCTACTTCGACGCCTACACCGACGCGTTGCGCTCCGCCCGGGACATCCGCTCCCGCCGCCGCTGGTCCAGCCACGAGGACCTGGTGGAGCTGACCGAGCTGCTGCGCGGCGAGGCCGTCGCCGTCGCGGACTCCACCGCGGCCACGGCGAACGCGCCCACGCTGCACGGCGGCTCCGGCAAGCTCAGCCGGCGGTTCTCGCTGGCCGCCCTGGTCGACGTGATGAACGAGCTGTACGCGACGAGCCTGGACATGGTCGTCGCCGCCGACGCGGTCTGGTCGGCGCTGCCCGCGCGGATCGACTTGCTGGCCGCGGAGCTCCAGCGCACCCGCAAGCTCGCCCACTCCGTCGGCGTGCGTCCCGGGGAGCACCCGGCCGGCGACGACCTCGAGCGCATCACGCGCACCCTGACCTCGCTGCGCGAGCAGGTGGTCTCCGACCCGCTCGCGTACTGGCTGCCCGCCCCGGGCAGTTCGGCGCCCGGCGGCGGCCGTCCCGACACCGCCGTCTACGACCGTGAGGCGCGCGCCCTGGAGGACGTGCGCCGGGAGATCGACGCCGTGCTCACCGTCAGGCAGGACGCCGAGCAGCGGCTGGTGCGGCTGCGGGACGTGCTCAGCCGCGCGGACCGCACGCTCGCCGAGGCGCGCACCGCGCGCGGGGAGGTCCTCGCGAAGATCGCCGCCACGGAGGTGCCGGTCGTCAGCGGTCCGCCGACCCAGCTCCAGGAGCAGCTGTCGGCGGCCGCCGAGTACCGCAGGCATGCGCAGTGGCACCGGCTCTCCCCGCTCCTGGAGTCGCTGGAGGAGAAGGCGGAGGACGAACTGCTGCGGGCCCGTGAGTCGCTGACCGCGGTGACCGCGCCGCTGGCGGTCCGCGCGGAGCTGCGCGGCCGCCTCGACGCGTACAAGGCCAAGGTGGCCCGGCACGGGCTCGCCGAGGACCCGTTCCTGATCGAGCGGTACGACGCGGCGCGCCGCATGCTGTGGAGCGCGCCCTGCGACCTGCGCGTCGCCGAACAGGCCGTGCTGCGCTACCAGCACGCGGCCGCCGAAGCGCTGAGCACCCCGCGGGTGCCGGGTCAGAGCGGACCCGCGGACCGCAGGGGGCCGGGAGCGTGAGTGACGAAGGGGGTGCTGTGACGTCATGAGTCAGGCACAGCAGCAGTGCCAGCGGCCGGGATGCGAGGGCGCGTACGAGGACATGGGCGGCGGTGAGCTGTACTGCGACACCTGCGGCCTCGCACCGGTCGTGTCCGCTGGGGGTCCCCCCTCCGGGGGAGGCATGGTGGGCTCGTCGGCCACCGGCATCACGGGCAACGCCAAGGGCTCGCGCGGCAGCGGCAGTTCGCGGTCCAGCGGCCGCGGCAGCGCCCGTACGTCCTCGCAGTCGTCGAAGTCCCGGCGCTCGGTCTCCGGGCGGCTCTCCCGGTCCCTGTCGGGCCGTGTCTCCGGCCGTTCCGTGTCGGTGCGCAGCTCCGGTTCCAGCACCAACACCAGCAGCCGCGGCCGGCTGGGCGTGGGCCTGGTGCAGGTGCCGGACGTGCCGCGGCCCGACCCGCGCGCGATGGTCCTGGAGAACCCGGAGGTGCCCGAGCGCAAGCGGTTCTGCTCGCGCTCCGACTGCGGGGCGCCGGTCGGCCGGGCGCGCGGTGAGCGGCCGGGCCGTACGGAGGGCTTCTGCACCAAGTGCGGCCACCCGTACTCCTTCGTGCCGAAGCTGAAGACCGGTGACGTGGTGCACGGCCAGTACGAGGTCGTGGGCTGTCTGGCGCACGGCGGGCTCGGCTGGGTCTACCTCGCCGTCGACAAGGCGGTCTCCGACCGCTGGGTGGTCCTCAAGGGCCTGCTCGACACCGGCGACCAGGACGCGATGGAGGCGGCGATCTCCGAGCGGCGCTTCCTGGCCGAGATCGAGCACTCCAACATCGTGCGGATCTACAACTTCGTCGAGCACCTCGACCAGCGCACCGGCTCCCTGGACGGCTACATCGTCATGGAGTACGTCGGCGGCAAGTCCCTGAAGGAGATCGCCAACTCACGCCGCACCTCCGCGGGCAAGCGTGATCCGCTGCCGGTCGAGCAGGCGTGCGCGTACGGCATCGAGGCGCTGGAGGCGCTCGGCCATCTGCACAGCCGCAACCTGCTGTACTGCGACTTCAAGGTCGACAACGCCATCCAGACCGAGGACCAGCTCAAGCTGATCGACATGGGCGCGGTGCGCCGGATGGACGACGACGAGTCGGCGATCTACGGCACGGTGGGCTACCAGGCGCCCGAGGTCGCCGAGGCCGGCCCGTCGGTGGCGTCCGACCTCTACACGGTCGCCCGTACGCTCGCGGTGCTGGCCTTCGACTTCCAGGGCTACACGAACGTCTTCGTGGACTCCCTGCCCGACCCGGACAACATCGAGGTCTTCCGCCGGTACGAGTCCTTCTACCGCCTGCTGGTCCGCGCCACCGACCCGGACGCGGCCCGCCGGTTCGCCTCCGCGCAGGAGATGGCGGAGCAGCTGACGGGTGTGCTGCGCGAGGTGGTGTCCCTGCAGTCGGGGCGCGCGCGGCCCGCGCTGTCGACCCTGTTCGGGCCCGAGCTGAGAGTCACCGACACGGAGTTGTTCCCCAGACTGGAGGGGGACGTGTCGGTGCTGGGGACGCGGGCGTTGCAGCGGGCGAAGCGGCAGCCCCGGCTGCCTGCCCCGCCCGACGGCCTGCCGGCGCTCGTCAAGGCCGTCAACTCCCCCGTCGCGGCCCTCGCCCTGCCGGTGCCCCGCGTCGACCCCTCCGACCCGAACGCCGGTTTCCTCGCGGGCCTGATGACGACCGCGCCGGCCGAGCTGCTCGGGGCACTGGCCGCCGCGCCGTCGCCGTCCACCGAGACACGGCTGAGGCAGATCCGCGCCTGGCTGGAGAACGGCGACTCGTACACCGCGCTGGAGGCCCTGCTCCACCTGGAGGAGGAGCGGCCCGACGACTGGCGGGTCGTCTGGTACCGGGGCGTCGCCGCCCTGGTGACGGGCGACCACGAGGGCGCCGCGCTGGCCTTCGACGCGATCTACGACGCCTTCCCGGGCGAGCCCGCGCCCAAGCTGGCGCTCGGCCTGTGCGCCGAGGTGCTGGGCCAGCTGGACAACGCGGCGGAGTACTACCGCCTGGTGTGGGCGACCGACCCGAGCTACGTCAGCGCCGCCTTCGGCCTGGCCCGCGTCCAGCTCGCCACCGGGGACCGGCCGAGCGCCGTGGGGACGCTGGAGTCGGTGCCCGAGTCGTCGATCCACTACACGGCCGCGCGGGTGGCCGCCGTCCGGGCGCGGCTGCGCGGGCGCACGGCGACCGCCGGTGACACGGCGTTCCTGGACGACCTGACCGCCGCCGCGCGGCAGGTCGAGGCGCTGGACGCCTACGGTCTGGACCCGGCGCGCCGGGAGCAGTTGTCGGCCGAGGTCCTCGGCTGCGCGCTGGACTGGATACTCTCCGGAGGCCAGGGTTCCGCGCCCGTCGCCGGGCGGGTGCTGCTCGGCAGCGATCTGGACGAGCGGGGCCTCCGCTTCGGCCTGGAGCGTTCGTACCGCACGCTGGCCCGGCTGGCGCCCGGCGGCGAGGAGAGGATCGACCTGGTGGAACGTGCCAACCGTTACCGCCCCCGGACGTGGGTGTAGTTGATGTCGCAGATGCCCCAGCAGGCCGCCCTGTCGAACTGCCCGAGCTGCGAGTGGCCGCTCGAGTCGGACGACCGTTTCTGCGGCGCGTGCGGATACGACCTGTCCGCCGTCCCCGCGCCGCCGGACGACCACCCGACGATCGCCCTGAACGGCTCGGTGCCGCCCCCGGCCGACGGCGGCGAGGGCGGTGCGGCCTGGCCGCTCGCCGCCGAGCCGGACAGCGCCGGCACCCCGGCGGCGACGCACCACTCGGCGGATCTGCCCGGCACGGACTCGGGCGACTCCCCGCTGCCCCCGGCGCCGCCCACGGGCTCGCCGGTCTCCCCGGCGTCCGGGGTCCGCTTCGACCGGCCTCCGGAGCCCGACGACTACCCGCTCCAGGCACCGGACCCGCGCATCGCCGACCTCTCCGCTCCCGCGGGGCCGGCCAAGCTCTGCGTGGCCTGCCGCGCGGGCCGCGTCGACAGCGACGGCTACTGCGAGAACTGCGGGCACGCCCAGCCCCGCGAACGCGACCACATGGAGCAGGAGTCCGGCCCGGTCGCCGCGGTCAGCGACCGCGGCCTGCGCCACCACCGCAACGAGGACGCGTTCGGCATCGGCCAGGCCACCCTCCCGGACGGCTCCCCCGCGTCCGTGGCCGTGGTCTGCGACGGCGTCTCGTCGGCGACCCGCCCCGACGACGCCTCGCTCGCCGCCGGCCGGGCGGCGACCGAGGCGCTGCTGACCGCCCTGCCGCGCGGCACCCACCCGCAGCAGGCCATGCACGACGCGATCGTGGCCGCCTCGCACGCGGTCAACGCCCTGGCCGAGGAGCCGGCCACCGCCCGTGAGCACGGCCCGCACCAGAACGCGCCCGCGTGCACGATCGTCGGCGCGATCGTGACGCCCGGGCTGCTGGTCGTCGGCTGGGTCGGCGACAGCCGCGTCTACTGGGTTCCGGCGGACCGCTCCTCGTCCCCGGCCCGGCTCACCGAGGACGACTCGTGGGCCGCGCAGATGGTCTCCGCGGGCCTGATGACCGAGGCCGAGGCGTACGCCGACGAGCGGGCCCACGCGATCACCGGCTGGCTCGGCGCGGACGCCTATGAACTGGAGCCGCACACCGCCTCCTTCAAGCCGGACCGGCCGGGTGTGGTGGTGGTGTGCACGGACGGTCTGTGGAACTACGCCGAGGCGGCGGAGGAGATGGCCGAGATCGTCCCGCCGGACGCGGCGGCCCGGCCGCTGCACAGCGCCCGCGTGCTGGTGGGCCATGCCCTGGACGGCGGGGGCCACGACAACGTAACAGTGGCCGTCGTCCCGTTCCCGGCCGTGTCTCAGGGGGCAGGATCGGCCTGAGGCCGCGTACGGGGGCGGTCCCGGCGGGCCGGAGGGGACCGGTCCACTTCCAGGAATCACCTCGCACCCGCGAGGTTCTCGAGGGGGATTTGAGTAGGCATGGCCAATTTCTCGAAGTCCAACGTGCCGCAGTTCTCGATGGACGTGTACCAGAACGAGTACCTGCCGGAGGGCGGTCGCGAGGTCAACGCCATCGTCACGGTGACCGCCACCGGCGGCGGCACGGTCGGCAGCGCCGTGGCCGCACCCCACCTCTACGCGCCGGGACACGGCCCGTCGGCCGCCGTGGCGATCATGGTCGACTGCTCCGGCTCGATGGACTACCCGCCGACGAAGATGCGCAACGCCCGGGACGCGACGGCCGCCGCGGTCGACACCCTGCGCGACGGGGTGCACTTCGCGGTGATCGGCGGCACCCATGTCGCCAAGGAGGTCTACCCGGGCGGCGGCCGCCTCGCCGTCGCCGACGCCAGCACCCGCGCGCAGGCCAAGCAGGCGCTGCGGGCGCTCAGCGCGGGCGGCGGCACGGCCATCGGCACCTGGCTGCGCCTGGCCGACCGGCTGCTCTCCTCCGCCGACGTCGCCATCCGCCACGGCATCCTGCTCACCGACGGCCGCAACGAGCACGAGTCGCCCGAGGACCTCAAGGCCGCCCTGGACTCCAGTGCCGGACGGTTCACCTGTGACGCACGGGGCGTGGGCACCGACTGGGAAGTGAAAGAAGTCACAGGGATCGCCTCCGCGCTGCTCGGCACGGCCGACATCGTCGCCGACCCGGCCGGCCTCGCCGCCGACTTCACGCACATGATGGAGACGGCCATGGGCAAGGAGGTCGCCGACGTGACCCTGCGGCTGTGGACCCCGGTCGGCACCGCCATCAAGTTCGTCAAGCAGGTCGCGCCCACCGTCGAGGAGTTGACCGACCGCCGCACGGAGGCCGGCCCGCGCGCCGGGGACTACCCCACCGGCTCCTGGGGCGACGAGTCCCGCGACTACCACGTGTGCGTCGAGGTGCCGTCGGCGGGCATCGGCCAGGAGATGCTGGCCGCCCGCGTCTCGCTGGTCATCCCGCAGCCCGACGGCAGCGCGCAGAACCTCGGCGCCCAGGGCCTCGTCCGGGCCGTGTGGACCGACGACATGGCCGCCTCCACGTCGATCAACCCGCAGGTCGCCCACTACACCGGGCAGGCCGAACTGGCACAGGCCATCCAGCAGGGGCTCGACCTGCGCAAAGCGGGAGATTTCGACGGAGCAACGGCCAAACTGGGCCGGGCCGTTCAACTCGCCAGCACCTCCGGAAACGCGGATACTGCGAAACTGCTTGCGAAGGTGGTGGACGTGGTCGACGCCGCGACCGGTACTGTGCGACTGAAGGCAAAGGTCGAGGAGGCCGACGAGATGACGCTCGAAACTCGGTCGACAAAGACTGTTCGTGTAAAGAAGTGACGTAGCAACGAGCGAGCCCGACCCCCCGGGGTTGGAGAACCCGGCCCCCACGGCCGGAAATGGAGAGGGGGAAGCGCCGACATGCCGACCTGCCCGAACGGACACCAGTCGGGTTCCGACGACTGGTGCGAGGTCTGCGGTCACCGCATGGCCGGTGCCGTGCCTCCGCCCCCTCCGCCGCCCCCGCCCGGTGGCGGCTACGGCTTCCCGCCGCCCGGCCAGGGCCCGCAGCCCGGCGGCCGCGGACACCTGTCCGCCGTGCCGGACCCCGAGCCGGAGCTCTGCCCGCAGTGCCGTACGCCCCGTGAGGGCGGTGCGCCGTTCTGCGAGGAGTGCCGGTGGAACTTCCTGACCAACACGGCGACCTCCTACACCCCCGCCGCCCCGCGCCCGCCGGCGCCCGGCCCCGCGGTGCGCTTCCAGCAGCCGCCCGGCCCCGGAGGACCCGGTGGCCCCGGAGGACCCGGTCCGTCGTACGGCGGTGCCGGTGACTCGTACGAGTACCAGGGCTCGCGCCCGTCGCAGATGAACCGTCCCGCCGAGCCGCTCCCGCCGAGCCCGCCCTACGGCTCGGACCCCGCGGGTCCCGCGCGCCCGGGCGGCCCCTTCGGCGACCCGTCCGGCTTCGGCCAGGACCCCGCCCGCCCGGTCCCGCCGCCGCCCGGCCCGACACCGCCCGCCGGTCCCGGCGGACAGGGCGGTCCCGGCGGCCCGGGGGCTCCCGGCGGCCCCGGTGGGGCCCCGCAGGCGTTCCACCAGCCCGGTCCGCCGGCCCCGCCCGGCTTCCCGCAGGAGACGGGGCGGCCGCCGCAGCCCGGCGGCCCGTCCTTCGGCGGCGGTGACGACGACTGGGTGATCTCCCCGCCGACCGGCGGCCCGGGAGGCCCCGGCGGGCAGGGCGGCCCCGGCGGCCCCGGCCAGGGCGGCGGCTACGGCTACCCGCAGCCGCCGGGCCCGGCCCAGACCCCGCCGCCCGGCCAGGGCTACGGGCAGCCGTCCGCCGGTCCGGCCACCTGGATGGCGACGATCGGTCCGGACCGCGAGTACTTCATGGCGATGATGCAGCGCTCCGGCCCCGAGGCCGCGGGCCTGAACCTGCCCGCGTACTCGCCCGAGCAACAGCGCACGCTCAGCGGCAACCAGATCACCATCGGGCGCCGGCGCCACTCCACCGGCGACACCCCGGACATCGACCTGGCGGTGCCGCCGGAGGACCCGGGCGTCTCGCACCAGCACGCGGTGCTGGTCCAGCAGCCGGACGGCAGCTGGGCGGTCGTCGACCAGAACTCGACGAACGGCACGACGGTGAACAACTCCGAGGAGCCCATCCAGCCGTTCGTGCCGGTGCCGCTCCAGGACGGCGACCGGGTGCACGTGGGCGCCTGGACGACGATCACCATCCGCCGGGGCTGAGCCGGGCACTCAGGCCGGGAGGGGCCAGACGTACGGCCCCTCCGGATCGTCCAGCCAGGCCCGCTGCCGACCGTCGCCGACCGTGATGCCGTAGCGCTCGCGCGGCGGCTGCCGCTCGCGTTCCCACAGGGCCAGGGCCTCCTGCGGGCCGAGACTGCCCCGGGTCAGGGAGAGCAGGAACCGGAACCCCTCGTGCTGTGTGGCCCGGCGCGGAACGCCGGCGAGATCGGCCGGTTCCCGCTCGGGGCGGCCCGCGCCGCGCAGGGGCACGAAGTAGGCGGGCGTGGCCAGGAAGCGCCCCTCCGCACGGCCGGCGTCCCGGACCGTCAGGGCGAGCAGTCCGGTGCCGAACGGCGCCAGGATGCGGGCGCCGGGACGGCACTGGGCGAGCCAGGCGCACGGCACCGAGCTCAGCGCGCACGTCACGATGATCCGGTCGTAGGGGGCGCGTTCGGGGACTCCCCGTGCGCCGTCGCCGGTGACGACGGCCGGGTGGTACCCGGCGGCCTCCAGGTGCCGCCTGGCGGACTCGGTGATCTCCGGCTCCAGGTCGACGGTGGTGACCAGGTCGTCGTCACCGAGCCGGTGCGCCAGCAGGGCCGCGTTGTAGCCGGTGCCGGCGCCGATCTCCAGGACCCGGTCGCCGTCCCCGACCCGCAGCTCCGCCAGCATCATCGCCATCAGCGACGGCTGGCTGCTGGAGGAGAGCAGC
This sequence comes from Streptomyces sp. NPDC101225, assembly GCF_044767585.1. Lineage (NCBI taxonomy): Bacteria > Bacillati > Actinomycetota > Actinomycetes > Kitasatosporales > Streptomycetaceae > Streptomyces > Streptomyces sp. NPDC101225. The sequence goes on from NZ_JBIWOE010000002.1 coordinate 97,671, forward strand.
TCGCCGTCGCGCAGCCGGGTGGCCAGCGGGGCGTCCGCGTAGGCGCCGCGCACCCACGTCTCCCTACTCCGCGGATCGGGGCTCTCGCCCCAGCGCCGCTCGTAGCCGCCGCCGACGGCGACGTAGTAGTACGGCACGAAGAGATGGCGCGGGACCGCCTCGAACGCCTCCCGCCACACCGGGTCCCGCGCCCAGGCCCCGCACGCCTCGATCACCCGCACGAGCCCGGCCCGTGCCGAGGCCGCGAGGCCGGCGAGGTCCTTGTCGCTCTCGTCGGGAGCATGCGCGCCCATACGTCCACTGTCCTGCGGCCCGGGCCACGAGGCGAGCACCGGACCGGCCGGACCCGGAATCCGGCCTCTCCACCGGGGACCTGGATCCTTCACAACTGGTCCTAGGCCTCAGGTCCTGGGTCCCGCCGTCTGAGAGCATGGACGGGTGAATGAGATTCGGCGCGGCACGGTGCAGGAGCAGACCTTCTACGAGCAGGTCGGCGGGGAGGAGACCTTCCGCCGCCTGGTCCACCGCTTCTACGAGGGCGTGGCGGAGGACCCGGTCCTGCGGCCCATGTATCCCGAGGAGGACCTCGGCCCGGCCGAGGAGCGCCTGACCCTGTTCCTGATCCAGTACTGGGGCGGCCCGACGACGTACAGCGACCACCGCGGCCACCCCCGGCTGCGCATGCGGCACGTCCCCTTCACCGTGAACCGCGAGGCGCACGACGCCTGGCTGCGGCACATGCGCGACGCGGTCGACGAGCTGGGCCTGTCCGAGGAGCACGAGCGGCAGCTGTGGAACTACCTGACGTACGCCGCCGCGTCGATGGTCAACACCCCCGACTGACGTTCACGGCGGCCGAGCAGGGTCCGGCCGCCGGCCGCTCAGCGGACGCTGACGTCCAGCGCCCCGAGCCCCGCCCGCCGCACGGCGACCGACCCGAAGGGCGTACGCAGCCGCAGCCACGCGCCGGACGAGAACAGGTCGGCGGGCACACCGGCCCGCAGGAACCCCAGCGACTGCGCCGCGTGCGCGGCCCGTACCGGAAGACGGGTGTCGCCGACCGTCCGGGACCAGATCTCCCGTCCGATCCGGTCGAGTTCGGCGCGTGTGCGCCGCTCGTCCGCCAACTCCTGCGTACGGGAACGGAATTCGGCGACCGCCGCCCCGACCGCCGCGCGCAGCGCATCCGGCGCCGGCAGCCCGGACTCGGCACGCCAGCCGCCCCGCGGCGGCAGCACCCCGGCCCACGGCGGCCCCGTCACCGCACCCGGCACCGACGCCGTGGCCGCCGACTCGTCGACGGACTCCAGGAGCTCACCGGCGGAGACGGTCACGTCCAGCGTGACGTCGAGGCCGTTCTCGTACGGCTTCGCGAGCCGCACCGCGCGGACCGCCAGCACCTCGAAGGAGGGCGGCCGCCCGAAGACCGCGAGCGCGGTCCCGGCGGCCTGCAGCCGTACCGCCGCCGAACGGTCGTAGTGGATCAGCCGGGAGAGGAAGGCCGCGAGGTCCGCCGCCTCCCCCTCGTCGGCGAGATGGAGCACCGTCATGCGGCGACGGCCTCCTCCTTGTCGTCGTCCCGGTACTCCTCGAGGAAGTCCCGTTCCTCCGCGGTGATCCGGCGCGGTCGCTGGGCCTCGAAGTCGAACGGCACGATCACCGTCGACGCCCGGACGTAGACCTCGTCGCCGTCCTTCACCTCGTAGGCGATGGTGAAGGACGCCGCCCTGATCTGCGTGACCCACAGCTCGATGTCCACGGGCGCGTGCCGGTGGACGAGCTGCCGCTTGTAGTCGATCTCATGGCGCGCCACCACGGACCCCTGCTGGAAATCCTTGTCCGGGCGGAACAGGAAGTCGATACGGGCTTCCTCCAGGTAGCGGAGGAAGACCACGTTGTTGACGTGGCCGTACGCGTCCATGTCCGCCCAGCGCAGCGGGCAGCGGTAGATGTGCCGCAAGATCGATCAGCCCCGGGTCAGCTTCTTGTAGGTGGCACGGTGCGGACGCGCCGCGTCCGGGCCGAGCCGCTCGATCTTGTTCTTCTCGTAGGACTCGAAGTTGCCCTCGAACCAGAACCACTTGGAGTCACCCTCGTAGGCGAGGATGTGCGTCGCGACCCGGTCCAGGAACCACCGGTCGTGGGAGACGACCACGGCGCAGCCGGGGAACTCCAGCAGCGCGTTCTCCAGGCTGCTGAGGGTCTCGACGTCCAGGTCGTTGGTCGGCTCGTCGAGGAGCAGCAGGTTGCCGCCCTGCTTGAGGGTGAGCGCGAGGTTGAGGCGGTTGCGCTCACCGCCGGAGAGCACGCCGGCCGGCTTCTGCTGGTCGGGGCCCTTGAAGCCGAAGGCGGAGACGTACGCGCGCGAGGGCATCTCGACCTGGCCGACGTTGATGTAGTCGAGCTCGTCGGAGACGACCGCCCACAGCGTCTTCTTCGGGTCGATGTTCTCGCGGCTCTGGTCGACGTACGAGATCTTGACGGTCTCGCCGACCTTGATGTTGCCGGAGTCGGGGGTCTCCAGACCCTGGATCATCTTGAAGAGGGTGGTCTTTCCGGCGCCGTTCGGGCCGATGACGCCGACGATGCCGTTGCGCGGCAGCGTGAAGCTGAGGTCCTCGATGAGGACCTTGTCGCCGAAGGCCTTATTGAGGTTGTCGACCTCGACGACGATGCTGCCGAGCCGCGGGCCCGGCGGGATCTGGATCTCCTCGAAGTCCAGCTTCCGCATCTTCTCGGCCTCGGCGGCCATCTCCTCGTACCGGGCCAGCCGCGCCTTGGACTTGGCCTGCCGGCCCTTGGCGTTGGAGCGCACCCAGTCGAGCTCCTCCTTGAGCCGCTTGGCGCGCTTGGCGTCCTTCTGGCCCTCGACCTTGAGACGGGTCTGCTTGGTCTCCAGGTACGTGGAGTAGTTGCCCTCGTACGGGTACGCGCGACCGCGGTCGAGCTCGAGAATCCACTCGGCCACGTTGTCGAGGAAGTACCGGTCGTGGGTGATGGCCACGACGGTGCCCTCGTACTTGGCGAGGTGCTGCTCCAGCCAGTTCACCGACTCGGCGTCGAGGTGGTTGGTGGGCTCGTCGAGGAGCAGCAGGTCAGGGGCTTCGAGGAGCAGCTTGCAGAGCGCGACGCGACGCTTCTCACCACCGGAGAGGGTGGTGACGGGCCAGTCGCCGGGCGGGCAGCCGAGCGCGTCCATGGCCTGTTCGAGCTGGGCGTCGAGGTCCCAGGCGTTGGCGTGGTCGAGGTCCTCCTGGAGCTTGCCCATCTCCTCGAGCAGCGCGTCGGAGTAGTCGGTGGCCATCAGCTCGGCGATCTCGTTGAACCGGTCGAGCTTGCCCTTGACCTCGGCGACACCCTCCTGGACGTTCTCCAGGACGGTCTTCTCCTCGGTCAGCGTGGGTTCCTGCATCAGGATGCCGACGCTGTAACCGGGCGAGATGAAGGCGTCGCCGTTGGACGGCTGCTCCAGCCCCGCCATGATCTTCAGCACGGTCGACTTACCGGCACCGTTCGGACCGACGACGCCGATCTTGGCACCCGGGAGGAAGTTCAGGGTGACGTCGTCGAGAATCACCTTGTCGCCGTGCGCCTTGCGCGCCTTGCGCATGGTGTAAATGAACTCAGCCAAGAGAAACCGTCCGGCAGCTTGAAATCTGGCAGTGGGCAGATACACCCCATCTTGCCTGACGGCCACCCTGCGGGGGAAACCCGTATGGCGGTAGGCCGATGAGCTGGGGCTTCGCGAGCGGCGGCCGTAGCTCTTCGGCTCGCCTCTCGCTTGCGGTAGGCGTCGGGCGGCTTCGGGGATGTCGGACGGCCTTGCGGACGGCCTCGGGACCGCCCGGGAGTCAGGTGGTGGTCCGGCCGGCACTCGTTTCCGCGGCGGCGTCGCTGGGTTCGGTCATGCGGATGACGATCTTCCCGGCACCGCGGGTCCTGGCGAAGGCCTCCTGCGCATCGTGCAGCCTGGTCAGCGGGTAGCGCGCGGCGATGCGAGGTGCCAGAACTCCTGCCCGGGCGGCGTCGGCCAGAGCGGCGAAGTGCGCCCGCGTGTGCATGGAGGACCCGATGAGCGTGATGTTGTGCAGGTAGAGCCGGCGAAGGTCGAACTCCACGACTCGGCCGGCCACAGCCCCCGCGATCACCCAGCGGCCGTCGTCCCGTACGGCGGGCATCAGTGCGCCGATGAGTGGCCCGCCGACGACATCGGCCACCGCGTCCAGGCCGTCCGGGGCGAGGACTCGCACCTGCGCGGGCAGATCCTCCGCGTCCCGCAGGAGGACGTGCGCGGCTCCTGATTCCCGTACCGCCTCAGCGTTGGCCGCACTCGTGACGGCCACCACCTCGGCGCCTCGTGCGGACGCCAGCTGGACGAGAGCCAGTCCCACGCCTCCGGAGGCGCCGGTGACCAGCAGCCGTTCCCCGGAGCGCACTCCGGCGCGGTCCAGCATCCCGATGGCGGTGCCGTAGGCGACGGGCAGGCACGCCAACTCCTCGTCCGTCAGGGGACTGCCGGTCATGTCGTGCGCGTGATCGGCGTCGACGACGGCGAACTCGGCGAAGCCGCCGTCCGCCTCGCTGCCCAGGAATCCCACGGGCGGCTTGTCGGCACCGCTGTCGCGGTAGAGCCCGGGATCGACCAGGACCCGCCGTCCCAGCATGTCCGGCGGGACCCCCGGGCCGAGGGCGCTGACCACACCCGCGATGTCGCCGCCCTGGATCCGGGGGCAGTCGATCGGCCCCAGCCACCCGGACACGGCGTTCGGATCATCGGGGCTGCCGTAGGCCCCTTCCCGCGTCCAGATGTCCGTGTTGTTCACCGCCGCGGCCGTGACCCTCACCTGCACCTGATGCGGCCCGGGAACGGGCACCGGCCAGTCGCGGCGGATCTCCAGCTTGTCGGGGCCTCCGTGGCCGGTGAGCACAGCGGCCGTCATCAGATCGTTCACGCGAGGAATCCTAAGCCGGGCGGTACGGTTCCCTGCCGTCCCGACGGTCCCGCGTGCCCGCAGTCGGATTCGGCAGGCGGCCGGAATGCCGCCGGCGCCTTGCCGCACCGGCGGTGACCCGAGCGGCCGCTCTGCGGTCGTGTCACGAGGACTTCGCCCTCGCACTCTCCGCGCGGCCACTTCGTGCGCGGCAGCGTCCCGTGACCCTGAGCTCGGCCTCGGTGGACGTCGGCACCGGTGACGGTGGCCCGTCCGTCACGGACGGTCGCCGGTGGCGCCCTTCGAGACGCGCTGGGCCAGCAGCAGAGCGGTCACGGCCGCCGCCCCGACCAGCCCGACCGACCGGAAGGCGCGCGAGGAACGCCAGGACAGTACCGACCACTCCGACTGCGCCGACAGCACCGATCCCTTGCTCAGCCAGGAGCCGGCCGAGATCAGCGAGAGCGCCGAGCCGACCGAGCCGGCGGAGAGGACGCTGCCGACCGAGCCGACCGACAGGGTCGAGCCGACCGACCCGACCGAGAGCACCGACCCCACCGACCCGATCGACAGGACCGAGTCCTTCGACCACAGGGATAGCATGGAGCCCGAGGCGTCGTGGGGCGTCGGCGGCACGGGGCGATTCGTCATGGGGCCATCCTGCCCGCCGGACGGCCCGGGCGCCGCCCCGACGGCCGGAACCACCGGAATCGCCGGAACGGTTGGAACGGCCGGAACGGCCGGAACGGTTGGAACGGTTGGAACGGCCAAGGACCGGTGCCGCCGGAAAGGGTCGGGAACCCGTACCGGCGGGGACGGCCAGAAACCTGTGCCGCCGGGGAGGGCCAGGCATCCGCGCCGCCGGGAACGGCCGGGAACCGTACCGCCCGGGACGGCAGGGAACCGTGCCGCCGGGGACGGCCCGGAACCCGTAGCGTCGTATACGAGCGATGACCCGCGCCGGAGACGGGGGCCCGGTGCTCGTTCAGTCCTGGGTCGGGGCGTTCTTCCTGCCCAGGAGCACCAGGGCCGCGCCGCCGATCAGCACGAAGGCGATGGCGACACCCGCGATCAGCGGGGTGGTGCTGGAGCCGCCGGTCGCGGCGAGGTTGGTGTCGTCCGTGGTGCCGCCCACGGTCGCGGGGCTCGGTGCGCTGAGGATCTGGGTCGTGTCGCCGCTCTCGGTGCCCTGCGTCTGGCAGTCGAGGACGCCGACGAACCGCTGCCCGAGGTCGCCGGGCCCCTTGATCGTGAAGTCGTACGCCTGGTCCTCACGCAGCGGGATCGTCACCGTGCGGGACTGCCCGGCCGGGGTGGTGTACGTGGCCCCCATCAGCTCGAAGGTGAACGCCGCGTCGCCCGTGTTGGCGGCGGTGACGTCCAGGCCGCCCTTGGTGCAGTCCTTCACCGCGGACAGTGCCGGTATCGCCCCCTTCTGCGCCCAGGTCGCGCTCGCGGGCGCCGAGACCGTCGACTCGCTGGAGCCGGCCAGGATCTGCGTCTGGCTATGGGTCTCGGAGGTGAAGGCACGGCCCACCGGCACGGTGGTGGAGGCCTGCAGGGTGATGTCGGCCGATCCCGCGGGGGCGTCCTCGGGCACGTCGAAGAAGAGCTGGCTGCCGTTCACCGCGGAGGTGATCGGCTTGCCGTCCTTGCCGACGATCCGCACCCCGCTGGTCGCCGCGCCCGCCGGCGGCGTCACGGTCACGCCGTCCGCGTTGGTGTGCACGGTCACCGGGCCGAGGCGCTCGCCAGGGTGACCGGAGACCGCGGGCGGGCTGAGCGTCAGCGAGGCCTTGGGCTCCGGCAGGGAGACGGCGCTCTTCCGGAGGTAGTCCGCGAGCCGCTCGGCCTGCGGGTCGACGGCGTCGACGTCGGCCCCGTCCGAGTAGCGCCAGATCGCCACCTGGGTGCCCGCCGCCGCGTCCTGCTCGGTGAGGCCCCCCTTGACGCCGGCCTTCGCCGCCAGCGCCGCCAGGTCGTTGACCTGCGGGTAGGAGTTCTGCAGGATCCAACGGATCTTGGCGGCCTGGTTGTTGGTCCCCAGCGAGGTGCCGCTCCAGGCGGTCTCGTGGTACTTGGCGTCCCGCTGGGTGGGGTTGTGGATGTCGACGCAGTACGTCTGCAGGGTGCCGCCGCCGTCGACGGACATCTCGAACAGGCCCGCCGAGACCTGCTGGTCCCCGCCGGCGTCGTGGATCACGGCGGCGCCGTACGTCTTGAGCGCGCCTATGGTGGCGGTCGCCCCGCCCTGGCTCCGTGTCGTCGGCTGCGTGTCCGCCGCGGCCGCACCGGCACCGGCGAACACACCGACGGCCACGAGACCGGACGCCAGAGCCGCGGCGCCGAGACGCGCAGCCCCTCGCCTGCGCACGAACCGCGCGGAGAAAGAAGAAAGCACCACATTCCCCTTCGAGCAGGACCGTTGACGTGGGGGATGTGGTCCCGCCAGCAGAGTCAGAAGCCCAGAGAGCTATGCCCGGCATCCTAAGGACGCGGCGCACCACGCCTGCCGGTCATACGGTCGGACAAGAGATCCGAATCGGAATCGTTATCGCCAACACGGCCCCCGAGCAGGGCTTATCGATAAATCCACCGGATCGTTCGGAACGCATTCGCCGATAAGCCGCAGTACGGTCAGCTCGGGACGGGACCTGACATCACGTCACTGCCGCCGGTTCCGCCATCTGTTGGGCCGGCACCGCCTCCGGGTCCCCCGGCGGGGTTGCCCAGTCGGGCTCCGGCTGCTGCCGGGCCGTGGTGGCCGCGCCCGCCTCCGGCCTGCCCGTGCGCCGGAACGCGGAGGTCCCGCGGGTGAGATCGTGGCCGATGGCCACCGCCTCCAGGTCCGCCGAGGTCCAGTTCTGCCCGTCGCGCACCTCCGAGCGCACCTTGAGCCGGCCCTGCACGATGACGGGGTCGCCGACGGTGAGCGACCCCGACACGTTGGCGGCCAGCTGCCGCTTCGCCCACACCGTGAAGAAGTTGGTGTGACCGTCGGTCCACTCGTTCTTCTCCCGGTCCAGATAGCGCGAGGTCACCGCCAGCCGGAACCGCGCGGAGGACCCCGTCGCCAGCTCCCGGAACACCGGCTGCGTCGCCACGTTCCCCACCGCGCAGATGATCGTCTCGTTCATCACGACCCCTCCCTCGCCCGGCCGCCGGGGCCGGGCGGACATGCCTACGGGCCCGTCCCGTACGGCTGCGTCTGCCGTGGCGACCCTGTGTGCCGTGATCGCCGCAGAGCCAGACTGCCTCCGCCGGGCCGAGCCCGCTGAGCCCTGTGGACCGTCCACCGCCTGTGGACAACTTCGTCACCCGGACGAGCGTCCGAACGTCACGACCGCCCGCATCGTCACGACCGCCCGCATCGTCACGACCGCGCGCAGAGACACCCATCCGGACACACCCCGCCCAGCACCGTCCACCCATCCGGACGCACCCCGCCCGACACCGCCACGCCCATCCGGACACACCCCACCGACCTCGCGGCGGGCACCCGCGCATCGCCGAGGGCCGCAGGATGACCCTGACGAGTGATCACGCGGTGAGCGGCCGGCCGTCACACTCCTGCCGCTCCGGCCCCCGTCACCCGCCCGTACTGCTCCCGCACCTCCCGGTAGCGCAGCAGTTCGGCCGCCACCGGATCCAGCACCCGGGCTCTCCCGCACCCGGCGGCGGCCTCCCTCAACCGCCTCTCCGCCTCGGTGCCGTAACGGCGCGCGGGGCCGCGTGCCGCCATGCGGCAGCTCCACTCCACGATCGGCCCCCCGACGATCCCGGCCAGCATCAGCAGCACCGGCACCCCGAGGTTCGGTGCCATGAATCCGATGATCTGGCCCAACAGCCACAGTCCGCCGACGACTTGAAGCAGTGTCATCGACGCCTGGACCACTACGGCCGCCGGCCACCAGCCGGGCCGCGGCGGCCGGCCCGGCGGCAGACCCGTCCGTGTCGCCAGCGAGTCCAGCGCCTCGGACAACCCCTGGGAGCCGCGCACGGCCGCCTCGCGCACGGCCTGCGCCCAGGGTGCGGGCAGTCCGGTCGAGGCACGGTCGGACAGCGTCCGTACCGCCTGCTCGACCCGCTGCCGTGCCGTGGCCTCCTCGTCCGTCCGGGAGCGCAGCGGCAGCCGTCCCGTGGCCGGTTCGGACCGGTCCTGGTACCACCGCCACAGACGCAGCCACGGTGTTCCGCAGGCACGGTTGGCGTTGCGCAGCCAGGCGCGTTCGGCCGCCTCGCCCGCGGCGGAGGCCCCCACGGCGTCGGCGAGCCGGGCGGCGAACTCGTCCCGTGCCTCCTCGCTCAGGCCGGTCCGCCGCCGCGTGGCGTAGAGCGGCCTCAGCCCGGCCGCGGCGGTGTCGAGGTCGGCCGAGATCCGGCGTGCGGGCGCTCCGCGCTCCGCCACGAACTGGCCGAGCGCCTCCCGCAGTTCGCCTACGCCCTCACCGGTGAGCGCGGACAGCCCGAGCACCGTCGCTCCGGGTTCGCCGTACTCGCCCAGCGCGATCCCGTCCTCGTCGAGCAGCCGCCGCAGGTCGTCCAGGACCTGTTCGGTGGCCTCCCCGGGCAGCCGGTCGGTCTGGTTGAGGACGACGAACATGACCTCGGCGTGGCCCGCCATGGGCCGCAGATAGCGCTCGTGGAGCATCGCGTCCGCGTACTTCTCGGGGTCGACGACCCAGATGACCGCGTCGACGAGGGCCAGGACGCGGTCCACCTGCTCGCGGTGCTGCAGGGCCGCCGAGTCGTGGTCCGGCAGGTCGACCAGCACCAGACCGCGCAACTGCGCCTCGTTCTCGGGGTTCTGCAGCGGGCGCCGGCGCAGCCGGGGCGGGATGCCGAGCCGCTCGATGAGGCTCGCCCCGCCGTCGCTCCAGCTGCAGGCGATCGGCGTCGCCGTGGTGGGCCGCCGTACGCCGGTCTCCGAAATGGGCACCCCGGCCAGCGCGTTGAAGAGCTGCGACTTGCCGCTGCCCGTCGCGCCCGCGATGGCGACGACGGTGTGCTGTCCGGACAGCCGGCGTCGCGCCGCCGCCTCGTCCAGCACCCGGCCGGCCTCGGCGAGGGTCCGGCTGTCGAGCCGGGTGCGGGAGAGCCCCACGAGTTCCCGCATCGCCTCGAGCCGCGACCGCAGGGGGGCGTCGTACGCGAGCGGTCCCGCGACCTGGGCGCCGTATCCCCGGGTCTCCACGGGGAGGACCTGCTGGGCCCCGGCGGCGTCCTCGCTCACGCGGCGCGCGATCAGCCCGTCGTCCCAGGCCCCGCCGGAATCCGCGGTGTCCGTACGGGCGGAGTCGGTGCGCGGGGGATCCGCAGCACGGGCGGAGTCCCCGCGACCGGCGGTGTCTCCGCCCTCCACGCGTGCGTGGCCGTCGTTCTCGCGCACGCCGCCCCTCTCCTGGCCCCTGCGGTCGGACCGGCGGCCGCCTGAGTCGCCCACCGAGGCTTGCGTCTCCCCGGCGCGCCCTCTTCCGACCTTCCCGAACATGCGCCTACCGGTGCTGCTCCTTCCGGACGGGCTCGCCTCGGAGGGATCCCGTCCGAGGGAACTGCCTCCGGTGGGGCCGCCTCCGGAAGTGCCCTTCCTGGAGCCGCCCTTGCCGGAATCACCCGCATCCCCGGAGGCTTCGGGATTCCCGGAGACACCGGAATTCCTGGAGACACCGGCATTCCCGGAGACACCGGCATTCCCGGAGGCCCTGGAATCGCCGTCTGCGGAGGGGTGCTGCCGGGACGTGCCCTGACCGGAGTCGCCGGTGTCGGAAGTGTCCTGCTCCGGGGGCCGCTTCCCGGCCGTGGTCTCCTCGGAGACGCGCTCATCGGGCCGTTCGTCCCCGCCGGCGGCCTTGTCGCCTGCCTGATCGGCGTGATCCGTGTGGTCCTGGTCAGTGACGGCAGTCACCGGTCACCTCTCCTTCTGCAGTACGGACAGCGCGGCGATGAGTTCGGCCTGGGGCTCGGGGTGGACGTCGAGGGCGTCGAGCGGCGCGAGGCGGCGCTCGCGTTCGGTGTGCATGACCCGGTCGAGGTACTCGGTGAGCAGCCGCCCGCCCCGGTCGCGCAGCCGCAGCGCGCCGTGCGCGCCGATCCGCTCGGCGAGCCCCTCACCGGCCGAGCGCGCCCGCCGGCCGCCCAGCAGCACGGTGGCGACGAGTACGGCGATGAGCTCGGGGTCCGGCGCGACGGTGCGGTCGAGCTCGCGCACCTCCTCCTCGGCGTACTCCTCCAGTTCGCGCCGCCACCGCCGTACGGCGAGCCCGATGCGGTGCTCGGCGCTCTCCAGGGACGGGTCACGGTCGGTCAGCTCCGGGGCGCGCGCGGCGGGTTCACGCCGCCAGGCGTCCTCGACGCGCTCGTCGGCGGCGGCGACGGAGCACAGCAGCAGGGCCGCCAGGCTCTCCACGAGCGCGTCGAGGAGCTCACTGGCGGAGCAGTCCAGCGGGAACGCGCGCCACCGCTTCAGCGCGTCGCCCGCGAGCACCGCGCCCGCCTGCAACCGCCCCCGCACGCGCGCGTGCTCGCTGTCGTACGCCGTGTCGACGGCGGAGGTGAGCCGCAGCGCGGCCGCGTACTGGGCGGCCGCGGCACTGGCGAGTTCGGGCATCCGCGCCTTCAGCGAGTTGAGCACGCCTTGCGCGGTACGGGCCATGACGTGCTGACGGGCGGCCGGGTCCTGCGCCAGGTGCACCAGCCAGGTCCGCAGCGAGGCCACGGCCGTGGCCGGCAGCAGCCCGCTCCCCCAGGCGGACTCGGGCAGTTCGGGCACCGTGAAGCGCGGCACGTCGCCGAGGCCGGCCTTGGTGAGCAGCGCGCCGTACTGCCGGGACACCTCGGAGACGACCTGGTGCGGGACGCGGTCGAGCACGGTCACCAAGGTGGCGTCGTACTCCTTGGCGGTACGCAGCAGATGCCAGGGGACGGCGTCGGCGTACCGGGCCGCCGTGGTGACCATGATCCAGATGTCGGCCGCGCAGACCAGTTCGGCGGCCAGGACGCGGTTGTCGGCGACGAGCGAGTCGATGTCGGGGGCGTCGAGGAGCGCGATACCGCGCGGCATCGAGTCGGCGGTCTCGACGCGCAGTACGCGCGCGGGGTCCTCCCCCGGGAGCAACAGCTCGTCCCCGGCGTCCTGATGGGGCACCCATACGCGCGTGAGGTCGGGCAGCACTCTCATCCCGCTGAACCAGTGATGGTCCTCCGGATGGCACACGAGCACCGGTGTCCGCGTGGTCGGCCGCAGCACGCCCGCCTCGCTGACGCGCCGTCCCACGAGCGAGTTGACGAGGGTCGACTTGCCGGCCCCGGTGGAACCGCCCACCACGGCCAGCAAAGGCGCTTCGGGCTCCTTCAACCGGGGCACCAAGTAGTCGTCGAGCTGTGCGAGCAGTTCGTCGCGGTTGGCACGCGCGCGTGGAGCCCCCGCCAGGGGCAGCGGGAAGCGAGCGGCGGCGACACGGTCGCGCAGGGCGGAGAGTGCGTCGAGCAGCTGAGGCCGTACGTCCAAGGTCACCACATGCGAAGAATGCCCAATTTTAGGGGAATTCTGAAGCATATGAGCATGTCTGCGCGCCGACAGGACACAAGGGACGGAAGGGATGACTGGGACGCGGGCACAGTCCAGGCATAACGAGTGCACAACACCCGGTGCGCGAGGGCCCAAAAGCGATGCACGATTCGTACCTGCCTGCGATTATCAGGACCGCTTCACTGAACCTCCACATTGAGCCACGGAGGCGAAGCGACAGGGACACGGATGCGGGAGCCCTATCCTTGTCCCCGGCAACGTCACGGATCAGCCCACACCCGGGCACCACGACAGAGGCCACACACCCGGCCCCCGTAGCTCAGTGGATAGAGCAGGCGCCTTCTAAGCGCTTGGCCGCAGGTTCGAGTCCTGCCGGGGGCGCACCGTCTCCGCCCTCCTTCGGGAGGGCGTTTTTGCTGTGCGGAGCGGGTTCCACCCGGCGTGATTCTGGCCGAAGATCGAGTGTCCGGTGCGCGCGGAGGGGCAGACCTGCGCGCAGCACGGGTGCCGCGCTGCCTCCTCCACCCGGGTGTGCGTACGACGCACCGTCGCTTCGCTGAGCATCATTGGCCTGATGGCCGCTGCATTGTGAGGCGACGGCGGGCCTGTGTGGGCATACTTCCATACATGGAGACGGATCGGCCGGATGCGGAACACGCTTCGGCCGACGCTGGCACCGACACTCGGGACCGGCTGGCCGAGGAACGCGAGCGGCTGGCCGACGAACGCGAGCAGACCGCCGACCAACGCGAACGGCTGGCCGACCAGCGCGAGCAGACCGCCGACCAACGCGAACGGCTGGCCGACCAGCGCGAACGGCAGCTCGCTGGGTGGGAGGCCCGGCTGGACAGGCGGGCGCGGGCGGGCGGGCAGCAGGTCCCCACCCTGCGGCAGCGGTCGCACGAGGAGATCGAGCGGGCCCGGGGTCTGCTGGACGCCAGCCAGGAGCGGCTGGACCGCAGCCAGGCGGCACTGAACCGTGCGGACGCGCGCGACGACAGGGAGCAGCGCAGCGTCGAGAGGGAGACGGCCGCCTCCCGGAAGCGGCAGGCCGGCGGTGGTGCCCCGACGCGGGATGTCCTGGAAGCCAGGGTGCGCCGCCTGCACAAACAGTTCTCGGAGATCGAGCTCGCGCTGGGCGCCGCCTATCGGGAGCTCGCCGACGAGTACGAACGGCTCGCCGTGGGGCAGTCCGAGCAGGCCGGCGCCGAGTACCGGCGTCGCGCCGAGCGAGCTCGCCGGGCGGCGGCAGGCCTCCGGGCCGCCGAGCCGGCCGGGGACGACGACCGCAGCTGACCCTCGCGGCGAGCACGGCCGCAGGGGGGAGCGGTCCGCTCCACGGCGCCGCCGCGGCCGCCCCGCGAGATGGCACCGCGGCACGTGCGCGTGCGCCGCGGCTGACGCGGCGGCCCGGTACGGCTTCGGGGATGCCTCCGCGCGGCGGACGCGGCGGCTGCCGTCCTCATCAAGCGGGTCGCCGCCGGCGCGGCCGAGCGGCGCCCGCCCTCCGGGCGGACGACGGGAACTGTCAGACACCCCTAGGGCGCCGAGTCCTTCTTCGTGGTGGCAGCCGCGTACGCCTGTGCCGGTGTCATCGGGACGCCGTTGATCTGCACCGTCTTGTAAGTGCTGACCTTGGCGCAGCTCTTGGCCTTGTCGGCGGTCTGGGCGTGGGCGTCGGCGATCGCCGCGTGGGTGTCCGCGGGGCCGGAGGACGAGTCGCCCGAGGAGGTGTAGGCCGTGCCGCTCGTCCAGTCGCTGCCGATGACGAGGACCACGCCCGCGGTGCCGCCCTGGGTGAGGTGCGAGGCGGGCACACCGAGCGCCGCGGCGGCCGTCTGGGCCTGGGCCTTCTGGCCGGGGCCGTAGGTGATCGTCGTCTTCGAGGACTGCTCGGGGGCGTTGCCGGTGGTCGTGTTCCGGCTGAAGCCCTTGGCCGTCAGTGCCTGGGCGATCGCCGAGGCGCGTCCGGGGGTGGTGGTGCCGTTCTCGACCTCCACGGCGACCTCGGAGGCCGGCACGGTGGCCACGGGCGACGGGGACGCGGACGTGGCGGCCTTCTTCTTGCCGCTGCTCGACGTCAGGGACTGGTCGTTGGCGATGGTCGCGAACAGCGTCTTCGCGGCGGCCGCGGGCACGACGCGGTCGGGGTTGGTCGGGTCGGCCCCCGTCTGCATCGTGGTGAACGTCATCCGCTTCGACGGCACCTTGTTCAGGTCGGTCGCCAGGCCGACGAGCTTGCTCACGCTGCCGAGGCCGGTGTCCACGGTCAGCGCCTTGGTGGCGGCGTCGGCCAGCGAGTAGACCTTGGCCGGGTTGGCCAGCGTGCCCGCGCTCTTGAACTTGCGGATCATGGCGCCCAGGAAGAGGTGCTGGGAGACCGTACGGCCCAGGTCGCTGCCGTCGCCGAAGCCGTGCCGGGAACGGACGAACTCCAGGGCCGCCTTGCCCTTGAGGGTGTGCGAGCCCTTGGAGAGCTTCAGGTGCGAGTAGGTGTCGTAGACGTTGTCGCTGACGCACACCGACACTCCGCCCACGGCGTCGGACATCTTCACCACGCCGGCGAAGTCGAGCATCACGAAGTGGTCGATGGTGATGCCGGTGAGCTGGTGGACGGTGTCGACCTGGCAGGCCGCGCCGTACTGCAGCGCGCTGTTGATCTGCCCGTGGAAGCCGGACGTCGACTGACCGGTGTCCGGGTCCTTGCAGGCGGGGACCTCGGTCATGGTGTCGCGCGGGATGCTCATCACCGTGGCGTTGGAGCGGTCGGCGGAGACGTGCACCACCATCTCCACGTCCGCGTTGTGCCCGGCGGTCGAACTCGCCGAACCGCAGCCGCCGCCCAGCTTGCAGTCGGCGGCGTTGTTCCGGCCGTCGGAGCCGATCACCAGGAGGTTGATCGGGGTCCGGCCGAAGGCGTCCGCCTTCTCCTGGCCGCCCTTGCCGTCCAGCGAGACGCTGTTGATGTTGCCGTTCAGGTGCTCGTACAGCCACGCGCCCGCACCGGCGGTGACCAGGATCAGCGCCGACACCGTGAACAGGGCTATGCGGGCGATCCTTCGCCTGCGCCGGGCGGCGGGCCTGGCCCGCCGGTTCGCGCGGCGTCCCCGGGAGTGCGCCGCCTGCCGGGTGGCCGCCCGGCCGCCGTGCGAGGCACGACGCGGTCCGCCGTCGTCCGCGTGACGCTGGTGCGGCACGGACGACGAGCGGTCGCGTACGCCCGACCGATCGCGTGCGGCCGAGCGGGCACGTGTGGCGGCACGGCCGCGGGCTTCACCCCAGGGGTCGCTCACGTCCCACTCCCTCTGCTCTGGCCGACGCCAACCGCCGGCGCGACGGCCGGGAACAGGACACCGCCCCGCACGTCAGGGCGCACCCCACGGATTGGATGATTGCGCAATATAGCAACTGTGCCCGCGCGCGAAAGTGGTTTACACCACACGCACACGCTGCAACGACGCGGTTACGGAAGGCTCCTGCCGGTCAGTGGGTCGTGCCGTCCCCGGAGACGGGGTGGACCGCACCCTCGTCGTCCTTCATCGCCTTCGCCTCGCTCTTGAGGATGCGCATCGACTTGCCGAGACCGCGAGCGGCCTCGGGCAGCTTCTTCGATCCGAACAGCAGGATGATGACGATGGCCAGGACCAGCAGGTGCCACGGTTCCAGTCCGTTGCGGAGCATCCCGCCCACCCCTCTCCACGTTGATGGTTGCTATCTTGCGCAACTGTACAACCAACAGCTCCGCGTCCCGCCCGGCCGGTCCTACGAACTCCGACCCCGCGAACTCCGGCCCTGCGAACTCCGCCCCAGCGCACTCCGGCCCTGCGCCGTCCGCTCCGCCGTCCCCCGCTCCCGCGTCTCCCCTTGCGCCGTCTCCCGCCCCTGCCACGACCGGACCGCCACCAACCCCACGGCATACAGCGTGAGTACGGCCGCCAGCAGGAGGTAGTACAGAAGCGGCAGCGGCGCCAGCCCGAGCAGCGCGCCCAGCGGGGACACCGGCACCAGCAGCCCCACGGCGGCCAGCGCGCCCGCCGCCCAGCCGACCGGCCCCGGGCCTCCGCGGGTCGCACGGTGCCGCCCGGCGCGCAGCAGCACCATCACCAGCGCCTGGGTCAGCAGGTTCTCGGTGAACCAGCCGGAGTGGAACGCCGAGGCGTCCCCCAGCCCCTCGAACCCGCTCAGGGCGAACGCCAGCACCCCGAAGGTGGCGAGGTCGGCGACCGCGTTGAGGAGGCCGAAGCCGGTGATGAAGCGCAGCAGTTGGCGTGGGCGCAGCACGGTCGGGCGGCGCAGCACCGAGGGATGCGGCCGGTCGTGGGCGAAGGCGAGCTGGGCCGCGTCGAAGCAGAGGTTCTGCGCCAGCACCTGTGCCGGCAGCATCGGCAGGAAGGGCAGCAGGAGACCGGCCGCGAGCATCGCGATGACGTTGCCGAGGTTCGAGGACAGGGTGATCCGCAGATAGGTGGCGATGTTGCCGCCCGCGTACCGTCCGGCCGCGATGCCGTGACCGACGGCCGTGAGGTCCTTCTCGGCGAGGACCAGGTCCGCGCCCTCCCGTGCGACGTCCACGGCGTCGCGCGGTGCGATGCCGACGTCGGCGGCGCGCAGCGCGGGCAGGTCGTTGACCCCGTCGCCGAGATGGCCGACGGTGTGCCCGCTCGCGCGCAGCGCGGTGGCGACCCGGGCCTTGTGCTCGGGGCCGCAGCGGGCGAAGACGACGGTCCGGGCGGCGGCCTCGGCCAGTTCGGCATCGGTCAGGCCGTCGACGCGCCCACCGGTCAGGACCCCGCCCGGCGGCACGTCGAGGCCCAGGTCCCGGCAGACACGCACCGCGGTGCCGGGGTGGTCGCCGGTGACGACCGTGACGCGCACGCCCCGTCCCGCGAGGACCCGCAGCGCCGCGGCGGCGGTCGGGGCGAGCGCGTCCTCGAAGGTGACGAAACCCCGGAATCGCAGGCCCCGTTCGTCGGCCGGCGTGCAGTCACGCAGGCGTGCGGAGCGGTCCGCGGTGGCGACCGCGAGGACCCTCAGCCCCTCGTCCGCGTGCCGCGCGGCGAGCGCGAGCAGTTCCGCGCGCTCCTCGTCCGCCAGGACGCAGCGCTCCAGCACGGTTTCCGCGGCCCCCTTGACGACCAGGGTGTGCACGCCCGGCCGGCCCGGCGTGCGCACCACGGCGGTGGCAAGGCGCCGCAGCGGGTCGAAGGGAAGGGCCGCCACACCGTCGTAGGCCGCCACGCCGTCGTACGCCATGACGTTGTCGGAGGCCAGGACGCCGTCCTCGCCGGCGGCGTCGAGCACCGCGTCGTCGAGGGCGTCCGGTGCGGGCAGGTCGGCGAGCTGGAGGGTCCACCAGGCGTTCACCGCGGCCCAGCGCAGCACCTCCGGGTCGTCCCGTCCGCCGGGGCCGAGGGCACGGTGGAGGACCGGCCGGTCCTGGGTGAGCGTGCCGGTCTTGTCGAGGCACAGCACGTCGACGGCGCCCAGGTCGTGCAGCGCGGGCAGCCGCTTGACGATCACGCCGTGCCGTCGTGCGAGCAGCGAGGCCCCGCGCGCCAGGCACAGGGTGACGATGACCGGCAGCATCTCCGGCGTCAGCCCGACGGCGACCGCGACGGCGAACGGCAGCGTCTCCGGGCCGCGGTCGCGCAGGGCGGCGCCCGCCATCAGGACCAGCGGCGGGGTCAGCAGCATGAACCGGATGAGGATCCAGGAGATCCCGTGCACCGACCGGTCGAAGGCGCTGGCCTCCCGCCGCTCGCCGGCGCCGCCGTGCG
The DNA here is from genome assembly GCF_044767585.1 of Streptomyces sp. NPDC101225. Lineage (NCBI taxonomy): Bacteria > Bacillati > Actinomycetota > Actinomycetes > Kitasatosporales > Streptomycetaceae > Streptomyces > Streptomyces sp. NPDC101225. The sequence continues at coordinate 115,907 of NZ_JBIWOE010000002.1, forward strand.
CGGCGGCGAACCGGGTGCGCGCGCCGGTCGCCACGACCACCGCGGTGGCGTTCCCGGAGGCCACGCTGCTGCCCTGGAAGCACAGCTGCGGCCGGTCGAATCCGCCGCCGGCCGCGGCCGCCGCGTCGTCGGCGTCCTTGGCCACGGGTGCCGACTCGCCCGTGAGCGGCGCCTGGTGCACGGTCAGTCCCTGCGCGCGCACCAGCCGTACGTCGGCCGGGACCAGGTCGCCCGGGCCGAGCCGGATCACGTCCCCGGGCACCAGCTCGTCCACGGGGATCTCCCGCGCCTGCGGCGCCAGATCCTCGCCGTCCCGGCGCAGGACGGTGGCGGTGGTGGCGACCAGGCGGCGCAGTCCGGCCATGGACCGGTCGGCCCGGTGCTCCCCGGAGGCCCGCAGCGCGCAGCTCACCGCGACGAGCAGGAGGATCACGCAGGCGGTGCCCCAGGAGGCGACGGCCGCCGAGACCAGGCCGAGGCAGAGCAGTACGGCGGTGAACGGGTCGCGCACACTCCGCCCCAGCGCCGTCGGCCAGGAGGACTCCCGGCGCCCCGGGAGCGTGTTCGGGCCGACGCGGGCCTGCCGCCGCGCCGCCTCGGCCTCGGTCAGGCCGCGCGGGCCGCTGTCCAGGTGCCGCAGCGTCTGCAGGAGGGTCGCCGCGCCCGGCTCCCGCACCGACGCGAAGACCCGCCCGGCGGATGCGCCGTCGGCGGGCTCCGGGGGCGCCGCGCTGTCAGCCACCGGTCCCGCGCAGCCTGTGCACGGACGCGGACGCCCCCTCGGACCGCGCCGACAGCTGGCCCAGCATCACCCGGACCACGGTCACGACGTCGGGGTCGTCCACGAAGTAGATCTGGCGCCGGCCCTCGCGGCGGGAGCGCACCAGCCCGGCGAGTTTCAGCTTCGCCAGATGCTGGCTGACCGCGGGCAGCGCGCCGCCGACCCGGTCCGCTAGATGGGTGACGTCGCTCTCGCCCTGCGCCAGCGCCCACACGATGTGCAGCCGGGCCGAGGACGCCAGCAGCCCGAAGGCCGCGGCCGCCTCCGTGAGCACCTCGGCGGAGGGATCCTCGAAGCCACCGGTGTCTGCCGCCACTGCCCTGCTCCCGTCCCGCCTGTTCCGCACCGCGCCGGTTCAGTCTAGAGGCCGCCACGAGCACGTCCGGGCCCCTGTGGACGCAGGCTCACCCGATCTGCGAGGCCGCCCACCGGGCCCACTCCCGGCGCATGGCGTTGAACCGCAGCCCGTACTCCAGCGCGATCCTGCCGTGGACCGAGAGCTGGTCGTCTCCCCAGTCCACCGACTCCGACAGCTGCCGCAGTTCCTCGCCCTCCGCCGCGGACATCTCCTCCAGCTCGATGAGGTACCCCCGGGCCTGTTCGGGCGTCAGTACGCCGAGGAAGAAGACGCGCAGCAGGACGTCGCTGCGGATGGTCCGCTGGGGCCGGGTCCCGGTCAGCCAGTGCCGGAGTTCGGCCATGCCCGCGTCGGTGATGGCGTACTCCTTGCGGCCGCGGGGGCCCTCCGCCGCGACCGTGATCAGACCGGAGCCGGCGAGCTTGGTCAGCTCCGTGTAGATCTGGCTCTGCGTGGCCGGCCAGACGTTGGCCAGCGACGTGTCGAACAGTTTCAGCAGGTCGTACCCGCTGGCGGTGCGCTCGGCCAGCAGTCCGAGCAGGGCGTGTCGAAGGCTCATGCGGCCACCCTACCTCCGACATTCCAGTATTGACATGTCGTGAGCACACCTTCTAGTTTTGACATGTCAGAACTGAAACCTTTGAACGGAACCCGGACGGAGCCCCCATGTCCTACCTGCGCACGTTCCTCCCCTGGATCGTCTTCGCCGCGGTGCCCTCGGGCAGCTGGCAGTGGGGCGCCCTCGCCGCCCTCGTGGCCGCGATCGGGGTGGTCGGCCGGCAGGTGCGGGCGGGCACCGGGCTCGACGCCCTGATCATCGAACTGGGCTCGGCCGCCTTCTTCGCCGTCCTGGCCGTGGTCGCCTTCGCCGACCCGCGCTCGGGCGTGCACGACTACTCCGCGGCCCTCTCCTCCGGCACCCTGGCCGTCATCGCCGGGGGCTCGCTGGCCGTCGGCAGGCCGTTCACGCTGGGCATCGCCAAGCGCGGCACCCCGCCGGAGGTCTGGGGACTCAAGCCGTTCGTCCGCGTCAACGTCGTCATCACCGCCGTGTGGACCGCGGCCTTCGCCGTGACCGCCGCACTGCTCGCCCTGGAGGCGCACACCGGCAACGGCCACTCGACGCCCGCCACCCTCATCCAGGTCGCCGGCTTCGCCGTCCCGATGGTCTTCACCCTCCGCTACGCCGCCCACGTCCAGGCCAGGGCCCGGCAGCAGGCCGGCTGACCGGGCCCCCTGACCGCCCGGCCCGCCCTCCTCCTGCGGGACCATGACCCCCTGCACCGAGACACCGACGAAGGGACCCGCCGTGCGGCTGCGCTGCGCTGTACTCGACGACTACCAGCAGGTCGCGACCGGGATCGCCGACTGGTCACCCGTGGCGGACCGGGTGGAGATCGTCAGCTTCCCCGAACATGTCGCCGACGAGGACGAACTGGCCGCCGTCCTCGCCGACTTCGACATCGTGGTGACCCTGCGCGAGCGGGTCGCCTTCCCGGCCTCGCTGTTCGCCCGCCTGCCCCGGCTCAGGCTCCTGGTCGCCTCCGGCATGCGCAACAGCGTCATCGACCTCGCCGCCGCCGAGGCCCACGGCGTCACCGTGTGCGGCACGGCCAGCACCCCGACCCCGCCCGTCGAACTGACCTGGGCCCTGCTGCTGGGCCTGGCCCGCGGGATCGTCGAGGAGGCCAACTCCCTGCGCTCCGGCGGCCCCTGGCAGCAGACGGTCGGCGCCGACCTGCACGGCCGCCGGCTCGGCCTGCTCGGCCTCGGCAAGATCGGCAGCCGGGTCGCACACGTGGGCCTCGCCTTCGGCATGCACGTCAGCGCCTGGAGCCGGCACCTCACCAAGGAGTACGCCGACGAGGTGGGCGTCCACCTCGCCGCCTCCAAGGAGGAGTTGCTGGCCGACAGCGACTACGTCTCCGTCCACCTGGCCCTGAGCGACCGCACCCGCGGCCTGCTCGGCCCAGCCGAACTCGCCCTGCTCAAGCCCACGGCCTACCTGGTCAACACCTCCCGTGCCGCGATCGTCGACCAGGACGCCCTGCTCGCCGCCCTGCACGAGGGCCGTATCGCCGGTGCGGGCGTCGACGTGTTCGACGTCGAGCCCCTGCCCGCCGGCCACCCCATGCGCACGGCCCCCCGCCTGCTCGCCACTCCGCACCTCGGCTACGTCTCGCGGTCGAACTACGAGACGTACTACCGCGAGGCGGTGGACGACATCCGCGCGTTCCTCGACGGCGAACCGGTACGGCGCCTGGGCTGAACGACCCGGCCCGGCCCATCAGGCGTAGCGGTAGATCCCGCTCACGTCCTCCACCTCGCGCGGCGTCACGTCCCACGGCGGCATGCGCTCGTCCCGGGCCACGATCCGGCCGCGCTGGTCGTCGCCGGGTCCGGGCGGGGCGGCCGGGAGATAGCGCGCGCTCTTGCGGTGCCGCTGCTGCCAGCGGGTCCACTGCAGGTCGACGAAGGCGTGGTGCAGCCAGAACACGGGGTCGTTGACGGAGGCCCCGCCGAGCATGGCGCCGCCGACCCAGCGGTGGACGAGGTTGTGGTTGCGCCAGGCGACGTGGTCCCTGCCGGTGCCCCAGCCCTCCAGCTTGTTGCGGAAGCCCTCCGTGCAGGTGGAGTCCCAGGGCGGGGTGTCGTAGACGTCGTCGGCGAGCGCCGCGTCCAGGTCCTTCTTCGTGGGCAGCTCGATGGGGTGCCGGGGACGCCCGAAGTCCCTGGTGAGGAAGACGCCGTCGGTGACTCCCTCCCGGATCGGCCAGTAGCCCTGCGTGTAGGCGAAGGGCCCGCTGACGACCTGGCGGTCGGGGCTGCGCCCGTTCCCGCCGAGCAGGTCGTCGGTCCAGGGCGTGGCCGTCGTCGACCGGTCCCGCGTCCAGTCCCAGTACGGCACCGTCACCGACGGGTCGACCCGCTGCAGCGCCCTCTCCAGGTCCAGCAGGAAGCGCCGGTGCCAGGGCAGGAAGGAGGGGGCCATGTGTGCCGCGCGCAGGCCGCGGTCGCCGTCGGCCGTGTAGAACGCGATGTGCAGCCGTACGAACTCGTCGTACTCGCCGCGCCATTTGATCTCGAGCAGCGCGTTGACGAACCGTCGCCGCTCGTCGGGCGTCAGCTTGCCGGCGTTCTTACGCACGTACGCCATGGTGTCCTCCCCTGCGCGCCTCCCGTGCGCCGAACGGACCCGGCGCCAGATCGCGCAGCCGCCGCCCGGGCCCGAGTTCGTCCACGGCCGCCCGGGCCGCCTCCAGCGAGGTCCCGTACGAGCTGTAGTGGTCGACCATGGTCAGCCAGGTGCCGTCGGCACGGCGCATCAGATGCAGCGGGTGGCCGTCCACGGTGACCTCCCACGCGCACCCCTGCGTCCCGCCCGCCCCGGCGGGCAGCGGCGTGCCCCTGATGCGACGGCCGCGGTACACCTCGTCGAAGGCCCGCTCCTCCGTGTCCCGGTGACCCGCGTGACCGGCGCCGGTCCGCGCGGCGCGCGAGGCGCCGACGAGCGGGGCGAGCGCGAGGGCCGCGGCACAGGCGAACAGCCCACGTCTCAGCACCCCCCGTGTCCGCCGCCCGGGCCCGCCGCGCGCCTCCTCGCCGGTCTCGGGCTCCGCGCCCTTCGGCACCCCGTCGTCGGCACTGACCGTCATGGCTCACTCCTCCGGACAGATCCTCATGTCCGCAGCGGTTAACCACAGGACGGGCCGTACCGTCACCACCGATACGGCCAAACGGCCCTGCCCCGGCACTCCGGAGAGTCAGCTCGTCCGGAAGTCCGCCCCGCGCGTCAGGATCGGCATGCCGTCGACACCGATGTGCCGGACGGGCAGGACCCAGGTGAGCTCCGCGAGGAAACGCCGCACCGGGCCCGGTGCGGGCAGGAAGCCGGCCCGCACCACGAAGGCCGTGACGTACCGGAACAGCGGGATCGTCGCGGCCCAGGCCAGACAGCACCACAGGCACAGCGCGTTGATCCGGTACAGCGACGCGAACTGCAGCCAGGCCACGAACCCGATCCCGGACAGACAGCCCGCCCCGAAGGTCGGCCAGTACCAGCCGGGGAACTCCGCGCCGGCCGGCTGACTCATGCCCAGGCAGATCACGGCGGCGTAGCCCACCAGGCCCGGCATCGGGTTGGGGAACCCGAAGGCCGAGGCCTGGGCGCTCTTCATCACGCTGCCCCTGGACACCACCGGGTTCAGGCTGCACCCCGGGGACGAAGGCCGGGTTCTTCCGCAGCCTGAACTCGTCGACGGTGATGACCCAGGAGGCCGGCAGCCCCGCCGCGCCCGTGAGCACCGGCAGCACGGCGAGCGCGGGGCCGCTCCCGGCCCGTCGCGTCAGGCGCGCGGGCCCTGCGCCGGCAGAACGACGTGCGCGGCGGCCCGCAGGGTCTGCTCGGCGGTGACGAAGGAGGTCAGCACCTCCGCCTCGATCGGCTGACCCGGTCGGCCCTCGGGCCAGGGGCGGGTGGTGAACACGAGGTAGGCGTAACCGCGTTCGGCGACGGCCGTCAGCCAGGCGGGCGGAGCGGCGCACCGGGCCCCCAGCTGCGGCATGTCGACGACGGCCTCGCCGCCCTCGACGCGCAGCGTGATGGTGAGACCGGTGCCGGCCGCCGTGCCGTCGAAGAGGGCGCCGCCGGCCGTCAGCCCGTTGCTCGCCAGCAGCCCTTCGACCGCGGGGGCCGTCGTCTCCGGACCGCCCTCCGCGTCCCCCAGGGAGTAGGCCAGCAGATAGGGCATGTCGGCGCCGTCGGCGGCCCCGCTGCTCCAGGGCAGCAGGACGAGCGTGCCCAGCTGGGCGAGGTCGAAGGGCCGCGTCTCGCTCGGGGTGGAGGTCATCGCGCGTCTTCCTTCAGGAGCGTCATCGTGTTCCTTTCGCGGCGTCCGACGCCACCTCGGCAGAAGCTGACGCCCCGCTCAACGAGCCCCGTCCGGGCCGGAAACCCCGCACCCGGAAGACATATGAGATCCCCGCGGGAACACACCCCCTGAAACCCCACCGCCGGACCGTCACGAACGACGGCCCGGCGGCGGAGTGCACGAACTCACTTCACTTCATTTGATCACTGGATCGTCGAACCCGCACCCGGAGCGTCACCCCAGCGGCAGCGGCAGGGACGGCAGCGCGGGCAGACCCGGCAGGTTCGGGGCGGGCAGGCCGCCGTTGAGCAGCGTCGCGGCGAGGAAGTTGACCACGGCGGTCAGCACGCCGGTCACCGCCGGGACGACCTTGCTCGCGTCGCCGGAGGTCACCGCCGCGAGCAGGGTGTCGAGCGCCTTCTGCAGACCGGCGAGGGCATCGGCCTTGAGGTCCTTGGGCGCCGGGGTCTTCCCGGGGGCGCCCTGCTGCGGCAGAGACGTCAGGCCGACCGGCGAGGCCACCGAGGAGTCCGCGGGCGCCACCGGCGCGGTCGCGGCACCGGGGACGGCCGCGGCCGGTGCGGTGATCTTGGTGATGGCGTCCTTCACCGCGGTGACGAGCTTCTGCGCCTCGTCGGCGGAGAGTTGGCCGTTGTCGGCCTTCAGGACGGCGTTGAGCAGGGCGGAGACCGGGCTGAGCACGCTGCCCAGATCGCCGAGGCTCTTGACCTGGGCGAGCAGCGCGTCCGCGCCGGGGACGGGCGCCCCCCGGGAGGCGGCATGGGTGCTTTCCCGGGCCGAGCCGGCCGCGACGGCGGCCGGACCGGTGATGCCGACCAGAAGGGTGGCGCTGAGGGCGGTGGCCGCGATACGCCGTGCGGACAGACCACGCATGGGAGTTCCTTTCGAATACGTCGGATCCTGAGCCCACCGTGAAATCGCCCGTCGCTGCCTGCAACCGCTGACACCCCGTTGGAGGGACGGCCCGCGCGCCGGTCCCTCAGCGGTACACGCGCAGATGGTCCACGGCGAAGGTGACCGCCCTCCTGCCGGAGGGAGCCGGGTGGTACTCGCCCGCGCACAGCGAGAGGTTCAGGATCAGGTACGCCGACCAGCCGTGGCCGACGCCCGTGCCGTCCCGGAAGACCCGCTCGCCGTCCACGTACCAGTCGACGCAACGCTCGCCGTAGTGGCTGCCGAGGGTCACCCACCCGTCGGGGACGATGGTGTCGGCGTCGGTGTAGTACGTGCAGGCGTCGTGGACGTGGTTGGACAGTTCGAGCAGATGCGGGTTGTCCGGGTGGTACTCGAAGGTGTCGACCTCGTTCCCGCCGTCCTTCCAGGTCCACAGCGCGGGCCAGGCGCCCTCCCGGTGCGGCAGCCTGACGCGGACCTCCGCGTAGTCGCCGGTCCGCACCCGGAAGCCCTCGTCGGAGTACTCGGTGGTGAGCAGTCCGGTGCGCCAGGCGCGGCGGCCGTTCTCGAGGGTGTGGTGCGCCGGGGTGGCGGTGAAGGTGGCCACGCTGCCCGACACGGTCACACAGCCCGGGTCGAGCCAGTCGAGCTTGTTGTCGTCCGGGTTGTGGTTCACGTAGCGGTAGGCACTGGTCCGGTCGCCGACCCACCGCTGCCCCCAGGCGATCGGGACGTCGAACTCCTCCGACCAGACGAGCGACTTCCCGAGGGCCGATCCGGTGAGCCCGGCGGCCCCGGCGGAGGGTGTGGCCGGCGTGTGTTTGCTGCTGTCGGCGGTCATGGCCGCGAGGGTAGGGCCGTTGCCCGGCCGGCTCCGCCGAAGTACGGAAGACCCCCGGGAATTCTCCCCCGCACTACCCGAGCGGCCGACATCCGGCGCACCATACGATCAATTGATTCACCGACGATCCGAATCCCTCGGCAACGCGTCGGCGGAGAATATTCTTCACCCCTCCGAATTTCATGCGTATGGAGTAACGCGTCGAAGTGCACAGTGCATCGACTGCTATGTTCTCCAGCCGTCGGATCAGAGGTAACTTTCAACAGAGGTGAATCATGAAGAAGGCAGTTTTCACCACTGCTGCATTGGCCATCGGCGCGGGACTCGTGGGCGGCTCGGCGGCCGCGGCCTCCGCCGCGTCCGCGCCCGCCCCCTCGGCCGGTCTGCTCGGTGTCATGTCGCCGACCAAGGTCACGCCGGCGGTCGTTCCGGCCGCGGACGTCGTCACGCGCGTCGCCCGTGACGGCAAGATCACCAACGGCAGCGCGTTCGACGAGAAGCCCTCGGGCGGCGCCTCCGGCGTCTACCTGGACGGCATGGACCCGAACGCCGCCAAGCAGCCCACCCTCCCGGTGCACAACCCGGCCGGCCGCGGCGCCGTCCAGGTCCACCCGCTGCAGGCACCGACGGCCGCCGGCCTCGGCAGCCTGCTCGGCAAGTGACACCCCGCAGACCCTAGGGCGCATCTCGAAAGTGCCGCCCACCCGGCGCTCCCGCGGCCGTGAACCAAGACCGACACCGCGCCCAGGACCCGGCGGACCGAAACCGCCCGGACCCGCACAGCATCCCTCCGGCCCACCGGCCCTCTCCCTTCCGGTGGGCCGGAGACGCGTCGGCCCCCGGTCCGTACGGCCCCCGCGGCCGCTCACGACCCGGAGCGCTCCCGCTTTTCTCCCCCGGAGGCCTGCGCTTGCCTTTCGGATTGTCGTTCGTATGGGCCGCAGGGATTCCCCCTGTATTCCCCGTTGACTCCGCAGGGGCACCTGGCATTGCGCCATCCGATGGAATCAGACCTGTTTAGCCGCTCTTCCCGTGACTTATGCGCGCATATCAAGGTTTCCTGGTATGCAAGCGTGCGCAACCGTGAATTGAGGAAGGAACTGAGTTGCCCAGGAAGTTCGCGGTCATCACTGCCCTCACCCTCGGCGCTGTGGTCAGCAGCGTCGGCGTTGCTTCGGCTCACGACAACAACACCGAAATCAAGGGTGGTGGCGGTTTCTCGTCGTCCCCGGTCGTCGTGAACGCCCCGCAGCAGGGTGTCCTCGTCGTCAACGGCACGGTCGTCGACGGCCGTTGCATCGCGCCGTGGTCCAACGGAGCGGTTCTCGCGGGCGTTCTCGCCCCGAACTCGCACTACGCCGCGTGCAACACGGACCAGATCGACCAGTCGCAGAACGCCCCGTACGTGGGTGGCCTGCTCCTCTGACCCCTGCCCGAGCACATCGGCTCAGGTGCAACACCCACATTCAGCCCTGAAAGGCGCAACTCATGCGTAACAAGGTTACGGCCATTTCCGCCCTCGCCGCGGGCGTCGTCCTCGCGGCGGCAGGCACCGCTGCGGCCGACAACTGCACCACCGTCAAGGGTGGTGACGGCTACTCGTCGTCCCCGGTCGTCGTGAACGCCCCCCAGCAGGGCGTCGCCGTCGTCAACGGCACGGTTGCCGACCTGCGTTGCGTAGCGCCGTGGTCCAACGGAGCCGTCCTCGCCGGCGTCCTCGCCACGAACTCGCACTACGCCGCCTGCAACACGGCGGACATCGACCAGTCGCAGAACGCCGTCTACAAGGGCGGCCTGCTCCTCTGACCTGTTCCGAGCTCTTCGGAACACGGAAATCCCCAACTGCCCACCGAAAGGCGCATCTTATGCGTAACAAGGTTACGGCCATTTCGGCCCTCGCCGCCGGCATCGTCCTCGCGACCGGTGGGGCTGCCGCTGCCAGCGACAACAACACCGACGTCACCGGTGGCAACGGCTTCTCGTCGTCGCCCGTCGTCGTGAACGCCCCCCAGCAGGGCGTCGCCGTCGTCAACGGCACGGTCGTCGACGGTCGCTGCATCGCTCCGTGGTCCAACGGTGCCGTTCTGGGTGTCATCCTGGCCCCGAACTCGCACTACGCCGCGTGCAACACCGACAAGGTCGACCAGTCGCAGAACGCCCCGTACGTGGGTGGCCTGCTTCTCTGATCTGTCTATCGCCCGATGGCGGTCCGCCGGAACCTTCCGGCGGGCCGCCATCGGCTTTTCCATGCCGGGCCGGATGCTCCGTGCCGAGGTCCCACGCATGGAAAAAGGCCGTGGGGCCCGTCCGCGTCTGCTGCTGACGACGCTGACGGGCCCCACGGTCAGGAGGCGGGCGTGAAAGTCCGGCAGGTGCGCCGCTCGGAGGGGGCGGCCAACAAGGAGGAAAGGCGCCCGTCCGCCACGACATTCCCGCCGGCGCTCCGCAATACGGTCCACGCCGGGCTGTTCCAACGGGAACAACGGCACCGCGCGGCCGGCGGTCACTCCTTGTCCTTCGTTCGGCCCAGCGCACGGCGATTGCGCTCCCCGGCACATACCGAAAGGGCCGGCTCCTGGAAATGGAGCCGGCCCTGATCGTCGAATCCGCGGCCGGCAAGTGCCGTCCGCGGTCGGCTACTTGCCGAGCGGAAGTCCGCCGAGCAGCTGCCCGTCGACGGAACCCGGCAACGCGGGCTGCGGCAGGGCGCCGCCGACGACGGGGGTCTTCACACCGGCGCCCTTCACGCTGCCCTTGACGCCTTCCTTCACGTTCTGCGCCACCTGCTCGACGTCCTTGCCCACGTAGTTCGTCGACACCTTGGCTGCCGTGGGGACGCCGCTCGCGACGCTCTTGCCGCTGTCCACCAGGCCCTGCGCCGGCATGTCCAGCGCGACAGCCGGCACGGCGACGCCGGCGACGGCCAGGGAGCCTGCGACGACGGCGGCAGCCTTCAGAGTCTTCATCGTGTGCCTTTCTTTTGTACGCCTCACTTCCCCCCGCCTAACGAGGGGCGGACGCCCTGGAAACCCCGTCGCCTGCAGTTCGAGGAACTCATACGAACGGACCCACGACGGCCACTGCTCCAAACGGGTGGCCGAGGATGACAAATAGCCCATGGAAACGCCACCATTCCGACACAGTTGGCGGGTTCGCGGATAAATAGGGATGAGCGGCTAGAGTGGCTCACCTCGTGATTTCAGCGATGCCGGTTGAACAACGGAACGCACGCTCTCGAACGGGTGCGGGATTTTATATCGAGAACACGAGCCGCACGTCTTGGCCCCCGGCTCGGACTCTTTTGTTCGGAAGGGCAGCGTCGCTCATGAGTAATTCCCCACGCGTCCCTCACGTCCTGCATGTCGCCCAGCCCGTCGAGGGCGGAGTCGCGCGGGTCGTCACGGACCTGGTGACGGCTCAGCTCGCCGCGGGGCTGCGGGTGACCGTCGCCTGCCCGGCGGGCGGCACGCTGCCCGACGCGCTGCGCGCACCGGGCTGCACGGTGCTGCGCTGGGACGCGACCCGCTCGCCGGGGCACCGGCTGCCCGGTGAGGTACGGCGGTTGGCGGGGATCCTGCGCGCCGTGCGGCCGCACCTGGTGCACGCGCACAGCGCCAAGGCGGGGCTCGCGGCCCGGCTCGCCGTACGCGGCCGTATCCCCACCGTCTTCCAGCCGCACGCCTGGTCGTTCGAGGCCACCGACGGTGTCGTCGCGCGGCTGGCGCTGGGCTGGGAGCGGTGGGGCGCGCGCTGGGCGACGCGTGTGCTGTGTGTGAGCGAGGCGGAGCGGCGCACCGGGGAGCGGAACGGAATCGGGGCCGCCTGGGAGGTGGTCCCCAACGGGGTCGACACCCTCAGGTTCCGTCCGGAGGGGGACCGCGCCGGGGCCGGGGCGGGGCCGCTCGTCGCGTGCGTGGGCCGGCTGTGCCGCCAGAAGGGGCAGGACGTCCTGCTCCGGGCCTGGCCCGAGGTGGTGCGGCGGCTGCCCGGCGCACGGTTGGTGCTGGTCGGCGACGGTCCCGACGCGGACCGGCTGCGCGCCGCCGCGCCCGGTTCGGTGACGTTCGCCGGTCCGGCGGCCGACGCCGCCCCCTGGTACCGCGCCGCCGACGTCGTGGTGCTGCCGTCCCGCTGGGAGGGCATGGCCCTCGCGCCGCTGGAGGCCATGGCCTGCGCCCGGCCGGTCCTCGTCACGGACGTCGGCGGAGCCCGCGAGAGCCTTCCGCGGGAGTTCCTGCCGCACTGCCTGGTGCCGCCGGAGGACCCCGGCGCGCTGGCGCGGGCGACGACGGCGCTGCTGCGGGACGAACCGCTGCGCGCGGCGCTGGGCGCCCAGGGACGCCGGCACGTGCTCGCCGCCCACGATCTACGACACGCGACGGACGCAGTGATCGACGTGTACCGCGCCTTGCCCGGCGTCGTCGTCACGCCGGCCGTCGTATCCAACTAGAGCAGGAAGTGCATCACCTGATGACTGCGGAAAGTACCGTTCCCCCTCCTGCGGGGCAGCAGCCGCGGACGGCGGAGCGCGCTGTCTCCGTCCTCCCGCCGCGCGGCCCCGTGGCCGGACGCCGACCGCCCGCCGGACGCAGCAGCCGTACGCGGCGCGCCTCCCGGATGTCCTTGCCCCTCGTCGACTGCGCCGCCGCACTGCTGGGGGCGCTCGTCGTACCCGGCGCCCTCGCGTACCCCTTGGTCATCGCCCTGCTGGCGCTCGGCGTGATGTCGCTGAACCGGCGCGCCCGTCTCTACGACACCGCCCTCGTGCGCGGTGTGCTCGACGAACTGCCCGCCGTCTGCGGGCGGATCGCCGTCGGCTGGACGGCGGTGGCGGCGCTGTCCCCGCTGCGGCCGCTGCCGCTGACCGTGCTGGCCGGCGCGTTCGCCGTGCACTGCGCGGCGGCCTGCGCGGGCCGCGCGGCGCACGGGCGCCGGGCCGCGCGGCGCCCGCCCGAGCCCGCCCTGGTCGTCGGACCGGTCGCGGCGGCCCGGCCGGTGGCGGCGGCGCTCCTGCGCCAGCCGGGCTGCGGTGTTCGGCCGGTGGGCCTGGTCACCGACCCGCTGGACGTCCTCGGCTCGGCCGAGGGTCCCAAGCTGCCGGTGCTCACCACGGACCAGGAGACGCACCGCGCGGTCATCCAGAACGGTGTGGAGACGGTGCTGGTCGTGGGGGCCGCCACCCGGGTGGAACGGACCGCCCTGCTGCGGGATCTGGCCGCGTACGGCTGCGGGCTGTGGGAGCTGGACGCCGGTTCGCCGTCGTACGGCTTCGGCGGGCGGCGGGAGAGCGCCGGGCAGCTGGCGGGCTTCTCGCGGCGGCTGCTGTGGCCGGCCGGCGGTCCCCAGCGCGGCGGTCTGGGCAAGCGGGTGCTGGACCTGGTGCTGTCGGGCACGCTGCTGCTGCTCGTCTGCCCGGTGCTGCTGGTGTGCGCGGTCGTGCTGCGGGTGATGGACGGGCCCGGCGTGGTGTTCCGGCAGGAACGGATCGGCAGGGACGGGCGGCCCTTCACCCTGCTGAAGTTCCGCACCCACCGGCCCGCCAGCGCGCACGAGGCGGCGACCCGCTGGAGTGTCGCGAACGAGCAGGAGATGAGCCGCTTCTGCCAGTTCCTGCGCCGTACCTCGCTGGACGAGCTGCCGCAGCTGTGGAACGTGTGCCGCGGCGACATGAGCCTGGTCGGGCCGAGACCCGAACGCCCCTACTTCGTCGCCGTGTTCAGCCAGAACCACCCGGGTTACCGGGAACGGCACCGGATGCGGACCGGGATCACTGGGCTCGCCCAGATCCACGGGCTGCGCGGGGACACCTCCATCGAGGACCGGTGCCGCTTCGACAACGCCTACATCGACAACTGGTCGCTGTGGCAGGACATCTGCATCCTCGTGCGCACGGCGACGCTCTTCGTGCGGCCGACGGGGAGCTGAGCGCGGGTGAGCTCTCCCTCGGCGGCCTTTCTGCCGTTCGTGCCGTCGCCCGCGGCGCTCGGCCGGGCCGCTCCCGTGCTGCCCGTGGTGGCGGTGATCGCCCTGATGGGGCTGCCGTCCGCGTCGGACAGCGGCGCCTCGCCCGCGGACGCGGCCTGCGGACTGGCCGTGCTCTGGGCCGTGGTGCGCACCGTACGGGAGGCTCGGCGCCCGCTGACGCGGACCGCCGCGGTGGTGCTCGGGCTGCCCGTGGTGGGCGTCGCGGCCGCCGCGACCGGGGCGATGACGCCCGGCGACGGGATCACGGGGCTGGCCCGCTATCTCCAGGTGTTCGTGCTCGTCCCGCTCGCGGTCGTGCTGCTGGTGCGCGACCGGCGTGACGCGCGGCTGGTGCTGTGGTCGCTGGCCGGGCTCGCGCTGTGGCAGGGGGCGGTCGGGGTGCATCAGTTCCTCACCGGGACCGGCGCCTCGTACCAGGGCGCCGACATCCGGGCGGTGGGCACCTTCGGGCCGTCCGACGTGATGGGGATGGCGAGTGTCGTGGCCTGCGGGGTGGTGGCGCTGACCGCTCTCGCGCTCGGCACGCCGGCGCGGCGGCAGCGGATCGTGGCGGCGGGCTGCGCGCTGGCGCTGCTCGTCCCGCTCGCGCTGTCCTTCAGCCGGGGCGCCTGGATCGCCACGGCCGTGGCCTGCGGGACCCAGCTGCTGCTGGCCGGGGTGCGGCGGGCGCTGGCCCTGCTCGCGGCGGCGGCCGCGGCCGCGGTGGTGCTCGTGGGCGGGTTCGGCCTGGGCGCCGCGGCGCTCCAGGAGCGGCTGACCAGCATCACCCAGGTCACCGACGCGCCGGACCAGTCGGTCGTCGACCGGTACACGATGTGGGCGGCGGCCACCGACATGTGGCGCGAGCACCCGGTGACCGGCGTGGGCCTGAAGGCCTTCCCCGCCTACCGGGACGCCCACGCCTCGCTCGCGCTGTCCTCGGGCAGCGACACCGAGGGCGCGGGCCAGGCCTACAAGCGCCAGCCCCTGCTCTCCCCGCACAACATGTACATGCTGCTGCTGAGCGAGCAGGGGCTGCTGGGCCTGCTCACCGTGGCCGGCAGCTGGCTGGCCCTCCTGGTCCGCTCGCTGCTGCGGCTGCGGGGCGCGGGACGTGCCCGTGACTGCGGCCTCGCGGCCTCGGGCCTGCTGCTGTGGCAGCTCGTCAACTTCCTCTACGCCGACATCGGCGGACCCTCCACCACGATGACGGCCGTCTGCTTCGGCTTCGTCGCCTGGTGGGCGCTGGCCGGCCCGCCGGCGGCGGATCCGGCCGCGGAATCGGGCGCCCCGTGAGGCCCGCGGCCGCGAGGACGGCGGATGCGCCCGGCCCGACCACCCGTGCGGACGGCCCGCTCACGGCGGGCGGCGGCCCCGGCCCGGCCGCCGCCCGTCCGGCGCACGGCGCGCCCTCGCGCCGCTTCCTGGCCCGGGCGACGCTGCTGAGCGCGGCACTCTCCATCGCCGGGGCGGTCCTCGGGCTCGGCCGGGACCAGGCGCTCGCGCATCTCTTCGGCGCCGGCGCGGAGACCGACGCGTTCCTGGTCGCCTGGACGGTGCCCGAACTCGCGGCGACCCTGCTGATCGAGGACGGCCTGGCGTTCGTGCTGGTGCCCGCGTTCAGTGCGGCGCTGGCGCTGCGGGCGAGCGGGAAGGGCACGCCCGACCCGGTGCGCGCCCTGGTCGCCGCCTCGCTGCCGAAGCTGTGCCTGGCCTTCGCCGCCACGGCCGCCGCGCTCGTGGCCGGGGCGCCGCTGGTGGTGTCCGTCCTCGCGCCGGGCCTGCGCGACGTCTCGCTCGCGGTCGCCTGCACGCGGCTGACCGCGACCTGCGTGCTGAGCTTCGGTCTGGCCGGGTACTGCAGCGCGGCGCTGCGCGCCCACCGCGCGTATCTCGCGCCGGGCGCGATCTACATCGCCTACAACCTCGCGATCATCACCTCGATGTTCGTCCTCGGCGCGCACTGGGGCGTGCGGGCCGCCGCGCTCGGTGTCGCCCTCGGCGGGTGCCTCATGGTCGCCGTGCAGGCGCCGTCCCTGGCCCGGCGGCTCGCCGGCCGGCCCGGCCGCCGGGCCGTCGCCTACGACGGGGACGGCGGCGTGCCGCTCGCGCCCGGCCTGGTCTGCGCGGTGCTGCTGTTCGCGCTGTGCCGCCAGTCGCAGGTGCTGATCGAGCGCTACCTCGCCTCCGGACTGCCCGCGGGCGCCATCTCGCACCTCAACTACGCCCAGAAGGTCGCCCAGTTGCCGATGTCGCTGGCGTCGATGGTGTGCGTCGTCACCTTCCCGGTGGTGGCGCAGGCGATCGCCGAGGGCGACACCCGGCGGGCCCGGGACCGTGTCGAGCGGGACCTGGTGCTGATGGGCTGTCTGGTGCTGCTCGGCGCCGCGGTGGTGGTGGCCTGCGCGCCGCAGATCGTCCAGCTGCTGTTCCAGCGGGGTGCGTTCACAGCGCAGGACACCGCCGCGACCGCCTCGGTGATGCGGGTCTACGCGACCGGACTGCTCGGTCAGACGCTGGTGGGGGCGCTCGTGCGCTCCTACTTCGCGGCCGGCCGCACCACCTGGTTCCCGCTGGGCGCGATGGGCGTGGGCGCCCTGACCACCGTCGCCGTCGGCACCTGGGCCGTGGGGCCCTGGGGCGCGCGCGGCATCGCCGCGGCCAACGCGGCCGGCATCACCGTCACCGCGCTGCTCCTGCTGCACGGCCTGGGTCCGGGCAGCGTGCCCGTGCGCGTGCGCCGGCTGCTCGCCGAGCTGGCCCGGCCGCTGTGCGCGGCGGTGTGCGCCACCGCGGCGGGCCTGTTCTGCGCCGGGCTGTTCGCCTCCCCCGCGGCCGCCGTCGCCGCCTGCTGCCTCTGCGTGACCACCGTCTTCCTGGCGCTGGCCTGGCTACTCGACGCCGCCTGCGCCCGGTCCCTCCTGCTTCCTGCCGCGCAGTACCTCCGTAACTCCGTCACACGAAAGGCGGGCCATGGTCGCTGACGTCTCCACTGCATCGCCCACGGCTGGACCGAACCCACGACCGCCGGCGCGCACCACCGCCCGGCGGGGACCGGCCGCCTGGGTGGCCATGTACCACTCCGTCTCGGACTGCCCGGACGACCCGTACAACGTCACCGTCACCCCCGAGCGCCTCGGCCGCCAGCTCGCCTGGCTGACCGGCCGCGGGCTGCGCGGCGTGAGCATGCGGGAGCTGCTCACGGCACGCGCCCGCGGCGCGGAGCGCGGCCTGGTCGGGCTCACCTTCGACGACGGGTTCGCCGACTTCGCGAGCACCGCGCTGCCGGTGCTGCACCGCTGGGGCTGTACGGCGACCGTGTTCGTGCTGCCCGGACGGCTCGGCGGCGACAACGGCTGGGAGCCGCACGGGCCGCGCAAGCCGCTGCTCGACACGGCCGGCATCCGCCGGGTCGCGGCGGCGGGGATGGAGGTGGCCTCGCACGGCCTCACCCACCTCGACCTGACCGAGGCCACCGACGAGACGCTGCGCTCGGAGGTGGGCGACAGCCGCCGGCTGCTCGCCGGGATCACCGGCCGGGACGTGGAGGGCTTCTGCTACCCCTACGGCTACATGGACGAGCGCGTCGCCGCGGCCGTGCGCCGGGCCGGTTACCGCTACGCCTGCGCGATCTCCCCCGGCCCCGCGGGCTGCGGCGACTTCGCCCTGCCCCGTATCCACCTCGGCCGGGCCGACACCGCGCCCCGGCTGGAGCTGAAGCGGCGTCTGGCGCGGCGCTTCGGCCGCGCCGTGGGGTCCGTGTGAGGGCGCTGCACGTCATCACCGGTCTCGGTGTGGGGGGCGCGGAGCAGCAACTGCGGCTGCTGCTGCGGCATCTTCCCGCACGGTGCGACGTGGTGACCCTGACCAACCCCGGCCCGGTCGCCGCGGGCCTGGCGGCCGACGGGGTCCGCGTCACCCATCTCGGGATGGGCGGCAACCGCGACCTCGGCGCACTGCCCCGCCTCACCCGGCTGATCCGCGGCGGCGGCTACGACGTCGTCCACACCCACCTGTACCGGGCCTGTCTCTACGGCCGGATCGCCGCCCGCCTCGCGGGGGTCCGGGCCGTCGTCGCCACCGAGCACTCCATCGGCGACACCCGGCTGGAGGGCCGTCCGCTGACCGCGGGCGTACGGGCGCTGTACCTGGCCGGTGAGCGGCTCGGCCGGGCCACGGTCGCGGTCTCCCCGGCGGTGGCCGGGCGGCTGCGGCAGTGGGGTGTGCCGGCCTCGCGCATCCACGTCATCCCGAACGGCATCGAGGCGTCCCGGTTCGCCTTCGACGAGGTCCGGCGCAAGGAGGCGCGGGCGTTCCACGGGCTGCCCGAGGACGCGTACGTCGTCGGCGGGGTGGGGCGGCTCGCCCCGGGCAAACGCTTCGACCTGCTCGTGCGCGCGCTGGCCCGGCTGCCGTCGGACGTACGGCTGCTGCTGGTCGGCGGCGGTCCCGAGGAGGCGGCGCTGCGGCGCCTGGCCCGGGGGCTCGGGGTCGCGGACCGGCTGGTGCTGGCCGGTGAGCGGCCGTATCTGCCGGGCTCCGGCGACGAGGCGCCCGGCGTCATGGCGCTGCTGTCCGCGGTGGACGTGCTCGTCTCCCCGTCGGCCGAGGAGGCCTTCGGGCTCGCCGTGGTGGAGGCGCTGGCGGCCGGGCTGCCGGTGCTGTACGCGAGCTGCCCCGCCGTGGAGGACCTGCCGCCGGACGCGGCGCCCGGCGCCCGGCAAATCACCGGCGGCGCCGGCGCGTACGCGCGGGAACTGCTGCGGCTGCGCGCGGCGGGCCCCGGCGGGCGCACCACGCCGGATGCCGTGCGCCGCTTCGACATCGCGTGCAGCGCCCGGCAGTTGATGGATGTGTACACGGCCGCTCTGTCCGGCTCGACCCTGGAAGCGAGTTCCTCATGACCGACAAACCCGTTCAGCCCGCCCGGCTCTCGCGCCGTGCGCGCGCCCGCGCGAGGCGGCTGCCCCCGTGGTGGCTGCTGCCGGCCGGCGTGCTGCTCGGCGCCGCGGCCGGTGGCGCGTACGGGCTGGCGCAGCCGCCGCAGTACACGGCGACGAGTTCCGTGGTCGCGGTCGCGGCGGGCCGGTCGGACGTCGACTGCGCCGACGCGCTCGGCTTCGCGCAGGCGTACGGCAGGGTGGCACCGCAGTTGGCGGTGCTCGGGGACGCCCAGCGGGCGGCGGGCGTGCCGGCCGCGGCGCTGCGCGAGAACGTGCAGGTCGCGACGTCACCGGACGCGCCGATGGTCTCGGTGTCGGCGACCGGGGCGAGCCCCGCCCAGGCCGCCGGCCTCGCCAACGCGGTCTCCGGCACGCTCGTCACGGAGGCGAACCGCACCAAGAAGGCCACGGGCATCCGCCTGGAGCGGATCTCCCCCGCCCTGAAGCCCACCGAGCCCTCGTCGCCCTCCTGGACGCTGACCGGGCTGGTGGGCGCGAGCGCCGGAGGTCTGCTCGGCGGCCTCGCGCTGCTGGTGAGGCCGCGGCGGGCGGCGCGGGAGGGCCCGGGGCAGGCGACGGTGCCCGCCCCGACGCACGCCGTGGACGCCCACGGGAAGCTCGGGTGACCGCGGCCGGCCGCGCGCTGTCGGTCGAACTGTGCACGGACGGGGCGGCGTTCGCCGCGCTGGCCGGGGAGTGGGAAGGGCTGCACGCCGCCTGTCCGTCGGCGACGCCGTTCCAGACGCACGCCTGGCTGCACTCCTGGTGGCTGTCGTACGGCGCACCCGGCGGGCTGCGGCTCTTCCTGGTGCGGCGGGGCGGGCGGCTCGTGGGCGCCGCGCCGCTGATGAGGGTGCGGCGTCCGGTGCCCCGGCTGGTGCCGGTGGGCGGCGCCATCTCCGACTTCCGCGACGTGCTGCTCGACGGGGCGGCCGCCGAGGAGGGCGGCCGGGCGCTGGCGGACGCCCTGTCCCGCGCGGCGCGCACCGCGCTGGTCGACTTCCGCGACGTCCGGCCGGGCAGCGCGGTGGAGCAGGTCTACCGGCACTGGCGCGGTCCGCGCTGCCGCCTGCGCGACTCGACGTGCCTGGAGCTGCCCGCGCTGCCCATGGGCGAGCTGATCAAGCGGCTGCCGACGACGCGCGCCCAGCGCATCCGCAACAAGGTGAACCGGCTCGGCCGGCTCGGTGTCGAGTGGCGTGTGGTGGGTCACGACGAGACGGAGAGCGCGGTGCGGCGGCTGGTCGAACTGCACCGGCTGCAGTGGGAGGGCAAGAAGGTCACGCCGGAGCACACCCGGCCGCGGTTCGTGGAGCACCTGACCCGCTCGGTGGTGCCGATGGCCCGGTCCGGTCAGGCCGCGGTGACCGAGTTCCTGCTGGAGGGGGCGGTGGTGGCCGTCAACCTCCATCTCATGTCGGGGGGCCTGACCGGCGAGTACCTGTACGGCTTCCATCCGCGGCTGCGGGACAGCAAGCTGGACGTGGCGACGATGCTGCTGCGCGCGTCGAGCGAGCTCGCCTGCGGCGGCGAGGGCCAGGTGCTGAGCATGCTGCGCGGTGACGAGCCGTACAAGTACCGCTGGTGTCCCGAGACGGTCCACAACGAGCGCCTGCTGATGGCCGGTCCGCTCACCGCGCCGCTGCTGGCGGCCTCCGTGGCGCACGCCACGGCCCGGCGTGCGGCCAAGAAGGTCCTGCGCCGCGGGCCCGGCCCGCAGGCGCACGCGTAGCGCTCACCCGGGGGGCCGCCCGGCGGGCGGACGCGGTGGCGTCGGAGAGGGCGTCGGCACGGGGGCCGGTCTCGGCACCGGTGCCGGCGCCTGCGGCGTCACGGCGGGGGGCGGGGGCCGCGTGGGGGCCGGGGGGACGGGCCGCGCGGGCCGGGCGGGGACCGACGGCCCCGGTGTCGGCCGCGGCACGGGAGCGCTGGACAGGACCGCGCGGTACAGGGCGGAGGCCCGGGGGTTGCCGCCGCACTGCCACACTCCGTGCGGGCAGTAGTCGGTGAGGGTGTTGTACAGCGGCCTGTGCTCGTCCATCCAGGCCAGCATCCGCAGCATGTACACGCGGTCGTCGCCGTTGCGGAACAGGCCCCACTCCGGGTACGAGAACGGCTTGTGGTGCTCCCGGGCGAAGTCCACGTGGAACTGGAGGCCGTAGGGCTCGGACACCTGCTCGTCGAAGGACATCCCGTGGGGCTGGTCGTAGGAGTCCATGCCGACGATGTCGACGACGTCGTCACCGGGGTAGCACTCGGGCCAGGGGATCGCGTCCCTGCCGCGGCTGGGGGCGAAGTCGAACCTGAACTTCTGGCCCGGCACCGAGCGCATGACGGTGACGATGCGCCGCCAGTACTCCTTCCAGTGCTCCGGGTCGGGGCCGCAGCGGTGCGTGTACGTCGTGCCGTTCATCTCCCAGCCGAGGACCAGGATCGTGTCCGTCGCGCCCAGGTCGACCAGCCGCTGTGCCAGGATCCGGAAGTGGTCGTCGTAGGCACCGGCCGCGGCGCGCCGCAGCAGCCGTCTGACGGCCGTGTCGGAGACCTGGGCCTCGTTGTGCTCCATCAGGGGGACGTTGAGCACGAGCATCCGGTCGGCCTCGGCCCGCCGCCACCGGGCCCAGCTGTCGAGGAAGTCGTTGCCGCCCTCGATGTTGCTCCACACGTCACCCGGCAGATACGTGTGCCCGACGCGCAGTTCGGTGCCGCCCAGCCAGCGGCTGAACTTCCGCATCCGCGCGAGCCCCACGGCCTCGGAGTCGAGAAAGGCTCCGAAGGCGGGCCGTTCGCTGTCCGCGCCCGCGGGGAAGGGCGCCTGGGGCGGCGCCGGGGTGGGGCCCGGCACGGTGGGCACCACCGGCGGCGGGTCGGGGTTGCGGCCGTCGTCGGGCGAGGACACCGGCCCCCACAGGAGTGAGGCCAGCGTGAGCACTCCGGCGGTGACGAGTGCCAGCCGTACGAGGGCGGACCGGCGGCGAGGGATCATTCGTCCTCCTTCGCCGCAGATCCTACGTTCAGTGACACTTAGTCATATATCACTTAATTGCACCACTTGGGGTGGTCGGCTCGGCAGGGATCACCCGCCCGAGTGACCCCGACGGAACGTCAGCCGGCGTACAAGGCCGCTATTTCCTCGGCGTACGCCTGCGTGACCGCGTGGCGCCTGATCTTCAGGGACGGCGTGAGCAGACCGTTGTCCTCCGTGAATTCACCCTCCACCAGAGTGAACGCGCGGATCGACTCGGCCCGGGAGACGGCCTCGTTGGCGTAGTCCACGGCCCTCTGGACCTCGGCGCGCATCCGCGGATCCCGCACCACCTCGGACATCGGGGTGTTCGCCGGCAGCTTACGCACCGTCAGCCAGTGCTCCACCGCCTCCGGTTCGAGGGTGATGACGGCGGCCACGAAGGGACGGTTGTCGCCCACGACGATGCACTGGCCGACCGGCGTGCGGCTGCGCAGCCGGTCCTCCAGGACGGCCGGGGAGACGTTCTTGCCGCCGGAGGTGACGAGGATGTCCTTCTTGCGGCCGGTGATGGTGAGATAGCCGTCCTCGTCGAGGGCGCCCAGGTCGCCGGTGGCGAACCAGTCGTCCTGGAGCACGGCGTCGGTGGCGGCCGGGTCGTTCCAGTACGCACCGAAGACGACGCCGCCCTTGACGAGCACCTCCCCGTCCTCGGCGATCCGCACCGCGGTGCCGGGGACCGGGACGCCGACCGTGCCGGGACGGGGCTTCAGGGGCGGCACGATGGTGGCGGCGGCGCTGGTCTCGGTCAGGCCGTAGCCCTCGTAGACGATGATTCCGGCGGCACAGAAGAACAGGTTGAGGTTGCGGTCGAGGGGGGAGCCGCCGCTGATGGCGTAGCGCATGCGGCCGCCCAGCTCCTTGCGGACGCGGCGGTAGACCAGCAGGTCGTACAGGGCCCAGGCGGCGTACAGGCCGGGGCCGGGGCCCTTGCCCGTCTGAAGGAACTTGTTCAGGTACGCCTGCCCGAAGCGGACGCCGACGCGGTCCGCGCGGTCGAAGGAGGCGCCGCGGCCGATCTTCTCGGCGGTCGCGCGGCCGGTGTCGTGGATCTTTTCGAAGAGGTACGGGACGCCCACGAGGAAGGTCGGGCGGAACTCCTTGAGCGCGGGCCGGAGTTCGTCGGGTTTGATGCTCGGGCAGTGGCCGATCTCGATACGCGCCATCAGGCAGGCGATCTGAAGGGTGCGGCCGAGGATGTGGGCGAGCGGGAGGAAGAGCAGGGTCGAGGCGACCTGGCCCGTGACCTCCTTGAAGAGGGGGTGCAGCATCTCGACCGTGTTGGCGGCCTCGGCGTGCAGGTTGGCGTGGGTGAGGACGCAGCCCTTGGGCTGCCCGGTGGTGCCGGAGGTGTAGCAGATCGTCGCGGTCGTGTCGGGGGTGAGGGCCGTACGGCGCTTGGTGACCTCCTCGTCGGGCAGGTCGCGGCCGAGCGCCGCCAGGGCCGTGAGGGCGTCCTCGTCCAACCGCCAGACGCGGGGCGGGGGTGCGTGGCGCGCCGTGGCCGCCGCCACCGTGGCCGCGTTCTCGGCGGTCTCCGCCACGACGAGGCGGGCCCCGGAGTCGCGGACGATCCACTCCACCTGGTCGGCCGAGGACGTGGCGTAGACGGGGACGGTCCGGCCGCCCGCCGCCCAGATCGCGAAGTCCAGGACCGTCCACTCGTAGCGGGTGCGGGACATCACCGCGACCCGGCCGCCCGGTTCGAGGCCCGCCGCGATCAGCCCCTTGGCCACGGCGGTGACCTCGCGGGCGAAGGCCGCCGCGGTCACCGGCCGCCAGCCGTCGTCGTCCCTGCGGCGCAGGACCACCGCGTCGGGGTCCTCGGCCGCGTTGGTGTAGGGGAGGTCGGCGGTGCTGCCGGAGGTGAGGCGCGCGGCGAGGGCGGGGGTGCGGGCCTCGCGCACCACGCCGTCCTCGTCCCTGGTGACCTCGACCCTGGTGCGGGCCGCGAGGTCGGTGCGCCGTCTGGCCCTTCTCAGATCCCTGCGTACACCCATGGCGGCTCCCGGTCGGCTCTGACTGGAGGGTCAACTTACTCGCAAGTAAGAAACAGTCAATGGGGCCTTGCGGGGAACCGGTTCACCGGAGCCCGGCCCGGTCGGCCTCCCCGATCGCGTCCGCGAGGCGGCGTACGTCGCGGTCCTCGGTCCGCTTCGCCAACTCCTCGGCACGATCCTTCAGTTCGCCGAGTCCGGGGTCGCCGGGAAGGGCGGACCAGCGGTCGTCGCCCAGGCGCAGGGCGTCGGCGAAGTAGGCGGCCACGGCGGTCACCTGGAAACGGGGGCTCGCCTCCCAGACGGAGTCGCGCAGCGCGGTGGTCTCCATCTCCCCGGACCGCTCGTGCGGCGCGCGCGTGTCGGGGTCGAGCCAGCGGACGGTCGCCGTGGCGAGGTGGCCTTCGGCGCCCGGCCGGGTGCGGACGGCGTAGAGGGCGGTGACGGTGTGGCCGGGGCCGACCTCGCCGCCGTCGACGCGGTCGTCGCGGAAGTCGTCGTCGGCGACCCGGCGGTCGTCGTAGCCGACCAGGCGGAAGTCGGTGACCGTCTCGGGGTCGAAGGCGACCTGGGCCTTGGCGTCGCGGGCGGTCAGGTCGATGTTCTGCGGGAGCTGGTCGCAGAAGACCTTGCGGGCGTCGTCCTCCGCCGACACGTACGCGGTGTGGCCGTCGCCCTTGTCGGCGAGGCGCTCCATGAGGGCGTCGCCGTAGTCGCTGCCGACGCCCACGCCGAAGAGGGTGATGCCGTATGCGCGGCGGGCCGTGGAGATGCGCTCCAGGATGGAGTCCGGGTCGGTGTCGCCGTCGTTGGCGAGGGCGTCGGAGATCAGCACGACGCGGTTGGTGGCGTGCGGGCGGCGGCCCTCGACGGCCGTGGCGTAGCCGGTCTCGACGCCGGCGCCGAGGTTGGTGGAGTACGCCGGCTCCAGGCTGTCGACGGCGGCGTGGATCTCGCCGCGGTGGCCGCCGAGCCGGGTCATCGGCAGCACGGTCTCGGCCCGCTCGCTGAAGGTGACCAGGGCGACCGAGTCGTCGTCGCGCAGCCGGTTCGTCATCGTGTCGAGGGACTTCTGGGCGAGGTCGAGCCGGCCGGGCTCGGCCATGGAACCCGAGATGTCGACGACGAAGGTGAGGGCGGCGGGCGGGCGTTCGCCGGCCGCGGCGGCGGGGCGGGTGGCGAGGCCGACGCGGACGAGGGACCAGTTCTTCCGGTCGGTGCGGGCGCCGTCGACGGTGACCGTGAAGCCGTTGCCGTCGGGGCGTTCGTAGTCCTGGCGGAAGCTGTTGACGAACTCCTCGGGGCGGATGGTGGCGGGGTCCGGGCGCCCTCCCCCGGCGAGCGTGCGGCGGGCGTACTCGTAGGAGGCGGTGTCGACGTCGAGGGCGAAGGTGGAGAGGTGGTCGCGGGACGGGGAGGCACTGGCGTACCCGTCCTCGCCGCTCCGGTCACCGGAGGTCGGGGCGGCGGGCGGCGGTGCCGGGAAGCCGTTGTGGTGCGAGCCGCCCGTGGCCCTGCCGCCGTCGGAGCCGCCCGCGGAGCAGGCCGTGAGCAGCAGGCCGCCCGCCGCCGCGAGCGCGAGGACGGCGGTGCGCAGCCGGCGGGCGCGGCGGCGCGGCAGGTCCGGGCGGGGTGTTCGGTACCACTGCATCGTCCTTGCCCCCTTGGTGAGTTGACGCCGATGTCTGCGACTGTGACGGCTCAGGGGTGCGGAACGTGCGGCACGGGGCGTTGCGGAAGGATCTCAAGACGGCCACGATCATGGCCCGCCGAGACCGGTGGGTGATCCTCCGTTGACCTACGACACGATGTCCTTGCGGGCGAAACCCCGGAAGGCCAGGGCGAACAGGACGAGCGCGTACGTTACCGAAATCGCCGTGCCCTGGATCATGCCGGACCACTCGGGATGCGGCTGGACGGCGTCCGCCCAGGCGAACTGCCAGTGCGCGGGCAGGAAGTCGCGCCAGTGGCCGAGGGCCGTGACGGCGTCCAGGACGTTGCCCACGATCGTCAGGCCGACCGCGCCGCCGACCGCGCCGAGCGGCGCGTCCGTCTTCGTCGAGAGCCAGAACGCGAGTGCAGCGGTGACCAGTTGGGAGACGAAGATGTACGCGACCACCACCAGCAGGCGCTGCGCCGCCGTGCCCGTGTCCAGGGCGCCGCCGGTGGGGATCTGCAGCGGTCCCCAGCCGTACGCGGCCGTGCCGACGGCGAGCGCCACCACCGGCAGCAGGATCATCGCGGCCAGGCTGAGGCCCAGGGCGACGAGGAGTTTGGACCACAGCAGGCGGGCCCGCGGCACGGGTGCGGCCAGCAGATAGCGCAGCGAGGACCAGCCGGCCTCCGAGGCGACCGTGTCCCCGCAGAACAGGGCGACGGGGATGACGAGCAGGAAGCCGGCGGAGACGAAGAGGTTGACGGCGGCGAAGTTGGCGCCCGACGCGGTGGCCGTGTCCATCAGCGTCACCCGGTCGTTGCGGCCGCCCGGGTCGCCGCCGATGGTGAACGCGATCAGCAGCACGAACGGCAGCAGCGCGAGGATCGCGCCCATGATCAGCGTCCGGCGCCGCTTGAGCTGGCGGACCAGCTCGACCCGCAGGGGCAGCGTGCGGCCCGCCCGGTACCCGGAGGCGGTCTCGGTGCGTTCGACGAGCGTGCTCATGCGGAGCCTCCGATCAGGGTGAGGAAGGCGTCCTCGAGCCGGCGGTGGGGGCCGAGCGAGGAGACGGGGACCTCCAGGCGTACGAGCTCCACGAGGAGTTGGGGGGCGCCGGCGCCGGGGGGCCCGCCGGTGCCGGGTGCCAGCCGGACCAGCAGGCCGCCGTCCGTCCGTACCGCCGACTCCACACCCGGCAGCGCCGCCACCTTCTCGACCAGCGGATCGGGGATGCCGGCCGCCAGTCCCACGAGCAGGGTGTCGCCGGAGCCGATGATCTCGGAGACCGGACCCGCCTGGACGAGACGGCCGCGGTCCATGACGACCAGATGGGTGCAGGACTGCTCGACCTCGGCCAGCAGGTGGCTGGAGACGATCACCGTGCGGCCGGCCGCCGCGTACCGGATGAGCACCTCGCGCATCTCGCGGATCTGCGGCGGGTCGAGGCCGTTGGTCGGTTCGTCGAGGATGAGCAGGTCCGGGAGTCCGAGCATGGCCTGGGCGATGGCCAGGCGCTGGCGCATGCCCTGGGAGTAGGTGCGCACCGCGCGGGCGAGCGCGTCGCCGAGGCCGGCGATCTCCAGGGCCTCGTCCAGATGGGCGTCCTCGGGCGGGCGGCCCGTCGCCCGCCAGTACAGCTCCAGGTTCTCGCGGCCGGACAGGTGCGGCAGGAAGCCCGAGCCCTCCACGAACGCGCCGACCCGGGACAGGACCGGGGCGCCGGGACGGATCGCGTGGCCGAAGACCCGGATCTCCCCGGCGTCCGGCGTGATCAGGCCCATCAGCATGCGCAGGGTGGTGGTCTTGCCCGCGCCGTTCGGCCCGAGGAGGCCGAGGACCTGGCCCTTGTCCACGCGGAAGGACAGGTCCTGCACCGCGTAGCGGTCCGCCGACCTGGCGTACCGCTTGCTCAGGTCGGTGATCCGGAGCGGGACGTCGGCCGACGCCGGGTCCGCGGGCGGCGTCGTCGTCGTACGGCGGCGGCCCGTCACCAGCAGGGCCAGGGCGATCGCCGCCGCGGCCACCGGGAGCCACCACACCCAGGACGGCAGCGGGGCGGCCGCGGTGCTCACGCCGGGTGCCGTGGGCACCTTCAGCTCGCTCCTCAGGGAGACGGTGTACGTCGCCGGGCGCACCGGGGAGGCGTAGCCCAGGTCGGTGGAGGCGAGGACCAGGCGCAGCCGGTGGCCCTGCTCGACCTGGTGGTCGACGGCCGGGAGCGTGATCGTGACGTCCTTGCCCGCCCTGGCGCCCTCGACGCGGACGGGCGTCACCAGCTGCGCGGGCAACTGGGGCGTGCCGCCGCCGGGCGGGACGTCGTACACCTTCGCGAAGAGCACGGCGTCGTCGCTCGTCGACCTCACGTGGACGGTGACCGTGGGCGATCCGGTGATCCGCAGGCCGCCGGCGAGCGGCGCCGACTCGAACTGCGCGTACTGGCCGGGGAAGTCCAGCGACACCCCGACGCCGAGCGAGGAGAGCTGGGCGAGTCCGCCGGAGCCGCCGAGGCCGGGCAGGGCGGAGACGGCGGGCGGGCCGGCGCCGGCCGGGTTGGCGAAGCTCTGTTCGGTGCCGCGCAGCCGCAGCGGGCGCTGCCCGCTCTCCAGGCCGGGGTAGGCGTCGGCGCTCGCGCCCCGCAGCACCGCAGCGCCGCTCGTGGAGTCGACGCCGCCGCCGCGGCTGACGCGGAAGGCCGGGCCGGTGCCGGTGCCCTTGTCGTGCTTGAGGTAGCGGTCGAACCACGTACGCACGCGTGCCTGGACGCGGCTCGTCTCCAGGTCGCCGCCATCGTGCCCGCCGGCGATCCAGTCGACGTCGACCGGGGCGCCGTTCGCGCGGATGGCCTTCGCGGCCGCGTCGGCCTGGCCCAGCGGGAAGAGGGAGTCCGTCTGGCCCTGCACCAGGAGCGTCGGCACCCGGATGCGGCCGGCGACGGCGGACGGGGAGCGGGCTTCCAGCAGTTCGCGCGCCTGCGCGTCGGGCCGGCCCGACTCCGCGACCCGCTCGTACATGCGGCACAGCCGGGGCTCGAACTTGGCACATCCGCCGCCGGAGTTGACGAAGATCCCGGCCCACAGCTTCTTGAACACGCCGTCCGGGAACAGGGCGTCAGCCAGGTTCCAGTACGTGATCGCCGGGGCGATGGCGTCCACGCGGGGGTCGTATCCCGCGGCCAGCAGCGAGATCGCGCCGCCGTACGAGGCGCCGGCGACGCCCACGCGGGGGTCGCCGGGCTTGTCGAGCTGGACCTGGGGCTGCCGGGCGAGCCAGTCGATGAGCCGGGAGACGTCGGCGACCTCGCCCTTCGGGTCGTTCAGCCCGATCCTGCCGGTGGACCTGCCGAAGCCGCGCGCGGACCAGGTCAGGACCGCGTAGCCGTCCCTGGCGAGGTCCTCCGCCTGCCCGCGCACGTCCTGTTTGCTGCCGCCGAAGCCGTGGGCGAGCAGGACCGCGGGGTGGCGTCCACCGGTTTCACCGGGGGTGAAGTACGAGGTGTCGATCCTCACCCCGTCCATCGACATGACGCGGTCGGTGCGGTGCACGGGCGGCTTCCCGTCCGAGGCGACGGCCGTCCAGGTGCCCGCGCCCGCGAGCACCACGACGGCGGCACCGGCGGCGAGCGCCCTCCGGGGTGTGCGCAGCAGCCCTCGCAGGCGGGACGGTCGAAGATCCATGCTCCAACGGTACGGGGGGCCTCCGGCGGTGGGAGCAGCCCGGAGGGTGAGCATGGGCACCTCCTCCGGGCGTACGGAGCCGTTTCGGCGTACCGCCGTTGCGGTACGTCCACGAACTCGGGCGCTCCTGCCGTCGGACGGCTGCGGGTTCGCCGTGGTCGGTCGCGCCGTTCGCCGCGCCCCTGCACGGCCCGCGGCCTCTTCAGGCCCGGGCGTCCTCCGGGACGGAGACGAGCCAGCGGGTCTCCTTGCGGGGCCGGAGGTACAGCGCCCAGTAGAGGGTGGCCACGGCCGTGATGCCGCCCGTCCACAGGAGGTAGCTCGTCTCCTGCCGGCTGAGGATGTAGGCGAGGACCGCGATCAGCAGGACCGGCATCGCGGGCCACAGGGGCATGCGCCAGGCGGGCGTGTGCCGGTGGGAGCCGCGGCGGGCCAGGAGGGCGGCGACGGCGACGAGGAGGTACATGCCGGTCACCGAGACGCCCGTGACGCCGTAGAGGGTGTCCAGGTTCACGAAGCACAGGAGGGCGCCGGGGACGCCGACGGCGAGGGTCGCGACCCAGGGGGAGCCGAAGCGGCCGAGCCTGGCGAAGACCGTGTTGACCGGACCGGGCCAGGCCTTGTCGCGGGCCGAGGCGAACAGGACGCGGGAGTTCTGGATGACCATGACGATGCCCGCGTTGATGATCGCGAGGGCCACGCAGAGGCTGACGAAGGTGCCGACCGCGGAGTCGGACCAGGCGGTGACCATGCCGCTGATGTCGCCGCCGGTCAGCTGGGAGATGTCGGAGGCGCCCATGGTGATCGCCGCCACCGGCACCAGGATGATCACCGTCGAGATGGCGAGGGTGGCCAGGACCGTGCGGGCGACGTTGCGGCGCGGGTGCTCCAGTTCCTCGGAGAGGTAGACCGCGGTCGAGAAGCCCTGGGTGACGAAGAGGGCGATCGCGAGGCCGGAGACCACCAGCATCGCCGTCACCGTGTCCGTGTGGCCGTGGGGGCCGGCCACCTTCATCGACACCAGGCTGCCGGCGCCCCGCTCGCTGTGCGCGAAGCCGAGGAGGGCGACCACGGCCGCCGCGATGACCTCCAGGACCAGGAAGACGCCGGTGATCCAGGCGTTGGCGCGCAGGTCGAGCAGGCCGGCCAGGGTGGCGAGGAGCATCACGCCGGCACCGGCGACCGCCGGGTCGAGGTGCACGATCGGCGTCAGGTAGTCCGCCGTGCCCATCGCGATCACCGGCGGCACGATCATGACCACCAGCAGGGAGAGGACGAACACCAGCCAGCCCGCGAGCCGTCCGGCCGTCGTCGAGACCATCGCGTACTCGCCGCCCGCGCTGGGGACGAGGGTGCCCAGCTCCGAGTAGCAGAACGCCACGGCCACGCACAGCACGGAGCCGATGGCGATCGTCAGGGCGGTGGCGGTGCCGAGCGAGCCGAACAGGTCCGGCACGACCACGAACAGTGTGGAGGCGGGCGTCACGCACGAGAGCGTGAGCAGGGTGCCGCCGACGACTCCGATGGAGCGTTTGAGCGTGGCGGGGGCGGCGGTGGCCGCCGCCCCGGGGACGGCGGTGTCGACGGGGCGGAGCGTGTCGGTCATGCAGCGGTTCCGATCGACTGGTGCGGATGCCTCCGGCGGCCGGGGCGGGATGCATGGAATCCCGACGAAAACCGAGGCGTCAATAGGCATCTGGCTACGAAATCAGTAGCAAGAAGGCCCTTTGGGGCACGCAAACAGCATTTCCCTGCAGACTGTTCCGGGCCCTTGAGCCGTACGGGAACCGCAGGGCGGGCGGCGAAAAAAGGCGTACGGACGTCCGGTATCCGGACCTGTCGGTCTGTCCCGCTAGAGTCGGCGGCCACAGAAGACACAACCGAATCACAGCAATGGGTGGGGACTCATGAAGGTGAAGCACACCGCTGCCTGGGTGGGGATCACGGCGGCGGCGACCCTCACGGTGTCCGCGTGCGGCGCGGACGGCGCGAAGACCGCGGCCAAGGCCGTGGACAACGCGGACAAGATCATGGCCGTCCTGTCACGGGCGACCGACCGCACCGAGCAGCTCGGCTCGGCCGAGGTCAAGGTGAGCACCGACCTGGGCACGGGCACCCCGATCGCCATGGACGGCACCTACTCCTGGGGCGACGGGCTGGCGTTCGACGCCGAGATGGACACGGCGGCCGCCCGCCTGCAGCAGCTGCAGGACAGCCCGAAGACCCGGGTGCTGTTCGTGGACGGCGCCTACTACTACGACATCGACCCGCAGCCCGCCGGCCCGCTCAAGGGCAAGGAGTGGATGAGGATCGACTCCTCGGCGATCTTCGGCGACAAGGGTTCGCAGGCCTTCAGCGGCGGCGGGGGCGGCAACCCGGCGGCCGCGATGCGCGGGCTGAAGTACGCCGACAACGTCAAGGACCTCGGCAGGGAGACCGTCGACGGGCAGGGCACGACCCACTACCGGGCCGTGGTCGACAAGGCGCACATGGGCAAGTTCAAGGACGCCTACGGCGGTGACAACCTGATGAGCTCGGTGACGGGCGGCGCCGACTCGATGACCATGGACATCTGGGTCGGGTCCAAGGACCTCCCGGTCCGCCTGAAGCAGGTGATCGGCACGGTCAAGGTCACCATGGACTTCCGGAAGTTCGGCGCCACGTCCCCGGTGAAGGCACCCCCCGCCGCGCAGACCGGCGACCTCACCGAACAGGTCAAGAAGGCCCAGGAGCAGCAGGGCTGAGCCCGGACACGGCGGTGCCCCCGCTCCCCGGGAGCGGGGGCACCGCAGGACCTCAGTGGTTGCGGGGGAAGCCGAGGTCGACGCCCGCCGGGGCGTCGGCGGGGTCCGGCCAGCGGGTGGTGACGACCTTGCCGCGGGTGTAGAAGTGCGTGCCGTCGTTGCCGTAGATGTGGTGGTCGCCGAAGAGCGAGTCCTTCCAGCCGCCGAAGCTGTGGTAGCCGACCGGGACCGGGATCGGGACGTTCACGCCGACCATGCCGGCCTCGATCTCCAGCTGGAAGCGGCGGGCCGCGCCGCCGTCCCGGGTGAAGATCGCGGTGCCGTTGCCGAAGGGCGAGGCGTTGATCAGCGCGACCCCCTCCTCGTAGGTGTCCACGCGCAGCACGCACAGCACCGGGCCGAAGATCTCGTCCCGGTACGCCGCCGCCGACGTGGGCACCTTGTCGAGCAGGGACAGGCCGATCCAGTGGCCGTCCTCGTAGCCCTCCACGGTGTGGCCGGTGCCGTCCAGGACGACCTCGCAGCCCTCGGCCGCCGCCCCGGTGACGTAGGAGGCGACCTTGTCGCGGTGCGCCCTGGTGATCAGCGGGCCCATCTCGGAGGCCGGGTCGTCGCCCGGACCGATCTTGATCTTCTCGGCGCGCTCGCGGATCTTCTCCACCAGCGTGTCACCGACCGCGCCGACGGCGACGACGGCGGAGATGGCCATGCAGCGCTCGCCCGCGGAGCCGTAGGCGGCGGACACCGCCGCGTCGGCGGCCGCGTCCAGATCGGCGTCCGGCAGGACCAGCATGTGGTTCTTGGCGCCGCCCAGCGCCTGCACGCGCTTGCCGTGGGCGGCGGCGGTGGTGTGGATGTAGCGGGCGATAGGGGTGGAGCCGACGAAGGAGACGGCCTTGACGTCGGGGTGCTCCAGGAGGCGGTCGACGGCCACCTTGTCGCCGTGCACGACGTTGAAGACACCGTCCGGCAGGCCCGCCTCGGCCAGCAGCTCCGCGATCTTGAGGGCGGCGGAGGGGTCCTTCTCGGACGGCTTGAGGACGAAGGTGTTGCCGGTCGCGATGGCGATCGGGAACATCCACATCGGCACCATGGCCGGGAAGTTGAACGGCGTGATGCCGGCGACCACGCCCAGCGGCTGGCGGATCGAGGCCACGTCGACGCGGCTGGCGACCTGTGTGGACAGCTCGCCCTTGAGCTGGACGTTGATGCCGCAGGCGAGGTCCACGATCTCCAGGCCGCGGGCCACCTCGCCGAGCGCGTCGGAGTGGACCTTGCCGTGCTCGGCGGTGATCAGCTCGGCGATCGCGTCCCGGTTGGCGTCCAGCAGCGCGCGGAACCTGAAGAGGATCTCGGTGCGCCGGGCCAGGGAGGACTGGCCCCAGGTGACGAAGGCGTCCTTCGCCGCGGCCACCGCGGCGTCCACCTCGTCGACCGTCGCGAACGCGACCTTGGTGGTGACCGCGCCGGTCGCCGGGTCGGTGACCGGCCCGTACGTACCCGACGCGCCGTCGACGGTCTTGCCGCCGATCCAGTGGTTGACGATCTTCGTCATGACCGGTTTCTCCTTCACAGATGGCGGCGTCGGGTGGAGACGTGCCGTTCGTACAGCTCTCGTGCCTTGACCGCCGACGGTCGGGTCGCGGTCTCGGCCACGGGTACATCCCACCAGGCCTGGGCGGGCGGCGGGCCCGACACAGTGTCGGCCGTTTCGGTCTCGACGTAGACACATGTGGGAGTGTCGGCGGCGCGGGCCTCGGCGAGCGCCTCGTGCAGTTCGCCGACGGTCTTGGCACGCAGCACGCGCAGGCCCAGGCTGGCCGCGTTGGCGGCGAGATCCACGGGCAGCGGCGCCCCCGTGTACGTGCCGTCGCCCGACGGGAACCGGTACGCGGTGCCGAACCGCTCGCCGCCCACCGACTCCGACAGACCGCCGATGGAGGCGTACCCGTGGTTCTGGACCAGCAGCACCTTGATCGCGACGCCCTCCTGCACGGCGGTCACGATCTCCGTCGGCATCATCAGATACGTGCCGTCGCCGACCAGCGCCCACACCGGCCGGCCGGGCGCGGCCAGCTTCACGCCGATCGCGGCCGGGATCTCGTAGCCCATGCAGGAGTAGCCGTACTCCAGGTGGTACTGGTCCCGTGAGCGCGCCCGCCACAGCTTGTGCAGGTCGCCCGGGAGGGAGCCGGCCGCGTTGACGATCACGTCCGTCCCGTCGACCACCGCGTCGAGCGCGCCCAGGACCTGCGGCTGCGTCGGCCGTACGTCCGGCTCGTCGGCCTCGTAGCAGGCGTCGACGCGCTGCTCCCAGCGCTCCTTGTCCTCGGTGTACTCGGTGACGTAGGAGTCCGCGGCCCGGTACGCGTGCGTGTCCAGGCCCGCGGTCAGCTCCTGGAGGCCGCTGCGGGCGTCCGCGACCAGGGGCAGCCCGGCGAGCTTGTGGCCGTCGTAGGGGGCGATGTTGAGGTTGAGGAAGCGGACGCCCACCCCGGCGAAGAGGGTCCCGGAGGCGGTGGTGAAGTCGGTCCAGCGGGTGCCGACGCCGATCACCAGGTCGGCGGTGCGGGCGAGTTCGTCGGCCGTCGCGGTGCCGGTGTGGCCGATGCCGCCGACGTCCTGGGGGTGGTCCCAGCACAGCGAGCCCTTGCCGGCCTGGGTGGAGGCGACCGGTATGCCGGTGGCCGCCGCGAACTCGGCGAGGGCCTCCTCGGCGCGGCTGTGGTGGACGCCGCCGCCCGCGACGACCAGCGGCCGGCGCGCGGCCCTGACCGCCCGCACGGCCTCGGCCAGTTCGGTCGGGTCGGCGCCCGGACGGCGGATCACCCAGGTCCGCTCGGCGAAGAACTCCTCGGGCCAGTCGTACGCCTCCGCCTGGACGTCCTGCGGGAGGGCGAGGGTCACGGCACCGGTCTCCACGGGGTCGGTGAGCACCCGCATGGCCTGCAGGGCCGCCGGGACGAGCTGTTCGGGGCGGGTGACGCGGTCGAAGTAGCGGGAGACCGGGCGCAGGCTGTCGTTGACCGACACGTCGCCCGCGTAGGGAACCTCGAGCTGCTGCAGGACCGGGTCGGCGGGGCGGGCGGCGAAGACGTCGCCCGGCAGGAGCAGGACCGGGAGGTGGTTGACGGTGGCGAGGGCCGCGCCGGTCACGAGGTTGGTCGCGCCCGGTCCGATCGACGTCGTCACGGCGTGCGTGGACAGGCGGCCCGACTGCCGGGCGTAGCCGACCGCCGCGTGCACCATGGCCTGTTCGTTGCGGCCCTGGTGGTACGGCATGTCGTCGGCGTACTCGAGCAGCGCCTGGCCGATCCCCGCCACGTTGCCGTGACCGAAGATGCCCCAGGTCGCGCCGATCAGCCGCTGCCGTACGCCGTCCCGCTCGGTGTACTGGACGGACAGGAAGCGCACCAGCGCCTGTGCGACCGTCAGCCGCGCCGTCGAGGTGGTCGGAGTCATCGCAAACCCCCAGTGCCAGTTGCGTGGGCCGGTTGGAGGCGGATCCGCCGCACCCGTCCCCGGACGCCGGATCCGCCCTCACGGGAGGGAGATACGCGCGTGCGGCCGA
This sequence comes from Streptomyces sp. NPDC101225, assembly GCF_044767585.1. NCBI lineage: Bacteria > Bacillati > Actinomycetota > Actinomycetes > Kitasatosporales > Streptomycetaceae > Streptomyces > Streptomyces sp. NPDC101225. The sequence continues at coordinate 151,248 of NZ_JBIWOE010000002.1, forward strand.
AACCGTTCGGGACCTCCGGCGCGGGGCCGTAGCGGGCGGGGAGTCGTCGCTCGCACTTCGCTCCTGCCAGGGCGAAGCGGCCTCCCGCGCCGGAGGCGATCTGGGTCCGGGCGTCAGGGGGAACGTACGCGAGGCCGAAGACCGTCGCGAAAATGCTTACCCCGCCCGGGAGTTGAAACTCTTCGTCCGTCATGTCACCGGCCGGCCGTACCGTACATCCGCCCGGTGGCGGAAGCACGGTGCTCCCGGTGTACAGCTCGGCCGCGGCCATCAGCTCCTCACAGCAGTCCTACGGCGGTGTCGACGGCGGCGGCCACGTCGCCGTCCGGTGGATACAGCAGCGAGCGGCCGACCACCAGGCCGCGCACGGTGGGCAGCTGGAGGGCGCCGCGCCACTTCTCGTACGCCCCGTCCTGGTCGTCGCCGACCTCGCCGCCCAGCAGCACGGCGGGCAGCGTCGAGGTCCCCATGACCGCGGCCATGTCGTCCGGGTTCTCGGTGACGGGGAGCTTGAGCCAGGTGTACGCCGAGGTGCCGCCGAGGCCCGAGGCGATGGCGATGGACTTGGTGACGGCCTCGGCGGACAGGTCGTTCCTCAGCTTCCCCTCGCCCGTGCGGTGGCTGAGGAAGGGCTCGACGAAGACGGGGAGGCGGCGTGCGGCCATGTCGTCGATGGCGCGGGCCGTGGACTCCAGCGTGGTCAGGGATCCCGGGTCGGCGTAGTCGATGCGCAGCAGCAGCTTGCCCGCGTCGAAGCCGAGCCGCTCGATGTCCTCGGCGCGGTGGCCGGTGAAGCGGTCGTCGAGCTCGAAGCCGGCGCCCTGGAGGCCCCCGCGGTTCATCGAGCCCATGACGACCTTGTTCTCCAGCGCGCCGAGCAGGAGCAGGTCGTCGAGGATGTCGGCGGTCGCGAGGACGCCGTCGACCCCGGGGCGGGAGAGCGCGAGGCAGAGGCGTTCGAGCAGGTCGGCGCGGTTGGCCATGGCGAATCTGCGGTCGCCGACGCCGAGCGCGCCGCGGGCCGGGTGGTCGGCGGCCACGATCATCAGCCGGCCGGAGTCGCCCATGAGCGGTCTGCGGGCGCGGCGGGCGGCGGCCTCCGCCACGGCTTCGGGGTGGTGCGCGCGCAGGCGGACGAGTTCGGAGACGTCCACGCGTGCGTGCGCCACGCCGGCGCCGCCGCCGTGGGTGGCCTCGTGGTGGGTGCCCGCGACCCGGCCCGCCCTCACAGCACCGCTCCGGCTTCGAGGGCGGCCGCGATCTCACCGGCGGTCGGCATGGCGGAGGAGCACTCCAGGCGGGAGGCGACGATCGCGCCGGCCGCGTTGGCCCGCCGCATGATCGTCTCCAGGTCCAGGCCCGCCAGCAGGCCGTCGCACAGGGCGCCGCCGAAGGCGTCGCCGGCACCGAGGCCGTTGAGGACGCTGACCGGCAGCGGCGGCACCTCGGCCGACTCGCCCTTGCTGCTGACCGCGAGCACGCCCTTGGGGCCCTGTTTGACGACGGCGAGTTCGCAGCCCGCGTCCAGCAGCGCCTGGGCGGCGGCCCGTGGTTCGCGCTCCCCGGTGGCGACCTCCACCTCGTCGAGGTTGCCGACGGCGACGGTGGTGTGGCGCAGGGCCTCCGCGTAGAAGGGCCGGGCCGAGGCGGGCCCGGGGCGGGAGCCGCCGATGTCGCTGTTCCAGAACATCGGGCGCCAGTCGAGGTCGAAGACCGTGATGCCGTCCCTGGCGCGGTGGGCGAGGGCCGCCAGCGTCGCCGTACGGCTGGGCTCCTCGCTCAGCCCGGTGCCGGTGACCCAGAAGATGCGGGCGTCGCGGACGGCGTCGAGGTCGAGTTCGTGGGCGTCGATCTCCAGGTCGGGTGCCTTGGGCTGCCGGTAGAAGTACAGCGGGAAGTCGTCCGGCGGGAAGATCTCGCAGAAGGTGACCGGGGTGGGCAGACCCGGGACCGGGGTGACCCAGCGGTCGTCGACGCCGAAGCCGCGCAGGGCCTCGTGCAGATAGGTGCCGAAGGGGTCGTCGCCGGTGCGGGTGATCACCGCGGTGCGGTGCCCGAGACGGGCCGCGGCCACCGCGACGTTGCTCGCCGAGCCGCCGAGGAACTTGCCGAAGCTCGTCACCTGCGGCAGCGGAACGCCGGTCTGGAGCGGATAGAGGTCCACCCCGATCCGCCCCATGGTGATCAGGTCGTACGCCATCGGCTTCCCTTCGTTGCGACTCCTCCCCCGGTTTCTAGCCGGGCGCACGGAGCCCTGTCAATGTTTTGTCCAGACATTCGGACCAGACCTTGACACCCCCTGCCGGGACCCGCACGCTGGCGGCCATGACGTCGCTGTCACCTCAATCTTCCGGTCTTTCCCGTATCCGCGTCGGTTCGGCGCCCGACTCCTGGGGCGTCTGGTTCCCGGACGATCCCCGCCAAGTGCCCTGGCGGCGCTTCCTCGACGAGGTCGCGGACTCGGGCTACGAGTGGATCGAGCTGGGGCCGTACGGGTACCTGCCGACCGATCCGGCCGTCCTCACCGAGGAGACGGCCCGCCGTGGCCTGAAGGTGTCGGCCGGCACGGTGTTCACGGGCCTGCACCACGGCGAGGCCGTGTGGGAGAAGACCTGGGCGCACGTCGCGGACAACGCGGCCCTCGCGCAGGCGATGGGAGCGTCCCATCTGGTGGTCATCCCGTCCTTCTGGCGGGACGACAAGACCGGCGAGGTGCTGGAGCCGGACACCCTGACACCGGGGCAGTGGCGCAACCTGAACTCGCTGACGGAACGGCTGGGGCGCCGGGTGCGGGAGGAGTACGGGTTGCGGATCGTGGTGCACCCGCACGCCGACACGCACATCGACAGCGAGGAGAACGTCGTACGGTTCCTCGACGGCACCGACTCCGGCGTGGTCTCGCTCTGCCTGGACACGGGGCACTACGCCTACTGCGGCGGCGACAGCGTCAAGCTGATCGAGACCTACGGCGAGCGGATCGGGTACCTGCACCTCAAGCAGGTGGACCCGGAGATCCTGGCGGACGTGCGGGCGAAGGGGACGCCGTTCGGGCCGGCCGTCGCGCAGGGGGTCATGTGCGAGCCGCCCGCCGGTGTGCCCGAGCTGGGGCCGGTGCTCGATGCCGCGCAGGCCCTGGGGGTGGAGTTGTTCGCGATCGTCGAGCAGGACATGTATCCGTGTGAGCCGGACGCTCCGTTGCCGATCGCCCGGCGGACCCGGGCGTTCTTGCGGTCCTGCGGGGCGTAGCCCTCCGGGGCGGCGGGCGTGCGGGCCAGGCGCGCCGGGCAGGCGGGCCTTTCGCGACACTCCCTAGGCAGGGTGCGGTGGGCGTAGGACCATGTGCGGGTGGCTGCTGGGGGGCTGGTGCGGGCCGGGCATGGACCCTGGGGGTCCTGGGAGACCGTGCTGGCCCGGCCGCATCCGCGGCTGCGGCCCGGGGTGATCAGTTATCGCGGGGTGCGGCTGGCGCTGGACCGGCCGCGGCGGCGGCTGGAGGCGCCCATCGGGGCGGCGACGCTGCTGCTCGGCTTCGAGGAACCGGTGCGCATCACGCGCGCGGGGCGGCCCGCGGCGACGCTCGTCTCGGTGTTCTCCGGCCCGACGACCACACCGGCCGTCGGCGAGCACGGCGGGCGGCTGTCCGGGGTCGAGGTGCTGCTCATGCCGTGGGCGGCGTTCACTCTCTTCGGCACCCCGCAGTACGAGCTCACCGACCGCACGGTCGACCCGGACGACCTGCCGCACGTCCTCGGCGCCCGCAAGGACGCCGGTCACCTGCGCAGCATCGGTGAACTGTCCGCCGCGCTGGCCGCGCTGCCCAGCTGGGAGGACCGTTTCGGGCTGCTGGACGACGCGTTGACGCGCTGGTCGCAGGCCGGGACGCCGAGCAACGCGCGGGTCGTACGGGCCTGGTCCCAGCTGGTGCGGACCTGGGGCGCGGTGCCGGTACGGCGGCTGGCGGACGAGGTCGGCTGGAGCGTACGGCATCTGGAGAACCGTTTCCGGGAGCAGATCGGGCTCGCACCGAAGGTCGCCGCCCGGGTGCTGCGGCTGCAACGCGCACGGCGGCTGCTCGCGCGGGGACACGGCCAGGCGGAGACCGCGGCGATCTGCGGTTTCTACGACCAGGCCCATCTCAGCGGGGAGTTCAGGGCGATGACGGGGTGCACGCCCCGCGAGTTCACCATGGCGCGGGTGATCCCGCCCGTGGCGCGGCCCGTGGTCCCGGCCGCCGACCGGATGGCCGGCGAGGCGACGAGCCTGTTGCTCACATCCGCGCGGAGTGCGGATTTCTCCAAGACCGGCAGGCTCCGCTGAATGCACGCTGATCTTCCGGCCGGTGATCCCGGGGGGAGGTCACCGACCGCACGTCCCCGGGGACGACGGCACGTCCCCGGGAACGGAAACCGGGGGAGCCGGTGGGCCGGGCCGGGCGCAGCGGGTCCGGCCCACCTCCCCACCGTCGCGCGGCCCGGCGCACGCCACGTCCCGGAGCCGACGGTCCGTCCCTGATCCCTGATCCCCGGTCTGCGGTCTGCGGTCTGCGGTCTGCGGTCGCGGTCGCGGTCGCGGTCGCGGTCGCGGTCGCGGTCGCGGTCGCGGTCGCGGTCGCGTCAACGGACCATTGCCAGGCCCCCGTCGTCAATGCGCCGCGCCTGCGAGCCCGCGTACGCCTTTGCAGCACTCGTGTCACAAACACCCCTCCCGTGTCACACATGTCCCGTGTACGCGGGTCCTGTGTCACACCCACCGCACAGGCCCTGCCCTCCCTCCGGGCCTCTCGTTGACGGGGGCACAGGCTGTGTGATCGCCAGCGCAGCGCCCGGCTCCCCCGACGGCCGCCCCCCGGCCGACCCCGCGGCGCGCGCAGGGAGGTGCTGCCCATGACCGACCGAAGGCTCTGGTCGTACAAGGAGATCGCTGCGCACATCAAGGTGCAGCCGGACACCGTGCGGTCCTACCGCAAGCACGGGCTGCTGCCCCCGCCCGACCATGTCGAGAGCGGCAAGCCCTTCTGGTTCGCCGACACGGTCCGTGCCTGGGTCGCCTCCAGGCCCGGCAACCGCGGCCGCAGAGAGCACGGCAGCTCCTGACCGGCCGCTCCCGGCCCCTCCGGCCCGCTGGAAAAGCACCTGTGCCCCACCCTGCGCGTGGGGCACGGTTGTTCCATGAGCTTCTCCGTCAAACCCGTCCTGACCGGCGCCAGGACCGTGCTGCGCCCCTTCACCGAGGCCGACGCCGACACCATGTGGGAGATCATCGAGGACCCCGAGGTGGTCCGCTTCACCGGCGAACCCGCCCGCGAGCTCACCCGGGAGCACGTACGGTCCTGGTACGGCTCCCGGGCCACTCGGCCCGACCGCCTCGACCTCGCCGTCACCGACCGCGCCACCGGCGAACTCGTCGGCGAGGTCGTCCTGTACGAGTGGGACCCGCAGGCGCGCAGCTGCACCTTCCGCACGCTGCTCGGCCCGCGGGGCCGGGACCGCGGACTCGGCACGGAGGCCACCCGGCTCGTCCTCGGCCACGCCTTCGGGCCACTCGGCCTGCACCGCATCCAGCTGGAGGCGTACGGCCACAACCACCGGGCCCTGCGGGTGTACGAGAAGGCCGGATTCACGGTCGAAGGGGTGCGGCGGGAGGCCGCGTTGCGGGACGGCGCGTGGGTGGACGAGGTGATCATGGGCATCCTCGACCGTGAGTGGGCCGCCCTCAGCTCCACGGTTCGATGACCGTCACCCCCGCTCCCGGTGCCGTCCCCATCGCCGCCAGCGCGGCGGGCGTCGCGTCCAGGGTGATGGCCGAGGTCACCAGCAGATCGGGACGCAGCACACCCGACCTCACCAGCTCCAGCATCGGCGGGTAGGCGTGCGCCGCCATCCCGTGGCTGCCGAGCAGTTCCAGCTCCAGGGCGATCGCGCGGGCCATCGGGACCGGGGTCGTGCCGGCCGGGGACGGGAGCAGGCCCACCTGGACGTGGCGGCCCCGCCGGCGCAGGCCGTTCACGGACGCGGCACAGGTCACCGGCGAGCCCAGGGCGTCGAGTGACAACTGGGCTCCGCCGCCGGTCAGTTCACGGACCGCCGCGGCCGTGTCCGGCGTCACCGACCCGTCCACGCACTGGGCCGCGCCGCACGCGCGCGCCAGCTCCAGGGCCTGCGGCGACACGTCCACCGCGACCACCCGCGCCCCCGACGCCGCCGCGATCATCACCGCGGACAGGCCCACTCCGCCGCACCCGTGCACCGCGACCCACTCCCCCGCCGCCACCCTGCCCTGCTGCACCACCGCCCGGAACGCCGTGGCGAACCGGCAGCCCAGCGCCGCCGCCGTGGCGAAGGACAGTCCCTCCGGGACCGCCACCAGGTTGACGTCGGCACGGTCCAGGGCCACGTACTGCGCGAACGAGCCCCAGTGGGTGAACCCCGGCTGGGTCTGCCGCTCGCACACCTGCTGCTCCCCGGCCGCGCACGCCGCGCAGGTCCCGCAGGCGCACACGAAGGGAACGGTGACGCGGTCGCCGGGGCGCCAGCCGCTGACCCGGGCGCCGACCGCCTCCACCACACCGGCGAGTTCGTGGCCGGGTACGTGCGGGAGCGTGATGTCGGGGTCGTGGCCCTGCCAGCCGTGCCAGTCGCTCCGGCACAGGCCGGTGGCTTCCACGCGTACGACCACTCCGTGTTCGGCGGGGTGAGGGCCGTCGACCTCACGTACCTCAGCGGGTTCGCCGTATTGTTCGAAGACCACTGCTCGCATCTGCCGTCCCCTCGTCGTTCGTGTCCGAGGGAACGCCCTCGCTGGTCGCGCGGTTCCCCGCGCCCCCGGAGGGGCGGTCGCCGGCGCCCTCGCTCAGACCGAACCGTCCGTGCAGTCTCCGCAAGGGGGCCGGGGCCCACCAGGTCGCCCGGCCGGTCAGCCGCATCACCGCCGGGACCAGCAGGCTCCGGACGATCATCGCGTCCATCAGGACCGCCAGGGCGATGCCCAGCCCCAGCATCTTGGTGTTGGTCACCCGCGAGGTGCCGATCGCGACCATCACCACGGCCAGGATGACCGCCGCCGCCGTGATCAGCCCGCCCGTGCGCTGGAGGCCGTAGCGGACCGAGGTGGTGTGGTCGCCCGTTCTGTCGTACTCCTCCTTGATGCGGGAGAGCAGGAAGACGCCGTAGTCCATGGAGAGGCCGAAGGCCACGCAGAACATCAGGACCGGCAGCGTGGTCTCGATGGAGCCGGGGCTGGTGAAGCCGAGCAGGCCGGAGAGATGGCCGTCCTGGAAGACCCAGACCACCGCGCCGAACATGGCGCTCAGACTGAGCGCGTTGAGCACCACGGCCTGGATCGGTATCAGCACGCTGCCCGTCAGCAGGAACACCAGGAGCAGGGTGACGACGGCGATGAAGACGGCCGCCCAGGGCAGGCGCTCGGCTATCGCGTGCTTGGAGTCGACCAGGACGGCGGCCGTGCCGGTCACCTTGGTGTCGAAGGGGGCGTCGGCGGTGCGCAGTTCACCCACCAGGCGCTGCGCCGTGCCGTCGACGGCCTCGCCCTTCGGCTGCACGGTGAAGTACGCCGACCGGCCCTTCACCAGCGGGCCGTCGACCCGCAGCGCACCGGGCAGGGCCGCGACGCGCTCCTTGTACGCCGCGTACTGCGCGGGGGTCGCCCGGCCCTCCGCCAGCACCTCCAGACCGCCGCCGGGGCTGCCCGGGAAGCCGTCGCGAAGGTGCTGCTGCACGACGTGCGACTCGGCGCCCGAGGGCAGCTGGCGGTCGTCCGCGGTGCCGAACTTCACTCCCAGGAAGGGCAGTCCGAGCACGATCAGGACGGTGGTGGTCGCCACGGCGAAGAACGGGGCCCGGCGCATGACCAGCGTCGCCGCCCGCGCCCAGGCCGTGCCCTCCTCGCCCGAGGTCCGCGCCGGGCGCCCGCGCCGCAGCAGGCGCCGCAGGTCCAGCGAGTCGACCCGGTGTCCCAGCAGGACCAGGGCCGCCGGGAGCAGGATCAGGGCGGCGGCGGCCGCCAGCAGCACCACGGCGATGCCGGCGTAGGCGAACGACCGCAGGAAGTACTGCGGGAACAGGAGCATGGCGGCCAGGGAGACGGCCACCGTGAGCGCCGAGAACAGGACGGTGCGCCCCGCGGTGCGCAGGGTGGTCGCGACGGCGGGCAGCGGTGCGGCGCCGGCGGACAGCTCCTCGCGGAAGCGCCGGACGATGAACAGGGCGTAGTCGATGGCGAGTCCGAGGCCGAGAGCCGTGGTGAGGTTCAGCGCGAAGACGGAGACGTCGGTGAACTCCGTGAGGGCGCGCAGCACCGCGTTCGTCCCCAGGATGGCGACGATGCCGATGCCCAGCGGCAGCAGCGCGGCGACGGCGCTGCCGAAGACCATCACCAGCAGCACGAGCGTCACCGGCAGGGCGATCAGCTCGGCGCGGGTCAGGTCCTCCTTGATGGTGGTCTGCATCTCGTGGCGCACCGCGACGATGCCGCCGACCTTGACCTCCACCGGGCCATGGGCGCCGCGGAAGGAGGGCGCGATGCGGTCCAGGGTCCTCGCCATCGCGTTCTCGTCGCCCGTGATGCGGGCGGCGATCAGCGCCTCGTGGCCGTCCTCGGCGCGCAGGGACGGTGCCGCCGAGGCCCCGGCCTGCCAGTAGGAGCCGACGCCTGTGACGCCCTTCTCCCGCGCCAGGCGCTCGGTGAGGCGCCGGGCCTCGGCGGCCACGGCCGGATCGTCCACCGAGGCGCGGCCGGAGTCGACGAGCAGCAGGAAGTTGGGCTGGGAGGCGGGGAACTCCCGCTCCAGCGCCTTGGTGGCGTACGTCGACTGGGCGTCCGGGTCCTCCCAGCCGCCGCTGCCCAGGCGGTCGGCGACGCCGCTTCCGGCCAGCACGGCGAGGGCGGTGATCACCAGGGCGAGGAGCAGCGACAACCGCGGGCGGGCGGTGACGAAACGGGTCCAGCCGCCCAGGCGTGGTGGCTTGTTGACTTCGGTCATCGTGCGGTGTCCCCTTCACCGAGGAAAACCATAGACTGGAAACACGAGAGATCGCTCGTGTTTCTCCAGAATGCGAGCGACCGCTCGCGTTTGTCAACGGCGTACGGAGATCTGGGGATAACGCGTGTCCGACAACCCGCAGAAGGACAGCCCGCAGAAGGAACAGCCGCGCCGTCGCCAGGCCCGGGGCGAGCGCCGGATCGCCCAGCTGCTCGAAGCCGCGGCCTCGGTCTTCTGCACCACGGGCTACACGGCCGCGAGCACCAACGCGATCGCCCGCGAGGCCGGCGTCTCACCCGGCACGCTCTACCAGTTCTTCCCGAACAAGGAAGCGATCGCGATCGAGCTGGGCGACCGGCTGATGCACGAGATGCGGGAGACGTACGGCGAGGCGCTCGCCCCGGTCGACCCGGCGACCCCGCTGGAGCAGGCGGTCGGCGCAGCCGTCGACCGGTTCATCGCCTTCAACTGCGACCACCCGGTGTTCTTCGCGCTGATGCACGGCCCCGACATCCCGGGCCGGATCGCCGAGGAGCACGACGCCCTGCACGCGACGCTGATCTCCCGGGTGGAGGGGCTGCTCCTCTCCCTGCTGCCGGACGCCCGGCCGGCCGAGGTCACGCGGACCGCGCACGTCTGCCTGGGGATGTACAAGGCGGGCCTGGAGCTGATCCTCGCCCACGAGGGTGCCGAGCGCGACGCGTACATCGAGGAGATCAAGAAGGTTCTGATCGGCTACCTCGGCCCGCTGGTCGGCGACCGGCTCGGCCCCGCCCAGGCGACGACGACCCGGTCCGCCTGAGCCGCCCCGGCACGCCACCCGACCCGCCATGCCACCCGACCCGCCACGCCACGCCACCGGGCCCGGCGCACCGCCGACCCACCGCACCGGTCGCCCCGACGCACGGGCGGGACGATGGAAAAGTACCCCCTAGGGGTATAGTCTGGGAGTGGTGGACCCCCCGTGGGCCCCATACGTTCCGCACGCCACACGCCTCGACGAGGAGAACGACATGACCGCGCAGACCGACACCCCGGGTACCGTCACCGCCGTCTACAAGGTGAGCGGGATGAGCTGCGGCCACTGCGAGGGCGCCGTCTCCGGCGAGATCTCCGAACTCCCCGGTGTCGCCTCCGTGACCGCCGTCGCCGCGTCCGGCGAGGTCACCGTGGTCTCCGCGGCCCCGCTCGACGAGGCCGCCGTCCGCGCGGCGGTCGACGAGGCCGGCTTCGAGCTCGTCGGCCAGGTCTGACCACAGGAGGTCGGGTACCCCGGATGACCAGCGCCCGCACAGAGACACCGGTACCGATACGCACGGCCGCGGACGCCTCCGAGGTCGAGCTGCTCATCGGCGGGATGACCTGCGCCTCCTGCGCGGCTCGCGTCGAGAAGAAGCTCAACCGCATGGACGGCGTCACGGCCACGGTGAACTACGCCACGGAGAAGGCACGGATCACCTGCCCCGCGGGCACCCAGGTCACGGATCTGATCGCCACGGTGGTGAAGACGGGGTACACGGCCGAGGAGCCGCCCCCGCCGCGGCCCGAGCCCGTCGCGCAGGAGACCCAGCAGGACCCGGAAACCGCCTCCTGGCGCAGGCGGTTCACGGTCTCCGCCCTGCTCGCGCTCCCGGTGGTGCTGCTGTCGATGGTTCCCGCCCTCCAGTTCGACGACTGGCAGTGGCTGGCGCTCACCCTCGCCGCGCCCGTCGTCGTCTGGGGCGGGCTGCCCTTCCACCGGGCGGCCTGGACGAACGCCCGGCACGGCGCGGCCACCATGGACACGCTGGTCTCCGTCGGCACGCTGGCGGCGTTCGGCTGGTCGCTGTGGGCGCTGTTCCTCGGCGACGCGGGCGCGCCCGGCATGCGCGAGGAGTTCCGCCTCACCGTCTCCCGCACGGACGGGGCCTCCACGATCTATCTCGAGGTCGCCGCCGGGGTCGTCGCCTTCATCCTGCTCGGCCGCTACCTGGAGGCCCGCTCCAAGCGGCGGGCCGGAGCGGCGCTGCGCGCGCTGATGGAGCTGGGCGCCAAGGACGTGTCCGTGCTGCGCGACGGCCGCGAGATCCGTGTCCCCGTGTCCCGGCTGGCGGTCGGGGACCGTTTCGTCGTGCGGCCCGGGGAGAAGATCGCGACCGACGGCACCGTCGTCGAGGGCGCGTCCGCCGTGGACGCCTCGATGCTGACGGGCGAGTCGGTTCCCGTGGACGTGACCACGGGCGACCCCGTCACCGGGGCCACGGTGAACGCCGGGGGCCGGCTCGTCGTCGAAGCCACGCGCGTGGGTTCCGGCACGCAGCTCGCGCGGATGGCGAAGCTGGTGGAGGACGCGCAGAGCGGCAAGGCCGAGGTGCAGCGGCTCGCCGACCGGATCTCGGCGGTCTTCGTGCCGGTGGTCATACTGGCCGCCGTCGCGACGTTCGGCGTCCGGCTCGCCGTGACCGGCGACGCGGTCGCCTCCTTCACCTCCGCCGTGGCGGTCCTGATCATCGCCTGCCCGTGCGCGCTGGGCCTGGCCACGCCCACCGCGCTGATGGTGGGCACCGGGCGCGGCGCCCAGCTCGGCATCCTCATCAAGGGCCCCGAGGTCCTGGAGTCCACGCGCCGGGTCGACACCGTCGTCCTCGACAAGACCGGCACGGTCACCACCGGCCGGATGACCCTCCACGAGGTGTACGCGGCCGCCGGCACCGACGAGACGGAGGTGCTGCGGCTGGCGGGCGCCGTCGAGCACGCCTCCGAGCATCCCGTCGCCCGGGCGATCGCCGTGGGCGCCGCCGAGCGGAGCGGGCCGGGGGTCCCCCCGGCCGAGGGCCGGGAGAAGGCCGGACGGCTCCCCGAGGTCGAGGAGTTCGAGAACGTGCCCGGCCGGGGCGTACGCGGCCGCGTGGAGGGCCGTGAGGTGTCCGTGGGGCGGCTCGCCGAGTACGCCACGGAACTGCCGGAGGAGCTGGCCCGCGCGAAGGACGAGGCCGAGCGCGGCGGACGTACGGCCGTGGTGGTCGGCTGGGACGGGGTGGCACGCGGTGTCGTCACCGTCGCCGACGCGGTCAAGGAGACCAGTGCCGAGGCGGTGCGCGAACTGCGCGCACTGGGGCTCACGCCGGTGCTGCTGACCGGGGACAACCGGGCGGTGGCCGAGGCGGTGGCGCAGGCGGTCGGCATCGGGCAGGTGATCGCGGAGGTGCTGCCCGAGGAGAAGGTCGAGGCCGTACGGCGGCTGCAGGCCGAGGGACGGTGCGTCGCGATGGTCGGCGACGGCGTCAACGACGCGGCCGCGCTGGCCACCGCCGACCTCGGGCTGGCGATGGGCACCGGCACGGACGCGGCGATCGAGGCCGGCGATCTGACGCTGGTGCGCGGGGACCTGCGGGTGGCCGCGGACGCGATCCGGCTCTCCCGCAGGACACTGTCCACGATCCGGGGCAATCTCGCGTGGGCCTTCGGCTACAACGTCGCGGCGCTGCCGCTGGCCGCCGCCGGGCTGCTCAACCCGATGATCGCGGGGGCGGCCATGGCGTTCTCGTCGGTGTTCGTGGTGACGAACAGCCTGCGGCTGCGGACGTTCAACTGAACCGCCGCAAAGTTACCGGCGGTTAGGCCAACTCGGGTAAGAGCACCCCTGGAGTCCGGCGCCAGGCTCACATAAGCTCTTCACAAGGCTCGCGCATCATCCTTACGCTTGGGTCCCGGTCGGCGATCGGGGCTCTTGCGCTCTAACGGACATATGCAAGAGACGCAGATCACAGTGATGTGAACGTAACCATTGAAGGGGTACGAAGGTCTAAGTTGACGATGTCAGGCGGCGTCTTGGGGGGCGTTTCCTGGCATCTGGGGATGTCTTGGGGGACTTCCCCAGAGGTGTGTTGCCGGGGCACGTACACCGGGGAGCTTTGAGCGGCCCTCCCGAGCGTGCGTTGTCCCGGCAGACCGCACAACAGCGATTCAGGCGCTGTCCTCACAGACGCCCGGCCGGATCCCGTGGGGGGAATCCGTACCGGGACATGGGAAGGCGCCCTGGACGTCGGCCCGTGGGGGGACCGGCGCCAGGGCGCCTTCTGTTTGCCTCTTCTTGCCTCGTCGCCACCACCGGGCGGCACTGCGGAGGGATCGCTGCGGCGGCGACGGGGCACCGGCGGACCGGCGCCCCACGACGGCAGGTGTCAGCGCTCCTCGACCGGGATGAAGTCGCGCTCGACGACGCCGGTGTAGATCTGGCGCGGGCGGCCGATGCGGGAGCCGGGCTCCTTGATCATCTCGTGCCACTGGGCGATCCAGCCGGGCAGCCGGCCGAGGGCGAACAGGACCGTGAACATCTCGGTCGGGAAGCCCATCGCGCGGTAGATCAGGCCGGTGTAGAAGTCGACGTTCGGGTAGAGGCTGCGCGAGACGAAGTAGTCGTCGGAGAGCGCGTGCTCCTCCAGCTTCAGCGCGATGTCCAGCAGTTCGTCGGACTTGCCGAGCGCGGACAGGACGTCGTGCGCCGCCGCCTTGATGATCTTCGCGCGGGGGTCGAAGTTCTTGTAGACCCGGTGGCCGAAGCCCATCAGCCGGACGCCGTCCTCCTTGTTCTTCACCTTGCGGATGAAGGAGTCGACGTCGCCGCCGCTGGTCTGGATACCCTCGAGCATCTCCAGCACGGACTGGTTGGCACCGCCGTGCAACGGGCCCCACAGAGCGTTGATGCCGGCGGAGATGGAGGCGAACATGTTCGCCTGCGACGAGCCGACCAGACGGACCGTGGACGTCGAACAGTTCTGCTCGTGGTCCGCGTGCAGGATCAGCAGCTTGTCGAGCGCGGAGACGACGACCGGGTCGGGCACGTACTCCTGCGCCGGGACCGAGAAGGTCATGCGCAGGAAGTTCTCGACGTAGCCGAGGTCGTTGCGCGGGTAGACGAACGGGTGGCCGATCGACTTCTTGTACGCGTACGCCGCGATCGTCGGGAGCTTGGCGAGCAGGCGGATCGTGGAGAGGTTGCGCTGCCGCTCGTCGAAGGGGTTGTGGCTGTCCTGGTAGAACGTCGACAGCGCCGAGACCACCGAGGACAGCATGGCCATCGGGTGGGCGTCGCGCGGGAAGCCCCTGTAGAAGTTCTTGACGTCCTCGTGCAGCAGGGTGTGCTGCGTGATCTCGTTCTGGAACGAGGTGAGCTCGTCCACGGTCGGGAGCTCACCGTTGATCAGCAGGTAGGCGACCTCCAGGAAGGTGGAGCGCTCCGCCAGCTGCTCGATCGGGTAGCCGCGGTACCGGAGAATGCCCGCCTCGCCGTCGAGGTAGGTGATCGCGGATTTATAGGCGGCGGTGTTGCCGTAACCGCTGTCCAGCGTCACCAGACCGGTCTGGGCGCGGAGCTTCCCGATGTCGAAGCCCATGTCGCCGACGGTGCTGTCGATCACCGGGTAGGTGTACTCGCCGTCGCCGTACCGCAGTACTACAGAGTTGTCGCTCACGTCTTCCCTCACCGACGTAGTGCCTCATCTTCGAGGTTGCCCTGACTGTCTCTACCATCCCCCAATTGGCTCAGGAGAGTGCACTCGGGGTCGACCATCGGGCCTATTGACGGCACTGAGTGCCGCCAACTTGCCCATCCTGCCCCCTTGCTTCCCCATCCGGAAGTGCTCTGTGACCTTCGCGACTCATTTGATCGATCATTTTTTGTGATGCCTGCCCCGTGGAGGCGCCGCGGCGGCCGCAAGCGCTCTCACCGGGGTCTGGGCGAAAGCCGGAAGTCGAGCGCCGTGCAGCGCCGTCCCGCGGACACCGTACGCACCGCCTGACCGATCGCCTTGCGTGAGCCGACGAGGACGACCAGCTTCTTGGCCCGGGTGACCGCCGTGTAGAGCAGGTTGCGCTGAAGCATCATCCAGGCACCCGTGGTGACCGGGATCACCACCGCCGGATATTCACTCCCCTGCGAGCGGTGAATGGTCACCGCGTACGCGTGAGCCAGCTCGTCCAGTTCGTCGAAATCGTACGGAACCTCCTCGTCCTCGTCGGTCAGCACCGTCAGGCGCTGGTCGACCGGATCGAGCGAAGTGACAACGCCGACGGTGCCGTTGAAGACACCGTTCTTGCCCTTCTCGTAATTGTTGCGAATCTGGGTGACCTTGTCGCCGACGCGGAAGACCCGGCCGCCGAACCGCTTCTCCTGGAGGTCGGGCCGCCCCGGGGTGATCGCCTGCTGGAGCAGGCCGTTGAGCGTGCCGGCGCCGGCGGGGCCACGGTGCATGGGCGCGAGGACCTGGACGTCCCGGCGCGGGTCCAGGCCGAACCTCGCCGGAATCCGGCGGGCGGCCACGTCCACGGTGAGCCG
Organism: Streptomyces sp. NPDC101225; assembly: GCF_044767585.1. NCBI lineage: Bacteria > Bacillati > Actinomycetota > Actinomycetes > Kitasatosporales > Streptomycetaceae > Streptomyces > Streptomyces sp. NPDC101225. The sequence goes on from NZ_JBIWOE010000002.1 coordinate 166,562, forward strand.
CCCGGCCTCCTCGGTGTCGTCCTCGACGAAGAGGAAGAAGTCCTTCATACCGTCGGTGACCGGGTGGTGGCCGGAGTTGATCCGGTGCGCGTTGGTCACCACGCCGGACTGCTGGGCCTGGCGGAACACGCGCGTGAGGCGCACGGCGGGGATCGGGCTGCCGTCGGCGAGCAGGTCGCGCAGGACCTCGCCGGCACCCACGCTGGGCAGCTGGTCCACGTCCCCCACGAAGAGCAGGTGGGCACCCGGCGGGACCGCCTTGACCAGCTTGTTCGCGAGCAGCAGGTCCAGCATGGAGGCCTCGTCGACGACCACCAGGTCGGCCTGGAGCGGATGGTCCCTGTCGTACGCCGCGTCGCCGCCGGGCTTCAGCTCCAGCAGGCGGTGGACGGTGGACGCCTCGGCCCCGGTGAGCTCGGACAGGCGCTTTGCGGCGCGGCCGGTGGGGGCGGCGAGGACGACCCTGGCCTTCTTGGCCCGGGCCAGCTCCACGACCGAGCGGACGGTGAAGGACTTGCCGCAGCCGGGACCGCCGGTCAGCACGGCGACCTTCGTGGTCAGCGCCAGCCTGACGGCGGCCTCCTGCTCCGGGGCGAGGTCGGCGCCCGTACGGTCCTTCAGCCAGCCCAGCGCCTTGTCCCAGGCCACGTCCTGGAAGCCGGGCATCCGGTCCTCCTCCGTGCGCAGGAGACGCAACAGCTGGGCGGAGAGGGAGAGTTCGGCACGGTGGAAGGGCACGAGATAGACGGCCGTCACCGGGTCGCCGCCGTCCGGGCCGGGCACCTTCTCCCGTACGACGCCGGGGTCCTCGCCCTCCTCGGGCTCCCGGGCGAGTTCGGCGAGGCACTCGATGACCAGGCCGGTGTCGACCTGGAGCAGCTTCACCGCGTCGGCGATCAACCGCTCCTCGGGGAGATAGCAGTTGCCCTGGTCGGTGGCCTGCGACAGCGCGTACTGCAGGCCCGCCTTCACGCGCTCGGGGCTGTCGTGCGGGATGCCGACGGACTGGGCGATCTTGTCGGCGGTCAGGAAGCCGATGCCCCAGACGTCGGCCGCGAGGCGGTAGGGCTGGTTCTTGACCACGGAGATCGAGGCGTCGCCGTACTTCTTGTAGATGCGCACGGCGATCGAGGTGGAGACCTCGACGGTCTGCAGGAAGAGCATGACCTCCTTGATCGCCTTCTGTTCCTCCCAGGCGTCGGCGATCTTCCTGGTCCGCTTGGGGCCGAGCCCGGGGACCTCGATCAGGCGCTTCGGCTCCTCCTCGATGATCCGCAGGGTCTCCAGGCCGAAGTGCTGGGTGATGCGGTCGGCGAAGACCGGGCCGATGCCCTTGACCAGGCCGGAGCCGAGATAGCGCCGGATGCCCTGCACGGTGGCCGGGAGCAGGGTCGTGTAGTTCTCGACGGTGAACTGCTTGCCGTACTGGGGGTGCGAGCCCCAGCGGCCCTCCATGCGCAGCGACTCCCCCACCTGGGCGCCGAGCAGCGCGCCGACGACCGTGAGCAGGTCACCGGCGCCGCGGCCGGTGTCGACGCGGGCGACCGTGTAGCCGTTCTCCTCGTTGGCGTACGTGATGCGCTCGAGAACGCCTTCGACCACCGCCTGGTTGGACATGATCCGACGGTACCGGTGCGGGCTGACAGTCAGCGCAGCCGAGCGGTTTTCACGGCTTCGAGGAAGGCGGTGAAGGTGGGGGCGGGGAAGGTGAGGGTGGCTCGGGTGGGGGTCTTCGAGTCGCGTATGCCGACGCGGGTGGGGGTGGCGGCGAGTTCCACGCAGTTGTCGCCGTCGCCTTCGCCGGAGTAGGACGACTTCCGCCAGGTGCCCATCGGATGCCTCACAGCTCTTTCGTCAACCTGTGGATGAAGTCACGCGACCGCCCGGGATCGAGTGACAGAGCCTCAATCCTACGGAAGCGTGTTCGATAGACGTCGAGCTGAGCCTCGGAGTCGATGAAGAGCGAGCCATGGGGCGCGTCGCGCACCACCGTGTCCAGCTTGGCCACCGGGCCGCCCGCGTATGCCATGGTGCTGGAAGCCGTGGCGAAGCCGTCCAGGTCGAAGGGCACCACGCGCAAGGTGATGCGCTCCGCCTCCGAGAGCTGGAGCAGCCAGGCGAGTTGAGCCCGGGCGCCGGCACGGTCGCCGACCCTGATGCGCAGAGCCGCCTCGTGGATCACGACCTGGTGGGGGAAGGCGGCCTTGCCCTGGCGCGCCATCCGGTGCCGGACACGCCACTCGAGCTCGTCAGCGGTGAGCTCGGGAATCCTGGAGGAGAAGACCTCACGGGCGTATCCCTCCGTCTGCAGCAGGCCCGGCACGTACACAATCGCCACCTCGCGCAGGAACGTGGCGTTGTGGTCCAGTTCGGCCAGGTCCAGGAACGCATGGGGCAGCACTCCGCGGAACTCCTCCCACCAGCCCCGTGTCCGATCAGTGGCCATGGTGACCAGCGCGTCGACGAACGGTCCGTCGGCACAGGCGTAGTGGGAGGCGAGCCGACGCAGGCGCTCCTCGCTCACACCGGAGATGCCGGACTCGATCTGGCTGATCTGCACGGAGTTCACGCCCAGCAGCGCCGCCGCCTGCCGAGCGCTGAGCCCTGCCGCATCCCGCAGCCTGCGCAGTTCGGTCGCCAGCCGCAGTTGCCGCGCCGTTGGTTCGCGCCTGGTCCCCATCGACTGCTCCTTGTTTCAACGCGCCGGTCGGAGCGCCTCGTTCGGGGCCAGATTACGGGATGGACTTGCCGCGCCTTAAATAAAAGGTTTACCGTCGGTGACGCTTTCATCGCTCCGCGGAAGCGCACCGCTCCGTCCTGCCTGACCTGACGGCCGCGGCGAAGCCACCGCCGACCCCCCTCCACCGAACCGGAGTTGCCGCATGCCCGGAAACGCCTCCGAGCCCTGGGAGTACTGCCTCTCCCTCCCCAACGACCTCCGTGCCGTCACCGTCAGTCGCCGAACCCTCCGGCTGATCCTCACCGCCCACGGACTGGTCGGCCTCGTCGACGTCGCCGAACTGCTCGCCACCGAACTGGTCACCAACGCCGTCCGCCACACCAAGGGCCCCGCCGCCCTGCGGGTCCGCTGGGCGCCGCCCGGCACCCTGCGCATCGGGGCGTGGGACGCGGACCCCGAACCTCCCGAACCGCCGGTGCCGTTGGCGCGGCCGGGCGAGGCGGAGGAAGGGCGGGGACTGCTGCTGGTGCGCGCCTGCTCGCAGGTGTGGGGCTGGCACCCCCTGTCGAGACACGGCAACCGCGGCAAGTACGTGTGGTGCGAACTTGCGGCGGCGTAGGCCGTCGATCAGCGCCAACGGGAGGCGGACGGGCGCAGGCGGGGCAGCCGGTCGTACCACCTCTCCCGGCGCGTGGGTGCTGCCGCTCAGCGCCTCGTCTCGTACCGGGTCAGGACCACGCCGCCGGGGAACGTCCGCGTCTCCACCAGGTTCAGTCTCACCCAGCCGTCCAGCGCGGTGAAGAACGGCGTGCCGCTGCCCACCAGGACCGGATGGGCGGCGATCGCGTACTCGTCGATCAGCCCGGCGCGCATGGCCGCCGCCGCGAGCGTCGCGCCGCCGATGGTCATCGGGCCGCCCTCCTCGGCCTTGAGCCGGGTGATCTCGGCGATCGCGTCGCCGGTGACCAGGCGGGTGTTCCAGTCGACCTTGTCGATCGTCGAGGAGAACACCACCTTCGGCGTGTCCCGCCAGACGCGCGCGAACTCGATCTCCGCCGGGGTGGCGCCCGGCTGCTGGTCGCCGGTCGGCCAGTAGGAGCTCATCGTCTCCCACAGCTTGCGCCCGTACAGCGACAGGCCACTCGCCTGCTCGAGGTCGAGCCACCACTGGAACAGCTCGTCGCTCGGCGGTCCGCTCCAGCCGATGTCGTCACCGGGCGCGGCGATATAGCCGTCCAGGGTCAGGTTCATGCCGTAGATCAGTTTCCGCATGGCGCAGCCTTCCCTCGGTGGGTGTCCGGCGTATGGACCGGTGCGGCGCGGGAAACTCATCGGTGCGCGATCCGGGCTCGCCGGTGGCCCTCGTTCTCGGTGCTCAGCGTGGTGCACTCGGCCGACTCGGACAAGCCGCCTGATCTCGCCCCGCCGCCGCGTCGACCGTGTCGCAGGCCGGTGGCCTCGTAGGCAGGTGGCCTCGGGGACCGGTGACATCGAGGACCGGTGACATCGAGGTGGCCGACGGCGTCACCCCGTACTCGTTGGCCGAACCGGCCGCCCCCTGTGACGAGATGCCCCCGCCGGCTGCCCGCCGCCGCTTCATCACGATCCGGTATCGGGGTCTTGCGTTGCGGCCGTGTAATCGATTCCAATCGCCGGTACGCAGTCGATGTAATCGATTCCACGAGGAGGTGGAACGGCGATGGCGAGCATCAAGGACGTCGCCGCCGCGGCGGGTGTCTCCGTCGCGACGGTCTCGCGCGTCCTCAACGAGCATCCGTCCGTCAGTGCCGACGCACGCACGCGCGTGCTGGCCGCCGTCGAGGCACTGGGCTACCGCCCGAACGCCGTCGCCCGTTCGCTGCGCACCGACCAGACCCACACCCTGGGCCTGGTCATCAGCGACGTGCTGAACCCCTACTTCACCGAACTGGCCCGCTCCGTCGAGGAGGAGGCCCGCGCGCTCGGCTACAGCGTCATCATCGGCAACGCCGACGAGCGGCCCGACCTGCAGGACCACCACGTACGGAACCTGCTGGACCGCCGTATCGACGGTCTGCTCGTCTCCCCCACCGACGGCGGCTCGCCGCTCATGCTGGACGCCGTGCGCGCGGGGACGCCGATGGTCTTCGTCGACCGGTGGATCCCGGGCGTCGACGTGCCGGTGGTGCGGTCGGACGGACGGGCCGCCGTACGGGACCTCGTCGCGCATCTGCACCGGCTGGGGCACCGGCGGCTCGCGATCATCGCGGGCCCGGCCGCCACCACGACCGGCCGGGAGCGGGTGGACGCCTTCCGTGAGGCGCTCGGCGCGTACGGCCTCGCCCTGCCCGAGGCCTACATCGGGCAGGGCGACTTTCAGGCCGAGAGCGGACGGCGGGTCACCGAGGGCTTCCTCGACCTGCCGGAGCCGCCCGAGGTCGTCTTCGCCGCCGACAACCTGATGGCGCTCGGCGCGCTGGACGCGATCCGCGCGCGCGGGCTGCGGGTGCCGCACGACCTGGCGCTCGCCGCCTTCGACGACATCCCCTGGTTCGTGCACACCGATCCGCCGATCACCGCGGTCGCCCAGCCCACGGGCGAACTGGGCCGGGCCGCCGTGAAGGCGCTGGTCGACCGCATCGAGGGGCGGACCCCGCGGTCCGTCACCCTCCCCGCCCGTCTCGTCGTACGCCGCTCCTGCGGCGAGGACCCCGCCGAGAACCCCGCAAGGAACAGGAGCCAGTCGTGAGCAACGCGGACGAGTTGCTGCGCATCGAGGGCATACGGAAGAGCTTCCCCGGAGTGGTCGCGCTCGACGGCGTCGACTTCGATCTGCGCCGCGGCGAGGTGCATGTGCTCCTCGGTGAGAACGGCGCGGGCAAGAGCACACTGATCAAGATGCTCTCGGGTGCGTACACGCCCGACGCCGGCCGGATCCTCGTCGGCGGCGAGGAGGTGCGCATCCACGGTGCGCAGGACTCCGAGCGCCTCGGGATCGCCACCATCTACCAGGAGTTCAACCTCGTACCGGACCTCACGGTCGCCGAGAACATCTTCCTGGGGCGCCAGCCGCGCCGCTTCGGGATGATCGACCGCAAGACGATGGAGGCGGACGCCGAGGTCCTGCTGAAGCGGGTCGGCGTCCAGGTGTCGCCCCGCGCGCGCGTCCGCGAACTCGGCATCGCGCGCCTGCAGATGGTCGAGATCGCGAAGGCACTCAGCCTGGACGCGCGCGTGCTCATCATGGACGAGCCGACCGCCGTGCTCACCTCCGAGGAGGTCGAGAAGCTCTTCGCGATCGTGCGCACCCTGCGCGAGGACGGCGTGGGCGTCGTCTTCATCACCCATCACCTGGACGAGATCGCCGCCCTGGGCGACCGGGTCACGGTCGTCCGGGACGGGAGGTCCGTCGGGCAGGTCCCCGCCGCCACCCCCGAGGACGAGCTCGTACGCCTCATGGTGGGCCGCTCGATCGAGCAGCAGTACCCGCGGGAACGGGCCGGGGCCGGCGCCGCGTTGCTCACCGTCGAGGGCCTGACCCGCGACGGCGTCTTCCACGACGTGAGCTTCGAGGTGCACGCCGGCGAGGTCGTCGGCATCGCGGGGCTGGTCGGAGCGGGCCGTACCGAGGTCGTCCGGGCCGTGTTCGGCGCGGACCCGTACGACAAGGGGGCCGTGAAGGTCTCCGGGGCCACGGTGCGGCGCGGCGACGTCAACGCCGCGATGGCGGCCGGCATCGGGCTCGTGCCCGAGGACCGCAAGGGCCAGGGCCTGGTGCTGGACGCCTCCGTGGAGCAGAACCTCGGCCTGGTGTCGATGCGGGCCGCCACGCGCGCGGGGCTCGTCGACCTCAAGGGGCAGCACGAGGCGGCCGGGCGGATCGCCGGTCAGCTCGGTGTGCGCATGGCCGGACTCGGCCAGCACGTACGGACCTTGTCCGGCGGCAACCAGCAGAAGGTCGTCATCGGCAAGTGGCTCCTCGCCGACACGAAGGTGCTGATCCTCGACGAGCCGACGCGCGGCATCGACGTCGGCGCCAAGGTCGAGATCTATCAGCTCGTCAACGAACTCACCGCCCAGGGCGCGGCGGTTGTCATGATCTCCAGCGATCTGCCCGAGGTGCTCGGCATGAGCGACCGGGTGCTGGTGATGGCGCAGGGCCGGATCGCCGGCGAACTCCCGGCCGGCGAGGCCACGCAGGACGCCGTGATGGCCCTCGCCGTCAGCAACCCCACGACCGGAACGGAGGCCAGCCGTGGCCACTGACACGCTCAAGAGCGCGACGGGTGCCGGTGGCGCCACGAGCGGCCTGCGCCGCCTGCTGCTCGACAACGGCGCGCTGACCGCGCTGATCGTCCTGCTCATCGCCCTGTCGGCGCTGTCCGGGGACTTCCTGACGACGGACAACCTGCTCAACGTGGGCGTACAGGCGGCCGTGACCGCCGTGCTCGCCTTCGGTGTCACCTTCGTGATCGTCTCTGCGGGCATCGACCTGTCGGTCGGCTCGGTGGCGGCCCTGTCGGCCACCGTGCTCGCCTGGAGCGCCACGTCGCACGGCATACCGGTCGTCCTGGCCGTCGTGCTGTCCGTGCTGACCGGCATCGCGGCCGGTCTCGTCAACGGCTTCCTGATCGCGTACGGGAAGCTGCCGTCGTTCATCGCGACGCTCGCCATGCTCTCGGTGGCCCGCGGTCTGTCGCTGGTGATCTCCGGGGGCTCCCCGATCCCGTTCCCCGACTCGGTCTCGCACCTCGGCGACACCCTGGGCGGCTGGCTGCCCGTGCCGGTGCTGGTCATGATCGTGATGGGGCTGACGGCGGCCTTCGTGCTCGGGCGGACCTACATCGGCCGTTCCATGTACGCGATCGGCGGCAACGAGGAGGCGGCGCGCCTCTCCGGCCTGCGCGTGAAGAAGCAGAAGCTCGCCATCTACGCCTTCTCCGGTCTGTTCGCGGCGGTCGCCGGCGTCGTGCTCGCCGCCCGTCTGTCCTCCGCGCAGCCGCAGGCCGCCGACGGATACGAGCTGGACGCGATCGCCGCCGTCGTCATCGGCGGCGCCTCCCTCGCCGGCGGCACCGGCAAGGCGTCCGGCACCCTCATCGGCGCGCTGATCCTGGCGGTGCTGCGCAACGGCCTCAACCTGCTGAACGTCTCCGCCTTCTGGCAGCAGGTCGTCATCGGTGTCGTCATCGCGCTGGCGGTGCTCCTGGACACGCTGCGGCGCAAGGCCGGGGCGACCCCGGTGGCCGCGGGCGCGGGCGGCAACAAGGGCCGGCAGGCGGGGACGTACGCGCTCGCGGCGGTCGTCACCGTCGCGCTGGTGGGCGCGACGTCCTTCCTGCACGGCGGCTCGAACTCCACCACCCCGAAGATGGGCCTGTCGCTGTCCACCCTCAACAACCCCTTCTTCGTGCAGATCCGGTCGGGCGCCCAGGCCGAGGCGAAGCGGCTGGGCGTGGACCTGACCGTCACCGACGCCCAGAACGACGCCTCGCAGCAGGCCAACCAGCTGCAGAACTTCACCAGTTCGGACCTAGGCGCGATCATCGTCAACCCGGTGGACTCGGACGCGGCGGGCAACTCGGTGAAGGCCGCCGACCAGGCGAACATCCCGGTCATCGCGGTCGACCGCGGCGTCAACAAGGCCGCCGTGGACGCCCTGGTGGCCTCCGACAACGTCAAGGGCGGCGAGCTGGCGGCGAAGACGATCGCCGAGAAGCTGGGCGGCCGGGGCAGGATCGTGATCCTGCAGGGCCAGGCGGGCACGTCCGCGGCCCGCGAACGCGCGGCGGGCTTCGCGGCCGGGCTCAAGGCCTACCCGGGTCTGAAGGTCGTCGCCCAGCAGCCGGCCGACTTCGACCGCACCAAGGGCCTCGACGTGATGTCGAACCTGCTCCAGGCGCACCCGGACGTCCAGGGCGTCATCGCCGCCAACGACGAGATGGCCCTCGGGGCGGTCAAGGCGCTCGGTTCCAAGGCCGGGAAGTCGGTCCAGGTCGTCGGATTCGACGGCACCCCGGACGGGCTCAAGGCGGTCGAAGGGGGCACTCTGTACGCATCCGTGGCACAACAGCCCTCGCAGCTGGGCAGGATCGCCGTGGACAACGCGCTGAAGGCGCTGCAGGGCAAGAAGGTCGAGGAGACGGTGAAGGTGCCGGTGAAGGTGGTCACGAAGGCCGACGTGGCCGGCTTCAGCGGCTGACGACGGACGGGCGGGCGGTCAGGGGGACCGCCCGCCCCAGGTGATCTCTCAGGGAGTCTTGTTGATGTACGGGGAGTCCTTCTGATGTACGACTACGACCTGCTGGTCGTGGGGTCGGCCAACGCCGACCTGGTGATCGGAGTCGAGCGCCGGCCCGGTGCCGGTGAGACCGTGCTCGGCTCCGACCTGGCCGTCCACCCGGGCGGCAAGGGCGCGAACCAGGCGGTCGCGGCCGCCCGGCTCGGCGCCCGTACGGCCCTGCTGGCCCGGGTCGGCGACGACGCGTACGGCAGACTGCTGCTCGACTCGCAGCGCGAGGCCGGTGTCGACACGGTGGGCGTGCTGGTGGGCGGGGCGCCGACGGGCGTCGCGCTGATCACCGTGGACCCGTCGGGCGACAACAGCATCGTGGTCTCGCCGGGCGCGAACGGCAGGCTCGCGCCGGCCGACGTCCGGGCCGCCGCGTGCCTGTTCCAGGCCTCGCACGTGGTCTCGGCGCAGCTGGAGATCCCGCTGGAGAGCGTCGTGGAGGTGGTCCGCGCGCTCTCGCCCGGCAGCCGCTTCGTGCTCAACCCGTCCCCGCCGCGGCCCCTGCCGCCGGAGGTGCTGGCGGCCTGCGACCCGCTGATCGTCAACGAGCACGAGGCGAAGGTGGTCCTGGGCGAGGCGTGCGTCTCGGACCGCCCGGCGGACTGGGCCCGGCTGCTGCTGGCCAAGGGGCCGCGCTCGGTCGTGGTCACCCTGGGCGCGGAGGGCGCGCTGGTGGCCTCCGCGGACGGCGTCGCGCGGGTGCCCTCGGTGAAGGTCGACGCGGTGGACACGACCGGTGCGGGCGACGCGTTCACGGCGGCGCTCGCCTGCCGGCTCGGGGCGGGAGCGCCCCTCGACCGGGCCGCGGCCTACGCGGCCCGGGTGGGCGCGGCCGCCGTCACCAGGGAGGGCGCGCAGGTGTCGTTCCCGACGGCCGAGGAGGTCGACGCGCTGTGAAGAAGGCGGGAATCCTGAACCGTCATCTCGCGGGCGCCCTGGCCGAGCTGGGTCACGGCGACGCCGTCCTGGTGTGCGACGCGGGCATGCCGATCCCCAAGGGGCCGCGCGTGGTCGACCTCGCCTTCCGCGCCGGGGTGCCGTCCTTCGCGGAGGTCCTCGACGGCCTGCTGGCCGAGCTGGTGGTGGAGAGCGCCACGGCTGCGACGGAGCTGCACGACGCCAACCCGCCGGCCGCGGACCTGCTCGACGAGCACTTCCCCGAGCTCGGCCTGGTGCCGCACGAGCGGCTCAAGGAGCTGTCGGCCGACGCCCACCTGATCGTCCGCACGGGAGAGGCCCGGCCGTACGCCAACGTGCTGCTGCGCTGCGGCGTCTTCTTCTGACGACCGACAGCGGCCCCGCCCACGGCGTGGACGGAGGCGCGGGCACATTCGAGGGGGCCCGGTCCGTCGACCGGGCCCCCTCGGCTTTTCCCCTCCACCATCAGAACCCCCCGCGATCCCCCCAGATCCCCCTCCGAGAAGTCCTGATGCCAAGTACGACCCGCAAGGTGAGGGAAGGGTTGCACGGCTTTCTCAGATTTCTTTCGCGGCCCCCCGTCCGCTCATGTGTGCGCCACGAACCGCCGCGCCGTCTCCGCCAGCACCTCCCGGCCGTCCCGTGCCCACAGGACCTCGTTGAACAGTTCGACCTCGACGGGGCCGGTGTAGCCGGCGGCCTCCACGTAGCCCTTCCACTCGCGCATGTCGATCGAGCCGTCGCCGAGCTGGCCGCGGCCGTTGAGGACGCCCTCGGGCAGCGGGGTGGTCCAGTCGGCGAGCTGGAAGGTGTGGATGCGGCCGCCGGCGCCCGCGCGGGCGATCTGGGCGGGGGCGTTGTCGTCCCACCAGACGTGGTACGTGTCGACGGTGACGCCGACCTGCTGGGCGGGGAAGCGTTCGGCCAGGTCGAGGGCCTGGGCGAGGGTCGAGACCACGCAGCGGTCGGCGGCGTACATGGGGTGGAGCGGCTCGATGGCCAGCCTCACCCCGTGCTCCTCGGCGTACGGGCCCAGCACCGCCAGTGCGTCGGCGACGCGCTCCCGCGCACCGTGCAGGTCCTTGGAGCCTGCCGGGAGGCCGCCCGAGACCAGGACGAGGGTGTCCGTGCCGAGCGCCGCGGCCTCGTCGACAGCGCGCCGGTTGTCGTCCAGCGCCCGCGACCGCTCCCGCGGGTCGATCGCCGTGAAGAAGCCTCCGCGGCACAGGGTCGTGACGGCCAGGCCCGCGTCGCGGACCAGCTTCGCCGTCGCCTCGACGCCGTACGACCGGACCGGCTCGCGCCACAGGCCCACGCCCGGGACGCCCAGCTCGACGCAGGCCGCGACGAGTTCGGGCATCGAAAGCTGCTTCACGGTCATCTGGTTGACGGAGAAGCGGGACAGGTCACCGGCGGCGCTCACTGGTTCACTCCGTACAGGCTCAGCAGGTTCTTCATCCGTTCCTCGGCCAGCTTCGGGTCCGGGAACAGGCCCAGCCCGTCGGCGAGTTCGTAGGCGCGGACGAAGTGCGGCAGCGAGCGGGCCGACTGGAGGCCGCCGACCATGGTGAAGTGCGACTGGTGTCCGGCCAGCCAGGCGAGGAGGACGACGCCCGTCTTGTAGTAGCGGGTCGGGGCCCGGAACAGGTGCCGGGAGAGGTCGACCGTCGGGTCGAGCAGCTCGCGGAAGCCGGCCACGTTCCCCGTGTCGAGGACGCGTACCGCCTCGGCCGCCAGCGGGCCCAGCGGGTCGAAGACTCCGAGCAGGGCGTGGCTGAAGCCCCGCTCGTCACCGGCGATCAGCTCCGGGTAGTGGAAGTCGTCCCCCGTGTAGCAGCGCACGCCCCGCGGGAGCCGGCGGCGGATGCCGACCTCGCGCCCGGCGTCCAGCAGGGAGACCTTGACGCCCTCCACCTTGTCCGGGTGTGCGTCGATCACGTCCAGGAAGACGTCGGTCGCCGCGTCCAGGTCGCCCGCGCCCCAGTAGCCCTCCAGTGCCGGGTCGAACATCGGGCCGAGCCAGTGCAGGATGACCGGTCCGGACGCCTGGCGGAGGAGATGGCCGTAGACCTCCAGGTAGTCCTCAGGGCCCGACGCGGCGGCGGCCAGGGCGCGGGAGGCCATCAGGACGGCCTGCGCGCCGGACTCCTCCACCACGGCGAGCTGTTCCTCGTAGGCCGCGCGGACCTCGGCGAGCGACCCGGCGGTGATCTGGTCGGTGCCGACGCCGCAGGCGATACGGCCGCCGACCGCCCTGGCCTCGGCGGCGCTGCGCCGGATCAGCTCGGCCGCGCCCGCCCAGTCCAGGCCCATCCCGCGCTGGGCGGTGTCCATGGCCTCGGCGACGCCGAGCCCGTGGGACCACAGATGGCGGCGGAAGGCGAGGGTGGCGTCCCAGTCGACGGCGGCGGGCGCGCCGGGCGACACGTCCGCGAACGGATCGGCGACGACGTGCGCCGCCGAGAAGACCGTACGGGAGGTGAAGGGGGTCCCGGGGGTCACGGCCAGGGGCTCGGCGCGGGGCTCGTAGGCCCTGAACCCGCCCTGGAAGTCGGGGAGTCGGACGGTCACAGCTGGATCTCCGGGACGTCGAGGCGGGTGCCCTCGGCCGAGGACCTCAGGCCGAGTTCGGCGAGCTGGACGCCGCGGGCGCCGGCGAGCAGGTCCCAGCGGTAGGGGGCGTCGGCGTAGACGTGCCGCAGGAACAGCTCCCACTGGGCCTTGAAGCCGTTGTCGAACTCCTCGTTGTCCGGGATCTCCTGCCACTGGTCGCGGAAGGAGTAGGTGGCCGGGATGTCCGGGTTCCACACCGGCTTCGGGGTCATGCTGCGGTGCTGGACACGGCAGTTGCGCAGGCCCGCGACCGCCGAGCCCTCCGTGCCGTCGACCTGGAACTCGACCAGTTCGTCGCGGTTGACGCGCACGGCCCAGGAGGAGTTGATCTGGGCGATGGCCCCGCCGTCGAGTTCGAAGATGCCGTACGCGGCGTCGTCGGCCGTGGCGTCGTAGGGCTTGCCGTCCTCGTCCCAGCGCTGCGGAACGTGGGTGGCGGTGATCGCCTGGACGGACCTCACCCGGCCGAACAGCTCGTGCAGGACGTACTCCCAGTGCGGGAACATGTCGACGACGATCCCGCCGCCGTCCTCCGCGCGGTAGTTCCAGGAGGGGCGCTGGGAGGACTGCCAGTCGCCCTCGAAGACCCAGTAGCCGAACTCGCCGCGGACCGACAGGATCCGGCCGAAGAAGCCGCCGTCGACGAGGCGCTTGAGCTTGAGCAGGCCGGGCAGGAAGAGCTTGTCCTGGACGACGCCGTGCTTGACGCCTTTCCGGTGCGCGAGCCGGGCGAGGTCGAGGGCGCCCTCGAGCGTGCCGGCGGTGGGCTTCTCGGTGTAGACGTGCTTCCCGGCGGCGATCGCCTTCGTGAGCGCCGCCTCGCGGGCCGAGGTGACCTGGGCGTCGAAGTAGATGTCCACGGACGGGTCGGCCAGGACGGCGTCCACGTCCGTCGAGAAGTGCTCCAGGCCGTGCTGCTCGGCGAGCGCGCGCAGCGCGTGCTCGCGGCGGCCGAGGAGGACCGGTTCCGGCCACAGCACCTCGCCGTCCGCCAGCTCCAGGCCGCCCTGTTCGCGGATGGCCAGGATGGAGCGGACCAGGTGCTGGCGGTAGCCCATGCGTCCGGTCACGCCGTTCATGGCGATACGCACCGTCTTGCGTGTCACGTCATTCCCTTCGCCGGCGTCGTACTCAGCGTCGTACGCGGGTGTGCGCGCCGCGATGGCCCTCCTGTTGAGCGTCGCAGCAAGCGCTTTCTATCTCTCATGAGAAGCTAGCCTCTGACCACCGGTCCGGACAAGACCGTGACCGCTTCGAGTTGTTCGAGGGGACGAACAATGGGGGTATCTGGCCGTAAGGTCTGCTCGACGTACTCGGAACCGTGGGCCTTCGGCGGCCTGTCTACGAGGGCGTACGGCAAGGTGCGACGAGATGCGTGACCGGAGGACGACGAGATGACGGTGACCCTGGCGGACGTGGCGGCCCGCGCGCAGGTCTCCCCCGCGACGGTGTCGCGCGTGCTGAACGGGAACTACCCCGTGGCCGCCTCCACCCGGGAGCGGGTGCTGAAGGCGGTCGACGAGCTGGACTACGTGCTGAACGGTCCCGCGAGCTCGCTCGCCGCCGCCACCTCCGACCTGGTCGGCATTCTGGTCAACGACATCGCCGACCCCTTCTTCGGGATCATGGCGAGCGCGATTCAGGCGGAGATCGGCGGGCCGGGCGGGCGGGCCGGCGGCGAACGGCTGGCGGTCGTGTGCAACACCGGTGGTTCGCCGGAGCGCGAACTGACGTATCTGACCCTGCTCCAGCGGCAGCGGGCGGCGGCGGTCGTGCTGACCGGCGGCGCCATGGAGGACGCGCCGCACGCGGCGGCGGTCGCCGCCAAACTGCGCAAGCTGGCGGAGGCCGGAACGCGCGTGGTGCTGTGCGGGCGGCCGCCGGCGCCGGAGACCGGGGCGATCGCGCTGGCCTTCGACAACCGCGGCGGCGCGCAGCGCCTGACCGAGCACCTGATCGGGCTGGGGCACCGGCGGCTCGGGTACATCGCCGGCCCGGAGGAGCGGACCACGACGCGGCACCGGCTGGAGGGGCATCGCGCCGCGCTGGCCGCGGCGGGGATCCCCGAGGATCAGGCGTGGACGGTGCACGGGCGCTACGACCGCACCTCCGGGTACGAGGCGACGCTGGAGCTGCTGCGGCGGGACCCGTCACTGACCGCGGTGGTCGCGGCCAACGACTCGGTGGCGATGGGGGCCTGCGCGGCGCTGCGCGAGTCGGGGCTGCGGATTCCGCAGGACGTGTCCGTCGCCGGGTTCGACGACCTGCCGTTCAGCCTCGACGCGGTGCCCGCGCTGACGACGGTGCGGCTGCCGCTGGCCGAGGCGGGGGCCCGGGCCGGTCGGATCGCCATGGGCCGGGAGGACGCGCCGCCGGGCGGCATCGCGACGGTGCGCGGGGAGCTGATGGTGCGCGGCTCGTCGGCAGCACCGAGGCGGACCGCGCCCGCAACGGCGTGAGGTGACACCCCGGGGAGCCGGGGGGGCCGGGCGGGGCGGGGGCCGCCGGGGGGCGCATGGACGGCGGGGGCGCGCGAACAGCCGCGGGCGCGTGGACGGCGGGGGCGCGCGGGCAGCCGGGGTCGCGGGAACAGACGGGATCGCACGGGCAGCCGGAGTCGCGGGAACAAACGGGATCGCGCGGGCAACCGGAGTCGCGGGAACAGACGGGATCGCGCGGGCCGCGGGAGTCGTGAAGGTCAAGCGTCGCCAGGGCCCGGGAGCCACGGAGGTCGCGCCCCGGAAGCCGCGAAGGCGCGAGGGCGCCGGGGTCGCGAGGACCGCAACTGCGCTGAAGACGGCGGGAGTCGCGAAGTCCGCGCCCCGGAGGCCGATGATTTTTCTGTTGCGGCTCGGTCTTCCTTGCCGTAATCGCTGAACACGTCGTCACCGGCCCGGTGGACGACCAGAGCGGCAAGAGCGACAGGAGATGGTCCCATGCGCATCGTGGTGAGCGAGTTCATCAGTCTCGACGGGGTCGTGCAGGCGCCCGGCGGGCCCCAGGAGGACACGGACGGCGGGTTCGCGCACGGCGGCTGGTCGCACCCGTACTTCGATCCCGAGGTGGTGGGCGGGGCCTTCGCCGCGGGGCTGGAGAACGCCGAGGCGCTGCTGTACGGGCGGCGCACCTATCTGACGATGGCGGGGGCCTGGCCCGAGCGGGCCGGGGACCCCTTCGCGGACCGGCTCAACGCGATGAAGAAGTACGTCGTGACCGACACCCTCTCCGACGCCGAGCTGACCTGGAACAACACCGAGCGGATCGCCGGCGGCGAGGCCGTCGCGCGGATCCGGGAGCTGCGCGCGGCCCCCGGCGGCGACCTGGCGATGATGGGCAGCCCCACCCTCGTGCGGACGCTGATCGCCGAGGGGCTGGTCGACGAACTGCAGCTCGTCCAGATGCCGGTGATCCTCGGCGGCGGAAAGTCCATCTTCCCCGAGGACGGCGCGAGGCGGGGCTTCGAACTGGTCTCCACGGCCCAGGGCAAGACCGGTGTGCAGGTGAGCGTCTACCGGCCGGTGGCCGACGAGGGGTAGCCCGCGCGGTGCGGGTGTCCTAGTCTCGGAGCGACGGTATCTCTGACTGAGTCAAGTATCCGGAATCCGGGGGTGACGATCTCCATGACCGTCCAGGACATCCGCGCCTTCAACCGCTTCTACACGAACGTCATCGGCGCCCTCGACTACAGCCGCCGGCTGTACGCCCCGTACACCCTGACCGAGTCCCGGGTGCTCTACGAACTCGCGCACGCGCCGCGGACGGACGCCGCCGACCTGCGGACCGAACTCTCCCTCGACGCCGGGTACCTGAGCCGGATCCTGAACAAGTTCGAGGAGGACGGGCTGGTCGAGCGGACACCGTCGAAACGCGATCCCCGGCGCCGCCGTGTCACGCTCACCGCCCGCGGCCGCGAGACCGCCGCGCTGCTCGCCGAGCGGGCCGACGAGTCGGTCGGCGCGCTGCTCGCCACCGTGCCGTCCGCCGACCGCCCGCGGCTGTCCGAGGCGCTGCGCACGGTCCGCGAGATCCTCTCCGACGGCCGGGCGCCGCGCCGTGAGGACGTCGTGCTGCGCACTCCCTCCCCCGGCGACCTCGGCTGGATCGTCCAGCGCAACGCGGCCCTGTACGCCTCCGAGTTCGGCTGGAACGCCGACTACGAGGGCCTGGTCGCCCGGATCGTCGCCGACTTCGCCGAGGACCACGACCCGCATCTGGAGCGGGTGTGGATCGCCGAGCACGACGGCCGGCCGGTGGGCTGCGTGATGTGCGTACGGGACGACGCCCCGGCCACCGCCCGGCTGCGGCTGCTGCTGGTCGAGCCCGACACGCGCGGTCTGGGCATCGGGGACCGGCTGGTGCGCGCGGTGATCGACTTCGCGCGCGGTGTCGGCTACCGCGAGCTCGTCCTGTGGACCAACGACGTGCTCGCCTCCGCCCGGCGTATCTACCAGCGGCACGGCTTCGTGCTCGTCGGCGAGAGAGCGCACCGATCCTTCGGGAAGGACCTGAACGGCCAGGACTGGCGGCTGGACCTGCACGGCACCCCGGGGTGACAGTAGGGACCATGAGACTGGCGTTCTCCACCCTCGGTGTCCCCGGCCTGCCCGTGACGGACGTGATCAACCTCGCGGCCGCCCACGGCTACCACGGCGTCGAGCTGCGCGCGCACCCGGAGGAGCCGGTCCATCCCGGCCTCGATCTCGGCCGGCGGGCGGATGTGGCCTCCGAGTTCAAGGCCGGCGGCATCGAGCTCCTGGGCCTCGCGGGGTACGCGCGCGTGGCCGCGCCCGGGGACGACGGGCCGGTGATCGACGAGATCCGCGACCTGCTGGACCTGGCCCGCGACCTCGGCGCCCCCTACGTCCGGGTCTTTCCCGGCGCCGGCTCCGAGCAGACCCGCGAGCGCGCCGACGCGGCGGCCGCCCGGCGGCTCGGCACGGCCGCGGAGTACGCCGCCGACCTGGGCGTACGCATCCTGCTGGAGACCCACGACTCGCACCGCACCGGCGCCGACGCGATCCGGGTGCTCGGGCTGGTCGGCCACCGGCATGTCGGCGCCCTGTGGGACGTCATGCACACCTGGCTGGGCGGCGAGCAGCCCTCGGAGTCCTACGCGGCCCTGTCGCCCTACCTCGGCTACGTCCAGGTGAAGGACATCGCCTCCGCCGAGGACACGACGCCGCTCGCGCTCGGTGCGGGGGTGCTCCCCCTCACCGAGTGCGTGGAGGTCCTCTCGCGCCACGGCTGGGACGGCTGGCTGTGCTGGGAGTACGAGAAGCGGTGGCACGAGGACGCCGCGCCGCTGCAGGACCTGCTGACGGCGGGGCGGGAGCATCTGGGGCGGTTGCTGAACGAGTGCGCCTAGAAGGCCGATGAAGATCTTGGTGAGGGGCTGTCCGGCCGGGCCGGACGGACGGCGATCTCCGCCGCCGCGTCCAGGCACCACGCCAGCACGGAGGGCCAGGAGCCGTAACCGGCGTCCAGGTCGAGGTGGGCGGCCCCGGGGAGGATGTCGGTGGGGATGCCGAGGGGGTCGCCGAAGGTCTCGCGGGCCCCTTCCGGGCAGTACGGATCGTTGTCGCCGGCGACCAGGCGGGTGGGCGCGGCGAGGGTGAAGTCCAGCGCGGGCGGGGCGAATGCGGCCACTTCCGGATGGCGCAGGAGCACGGAGCCGGACGGCGGGGCGACGAGCAGCACCCGGTCGGCGGCGCCGTCCCGCACCAGCCCGCGCGCGACGGCGTGCAGCCAGAGCACGGCGGAGGCGCTGTGCGCGACGACGACCCGCTCGGGGCCGGGGAGTTCGTCCAGGTGCCGGGTGAGCTCGGCGAGCCAGACCTCCAGGCTCGGGTCGTCCGGATCCGGGAGCTGGGGGTAGGTGACGTGGTGGCCGAGGGCGCGGAGCCGGCCGGTCAGCCAGTGCTGCCAGTGGCCCTCGGGGCGGCGGTTCTGCCAGCCGTGCAGGACGAGGAAGGCCGGGGTGGTCATGCGCCCGCTCGTTTCCCGTGGCCGGACCCGGGTGCGGTGCCGGCCGCCTGTGCCCGGCCGGCGGCGCGGGCCACCCGCTCCTCCAACCGGTCCCGGCGGTCGGGCCATTCCTCGGCCGTGATCGAGTAGATCGCCGAGTCGCGCAGGCGTCCGTCCTCCCCCGGTGCCCAGGAGCGCGACCAGTTGCGCAGGACGCCCTCGAAGCGGGCGCCCACGCTCTCGATCGCCGCGCGGGAGCGGGCGTTGCGGGCGTCGGTCTTGAGGTCGACCCTCGACACGACCCACTCCTCGAAGGCGTGCCGGAACAGCAGCAGCTTGGCCTCGGCGTTGATGCCGGTGCCCTGTGCGGAGGCACCGAGCCAGGTGAACCCGACCTCCACGGCGTCGAGCCGGCCGTCGGCCCGCCAGCACCGGGGCTCCCAGTACGACGTGGCGCCGACCGCGCGTCCGGTCGCGAGGGACACCTGGGCGTAGGGCAGCAGCCGCCCCGTGGCCGCCCTGGCGAGCTGCTCGTCGACGTACCGCCCGGCCTCGTCCGCCCTGGGCACCCAGGTGAAGTCGTAGGTGCCGCGGTTCTCCTCCGCCGCGGCCGCGAGGTCGGCCACGTGCCGTCGGCCCAGTGGCTCCAGCCTCACCAGCCAGCCCTGCAGCAAGGGCGCTTCGCATGTGAACGTCACCCCGGCGAGTCTGCCGGGCCCGCCCCGCCGCGTCGAACGGATTTCACCGGGCCGCTGCCGCGGACCGTCGTGCCGTCCGGGTCCGCCGGCACCCGTGAGCCGGGGGGGGTGCGAACGAGCGCCCGTCGTCCGGCGATCGCAGGGCCCGTACGCACGCTGCAGGAGCCGTGGCCGCACGTCTCGCGCCACACCCGTCCCGCCGGCCCCTCGGCCCCCGACTTCCCGCAATCGCCCGGAACGCGGGAACCCGGCCCCTTTACGGTTCGTCCAACCCGCAAGCTGCCGGATGAGTCTCCGCCGTGCGGTGTCGGCCCTCGCTGCTGGCTGCGATCGCTGACCTACCCTCTCCGCCGTACTGCGGCCGGCAGCACGCCGCCATCGGCGCGCCCCCCTCCAACAGCGCCGATGGCGGCCCCTTTCCGTGTCCTGTGCGTTCCCTTGACTGGCAGAAACTTCCCGGATATTGGTGACTCCTTGGAAGTTTCCTTCAGTGGATCCTCCGGAAGGAGCGCACGTGCCCTCCAGACGTACCGTTCTCGCCGCCACCGCGGGCGTCACCGCCGCCCTGGCCGTCGGCTCCCCCGCGCACGCCGCCGCGTTGGACGACAAGAAGCTCCGCTCCCTCATCTCCCGTATGACGCTGGAGGAGAAGGTCGGCCAGCTCTTCGTCATGCGGGTCTACGGCCACTCCGCCACCGACCCCGACCAGGCCGACATCGACGCCAACCTCAGCGAGATCGGCGTGCGCACGGCCGCCGAGCTGATCGCCAGGTACCGCGTCGGCGGGATCATCTACTTCACCTGGGCGCACAACACCCGCGACCCGCACCAGATCGCGAACCTGTCCAACGGGATCCAGCGCGCCTCGCTCGGCCTGCCCCGCGGCCTGCCCGTACTCGTCACCACCGACCAGGAGCACGGCATCGTCTGCCGCGTGGGCGCACCCGCGACGCTCTTCCCGGGCGCGATGGCCATGGGCGCCGGAGGTTCCCGCGAGGACGCCCGCACCCTCGGCCGCATCTCCGGCGCCGAGCTGCGCGCGATCGGCATCAACCAGGACTACTCCCCGGACGCCGACGTCAACATCAACCCGGCCAACCCGGTCATCGGCGTGCGCTCCTTCGGCGCCGACCCGGACGCGGTGGCCGCGATGGTGGCCGCCGAGGTCGGCGGGTACCAGCGGTCCTCGGTGGCCGCGACCGCCAAGCACTTCCCGGGCCACGGCGACACGGCCGTCGACAGCCACTACGGCTTCCCGGTCATCACCCACAGCCGGGAGCTGTGGGAGAAGCTGGACGCCGTCCCGTTCCGGGCGGCCGTCGAGGCGGGCATCGACGCGATCATGACCGCGCACATCCAGTTCCCGGCGCTGGACGACTCCGGCGACCCGGCCACCCTCTCCCACCCGATCCTCACCGGCATCCTGCGCGGGGAACTCGGCTACGACGGCGTGGTGGTGACGGACTCGCTCGGCATGGAGGGCGTACGGACGAAGTACGGCGACGACCGCGTCCCCGTGCTCGCGCTCAGGGCCGGCGTCGACCAGCTGCTCAACCCGCCCGACCTCCCCGTCGCCTGGAACGCCGTCCTGAAGGCCGTGCAGGACGGCGAGTTGACCGAGGCACGCCTCGACGAGTCGATCCTGCGCATCCTGCGCCTGAAGTCACGCCTGAAGCTGTTCCGCCGGCCCTATGTCAGCGGTCACGGCGTGGACCGCACGGTCGGCACCCGCGCCCACCTCGCGGCGGCCGACCGCATCGCCGAGCGCACGACGACGCTGCTCGTCAACGACGGGCAGCTGCTGCCGCTGTCGCGGGCCGCGCACCACAAGCTCCTCGTGGTGGGCGCCGACCCGGCCTCCCCGTCCGGCACCACGGGCCCGCCCACCGGTGTCCTCGCGGCCGCCCTCACCGAGCTGGGCTTCACCGCCACGGCGCTGTCCACGGGCACCGCCCCCTCCGCCGCGACGATCGCGCAGGCGGTCGCGGCGGCGCGGGACGCGGACGCCGTGGTCGTCGGCACCTACAACGTCACCGCGGGCAGCGCGCAGAAGGCCCTGGTCGAGCAGCTGGTGGCGACCGGGAGACCGGTGGTGGCGATCGCCGTCCGCAACCCCTACGACGTGGCCCAGCTGCCCTCGGTCCGCGCCTACCTGGCCAGTTACTCGTGGACGGACGTGGAGCTGCGGGCCGCCGCGCGGGTGATCGCCGGGCGGGTGGGGCCGCGCGGGCGGCTGCCGGTGCCGGTGCAGCGGGCCGACGACCCGGCGCAGGTGCTGTACCCCATCGGGTACGGGCTGTCGTACTAGAGGGGACGTAGGGCGCATACGCCGCACACCCGGCGTGCAACCGTCAACCGGCCCAAAGCCTCCCGCGCGTCTGGCGTGCGCCCGCTGCGGCGGGTCACGCTGGATGAGGGGTATCCGGGGGGTTGGCGATGCGTGAGAGAAGTTCCGTGGGGGTGCTCTGCGCACTGCTGGTTCTGGCCATGGCGCTGCTGACCGGTTGCCAGATGCCGTCCTCGTCCGGTACGGGCGGGGACGCGGCCGGCAGCCGGACCACGGCCGCCGGCGGGACGGGCCCGTCGCAGCCGCCGGGGTACGGGGCGGTGTTCCTCGGCGTCGACGAGTGCAGTTCGTTCGGCACGACGAGCTTCACCGAGGTGCCGTGCACCAGCGAGCGGGCGGCGGCGCGGGTCGTGGCACGCTTCGACGGCCCGGTGGACCGGGGTCCGCTGTGTCCGGCCACCACGGACTTCGTCCTGCACATCAGCGCGCAGAAGTCCGCGTCGGGCGGGGACGGTTCGGTGCCCCAGGGGTACGCCTGCATGCGCAATCTGGAGCCGCCGCATCCCGGTGACCCGGGCGGCGGGGGCGGTCCGCGCACCATCGTCGGGGACTGCGTCTACGGCTCCGGCAGCGGGCAGGTCCGCGAGACCGCCTGCGACGGCAGCGGGCGGCACAAGCCGCAGTTCAAGGTGGTCGAGGCGGTCGGCCGGCGCGCCCGGTGCCCGGCGGCGACGGCGCTGTACGTACGGCTGAACGGCCCGGAGCCGGTGGGCTGCGCCCGGCCGGTGTGATCAACGGCCGGGCACAGCAGGGGAGTTGCCTCAGGGACGCAGTGCGGGATCACGCTGCGGATCGCGCACGTCCAGGCGGCTGTCGAACCTCGCCAGCGGCTTCGCCTGCGCCGCGGTGGCGGCCGGGACACCGGCCCAGTCCAGGATGCGGGCGGTGGCCAGCTCCTTCTGGCCGGCGGCCAGGCCGGCGACGTTGGCGCCGTGGTTCATCCCCGGGGCGGTGAAGACGTAGGCGTCCTTCGCCCCCTTGCCGACGCCGAACCGCTCGGCGCCCCACGGGTCGTTCCGGCCGTAGACGAAGAGCATGTGGTGGGCGTGGTGGCGGACCCAGGAGTCGACGTCGCGCATCGCGTACGGCTGGAACCTCATCGGGATGTCGCGCGGCACGAAGTTGCGCGGCGGCTGGTAGCCGTAGCGGACGTACTTCTTCTCGATGTACGGGAAGTGGATCGTCGGCGCGCCCAGCTGGGTGCCCGCCTGGTAGTAGTACGGCGTGTACGGCTCCAGGCCCTGGTCGGTGTAGAAGGAGAACCCGGAGATCGTGTCGACCGAGTTCCAGATCTGGTCGTCGGTCGCGGTCCTCGCGTCCGGCGGGACCAGGGTGTCGTCACCGCAGTTGGCGAGCAGGTTGTACTGCCAGAAGCCCCAGACGTAGTCGAGGACGACGGCCTCGTAGGCGCGGTCGAGGCTGCCGACGGTGGTGAAGGTGTAGCCGTTGTCGGCGGCGTAGGCGGCGTACTTCTTCTCCAGCGGCTCGCGGCGCACCAGGGCCTCGCGCTGCACCGCGTTCAGGCGGTCGCGGCACTCCTTGGTGCCGACCTGGGCGAAGAAGCGGTCGTAGGCCGAGTCCTCGTCGTTCACCACGTCGTCGGGGGCGACGTACGCCACGACGCCGTCCATGTCGCGCGGGTAGAAGCGCTCGTAGTACGTGGCGGTCATGCCGCCCTTGGAGCCGCCGGTGGAGATCCAGTTCCTGGAGTATATCTTCCGCAGCGCCCTGAAGATGCGGTGCTGGTCACTGGCCGCCTGCCAGATGTCCAGCTTGGACCAGTCGGCCGGGTCGGGCCGGGACGGGGTGAAGAAGCGGTACTCCATGGAGACCTGGTTGCCGTCCACGATCTGGGTCGGCTCGCGGCGGCCGGGCGTGGTGGAGACGTTGTAGCCGCCGGTGTAGAAGACCGTCGGGCGGCTGACGTCCTTGTGCAGCACGGTGATCCGCTGCTGGAAGGTGCCCTTGGACGGGTGGCGGTGGTCGACCGGCTGGGTGTAGCTGAGGACGAAGAAGCGATAGCCAGGATACGGCTTCTCCTCGATCAGGCTCATGCCCGGTATCGCGAGCAGCTGGTCCTTGATGTCGGTGGTCGCGTCGGTGGTCGCCTTGGTGGTGGCCGCCGGCTCCGCGGCGGTGGCCGCGCCTGCCGTGCTCACCGTGCCTATGCACACCGTGAGCGCCATCAGCCATCTGAGCGCCTTGCGCATGCACCCTCCCCTGCGAGACAGATGTGCGTGCGGAGCCTACGGAGCAACTCCCTTGCGCACCAGGGGCCGTGAGGGTCAGAAGCGCCGCCAGCCGTGGGAGTCGTACGAGCCGCGGCCGACCGAGCCCTTGATCCGTACGGTGCGGTGGCCGACGTAGGCCCGCACCGGTCCGGCGTGCCGGGCGAACCGGCCCTTGTCCACGACGGGTTCGAAGCCGCGCACCTGGAGGCTGATCATCATCGGGCGCCGGCCGCCGCGTTTCCGGGGGACGGTGAGGGCACAGAGGTAGTTGCCGGCCTTGTAGACCTTCACGGAGCCGGTGGAGAAGGTGAACGTCCTGACGTTGCGGCCCGCGCAGGACGACGCCGCCTGCGCCTCGGCCGCCGGCCCCAGGACGGCGAGCAGCACGGAGGCGGCCAGCACGGAAAGAAGCGTCACACCCCGGCGCCGTATCGCACCACGGTCCACTGTCGTCCCTCCCGCACCCGGCATTGAGCGTACTGGTGTACGGACGCACGACGTATGTCGGATGGTTGCACGAGCGTCAGCGAGCCGCTCCCACCGGCTCCTCCGGCTCGCCCTCGCCGGCGAACGTCCGCCACAACTCCGCGTAGACGCCGCCCAGTCGCAGCAGTTCCTCGTGGGTGCCGTCCTCGACGACGCGGCCGTGGTCCATGACGACCACGCGGTCCGCGCGGGCCGCGGTGGTGAGGCGGTGGGCCACCACGAGGGTGGTGCGGCGGCCTGCCAGGCGGTCCGTGGCCTGGTTGACCTGGGCCTCCGTGGCCAGGTCGAGGGCGGCCGTCGCCTCGTCGAGGAGGAGGACGTCGGGGTCGACCAGTTCGGCGCGGGCCAGGGCGATCAGCTGGCGCTGCCCGGCGGAGAGGTTGCGGCCGCGCTCGGCGACCTCGTGCAGGTAGCCGCCGTCGAGCGTGGCGATCATCTCGTGCGCACCGACCGCGCGGGCCGCCGCCTCGACCTCCGCGTCGGTGGCGTCAGGACGCCCGTAGGCGATGGCGTCGCGGACGGTGCCCTGGAAGAGGTACGCCTCCTGCGGGACCACGCCCAGCCGGTGGCGGTAGGCGGTGATGTCCAGCGCCCGCAGGTCCTGCCCGTCGACCGTCACGCGGCCGCCCGTGGGGTCGTAGAACCGCGCCACGAGCTTGACGAGGGTCGACTTGCCCGCGCCGGTCTCGCCGACGAACGCGACCGTCTGCCCCGCCGGGATCCGCAGGTCGATGCCGCCGAGGGCCTCTTCCCCCGCCGCCCCCTCGGCGGAGCCGTAGGCGAAGTGCACGTCCTCGAAGGCGACTTCGCCGCGCAGGGCGGGCACCTCGCGCGGGTCGCCGGCGGCCTGCGTGGAGGTCTTCTCCCGCAGCAGTTCCTGGATGCGGCCCAGGGAGACCGTGGCCTGCTGGTAGCCGTCGAAGACCTGGGACAGCTGCTGGACCGGCGCGAAGAACAGGTCGATGTAGAGCAGGTACGCGACCAGCGCACCCGCCGTCAGCGTCGCGTCGTCGATCCGCCCCGCGCCCGAGACGAGCACGGCCGCCGCGGCCACGGACGACAGCAGCTGCACGAAGGGGAAGTAGACCGAGATCAGGAACTGGCCCCGGATCCGTGCCCGCCGGTAGCTGTCGCTGCGCTCCGCGAACCGCCGCCCGCCGTCGCGCTCGCGCCGGAACGCCTGGACGATCCGCAGCCCGGACACCGACTCCTGGAGGTCGGCGTTGACCACCGACACCCGCTCACGCGCGAGTTCGTACGCCTTCACGCTCGCCCGCCGGAAGAAGAACGTCGCCACGAACAGCGGCGGCAGCGTGGCGAAGACGACGAGCGCGAGCTGCACGTCGATCACCAGCAGCGCGACCATGATGCCGAAGAAGGTGACGACCGAGACGAAGGCGGTGACGAGGCCCGTCTGCAGGAACGTGGACAGCGCGTCCACGTCCGTCGTCATACGCGTCATGATCCGGCCGGTCAGCTCGCGCTCGTAGTAGTCGAGTCCGAGCCGCTGGAGCTGGGCGAAGATCTTCAGGCGCAGGGAGTACAGGACCCGCTCGCCGGTGCGGCCGGTCATCCGGGTCTCGCCCCGCTGCGCCGCCCACTGCACCAGCACCGCGAGCAGCCCCAGCAGCGAGGCCGACCAGACCGCGCCCAGGGCCATCCTGGTGACACCCTGGTCGATGCCGTGCCGGATCAGCACCGGCAGCGCGAGCCCCGTGCCCGCGTCCAGGGCGACCAGCCCCAGGCTGACGAGCAGGGGGAGCCCGAAGCCGCGCAGCAGCCGCCGGAGTCCGTACGACTCCTCCGGCCGCACCGCCCGCGCCTCGTCGATGTCCGGGGTGTCGTCCGCCGGCGGCAGCGCGTCCACCTGGGCGAGGAGTCCGGGCGTGGCCGGCATGCCCTGCAGCGCGGTGTCCTTGGGTTCGCGGTCGCCGGTCCACAGCCGCGGGGTGACCCCGCGCTCCGCGTCGAACTCGGCGTCCAGCTCGGCGCGGACGGAGGTGTCCTCCTCGGGGCACGCGGGCCGGGCGTGGCCGGGCGAGACACCGCCCAGCTCGTCCGGGTCGGTGAGCAGCCGGCGGTAGAGCGCGGACCGCTCCTGGAGCTCCTCGTGGGTGCCGACGTCGGAGAGCCGGCCCGCGTCGAGCACGGCGATCCGGTCGGCGAGGCCCAGCGTGGAGCGGCGGTGCGCGATGAGCAGGGTGGTGCGGCCCCGCATGACCTCCTTGAGCGCCTCGTGGATCTCGTGCTCGACGCGGGCGTCCACGGCGGAGGTGGCGTCGTCGAGGACGAGCAGCCGCGGGTCGGTGAGGATCGCGCGGGCGAGGGCGACGCGCTGGCGCTGGCCGCCGGAGAGGGTGAGGCCGTGCTCGCCGACCTTGGTGTCGTAGCCCTCCGGGAGCTCCCGGATGAAACGGTCCGCCTGGGCGGCGCGGGCGGCGGTCTCGATCTGCTCGTCGGTGGCGTCGGGGCGGCCGTAGGCGATGTTGGACCGGACCGTGTCCGAGAAGAGGAAGGAGTCCTCGGGCACCAGGCCGATCGCGGCCCGCAGCGAGTCGAGGGTCAGCTCGCGGACGTCGTGGCCGCCGATCAGGACGGCGCCGCGGGTGACGTCGTAGAAGCGCGGCAGGAGGAGCGAGACCGTGGACTTGCCGGAGCCGGAGGAGCCGACGACGGCGAGGGTCTCGCCGGGGCGGATGTCGAAGCTCAGCCCGTCGAGCACGGGGCTGGTCCTGCCGGAGGCCTGGTCGTAGCCGAAGGACACGTCGTCGAACTCGACCGTGGCCGGCGCGTCGGCGGGGAGGGTCTTGGTGCCGTCCGTCATCGACGGCTCGGTGTCGATCAGCTCCAGGACGCGCTCGGTGCCGGCCCGCGCCTGCTGCCCGACCGTGAGCACGACGGCGAGCATCCGGACCGGGCCGACCAGCTGGGCGAGGTAGGAGGAGAAGGCCACGAAGGTGCCGAGGGTGATGTGGCCGCGCACCGCGAGCCAGCCGCCGACCGCGAGCATGGCCACCTGGCCGAGCGCGGGGACCGCCTGCAGGGCCGGGGTGTACTTGCTGTTCAGGCGGATGGTGCGCAGCCGCCCGGCGTACAGCCGGCGTCCGACCTCGCGGAGCTTGCCGGTCTCCTGGTCCTCCTGCCCGAAGCCCTTCACCACGCGTACGCCGCTGACGGCGCCGTCGACCACGCCCGCGACGGCGGCGGCCTGGGCCTGGGCGTACCAGGTGGCGGGGTGCAGCCTGGTGCGGCTGCGCCGGGCGATCCACCACAGGGCGGGAGCCACCGCGAGGGCGACCAGGGTGAGCGGCAGCGACAGCCACGCCATGATCACGAGGGAGACCAGGAAGAGCAGCAGGTTCCCGATGGTCATCGGGAGCATGAAGAGCAGGCCCTGGATCAGCTGGAGGTCGCTGGTGGCGCGGCCGACGACCTGGCCGGTGGAGAGCTCGTCCTGCCGGCGGCCGTCGAGCCGGGTGATCGTCTCGAACATCTCGGTCCGCAGGTCGTGCTGGACGTCGAGGGCGAGGCGGCCGCCGTAGTAGCGGCGTACGTAGGTGAGGACGTAGACGACGACCGCGGCGCCCACGAGGGTGCCGGCCCAGGGGGCCATGGCGCGGCTGTGGTCGCCGATCACGTCGTCGATGATCACCTTGGTGACCAGCGGGACCAGCGCCATGACGGCCATGCCCCCCAGGGAGGAGCCCAGGGCCAGCACGACGTCCTTGGGGTGACGCCACGCGTACCCCGCCAGTCGCCGTACCCATCCCCGTTGCGTGTCCACGCGGGTGCCCTCCGTCAGCAGTCCTGATCTACCGCAAGGCACCAACACGCGAAGAACCGGATTTCATCCCTGCGCGGCGGTTCGGGGAGGGGACGGCGGTCAGATACGGACCCGCAGCATGTAGAACCGCGTCGTCTGGGTCGCGCCCTGGTTGTCGTCGCTGACCAGGAGGACCTTCAGACGGCCGCGGTCACGGCCCGTGATCGCCATGCCCTCGATGTTGTCGAGGAGGGGGTTGGGCTGGGGCTGCTTGGCGGTGGCGCCGAGGGAGGGGCAGTCGGCGATGTCCGCCAGCAGGGTCTTGCCGATCAGCCGGACACCCGCCTGGCCGGTGAGGTTCTCGACGCCGCTGGTGTCCGTCGCGTGCCGCGGGTCGGCCAGGTACAGGCGGACGGTGTTGCCGACGCCCGGGGTGAAGCCGCGCTCCAGGACGAGCAGCCGGCCGTCGGGGGTGGCCTGGACCTCGGGGACGCCGAGGCCGGCGTCGATGCGGTACGCGTACTGCGCGCCGGGCCGGAAGCGGCCGCCCCGGGTCCGGTTCCAGGTCTGGAAGCGGACCAGGTCGGCGGAGTCGCCGGAGATCGCGTTCTCCATGGAGGCGAGGAGGGTGCGGCCGCCGGGCAGCAGGGTCAGGCCCTCGAAGGTCTGGTTGGACGTGGCGCGCCCGGCCGGGGCGACCAGGAGCGCGGAGGGGACCGGGAGGCGGTCCAGGATCTTCCCGTCGCGGGAGTAGCGGCGGACGGAGGGCTCGGTCTCCGAGGTGATCAGGCGGGTGCCGTCCCGGTCGACGACGAGGCCCTCGCTGTCCAGCGCGGCGCCCTTCTCGTCGGCGAGCCGGACCACGCCCCGCGGCCGCAGCGTCCTCGCGTCGAGGCGGAAGAGCGAGGAGCGGTCCTCCAGGGCGGCGAGCGAGCCGTCGCGGTCCACGGCGAGCGCGGAGAAGTTGCCGACGAAGGTGCCCTCGTAGGTCGTCTTGTCGAGCGCGTCGGAGAAGCGGTCGATGGAGACGGAAGGTGAACAGGCGTGCCGCGTCACGGGATCGGCCGTGGCGGGCCCGGCGGCGGTCAGGGTGGTGGCCGCCGCCAGGGCCGCGGTGACGGTCGCGAGTACGGTTCTCAGGCGCATGGGCGCCACCGTAGGACGGCTCGGTGACGGGCGGGAGACCCGCTCATGAAGCGTCAGCTCGCCGCCAGGTCCCGGTGGATGGCCTTCGCGACGCCCTGGATCGTGTTGATGCCGTAGGTCATGTCACCGTTGCCCCAGGTGAGCACGGTCATCATGTAGTCGTGGCCGCCGCCGGTGAAGGTGCCGACGCTGTGCACCCGCCAGCCGTGCGTGGAGCGATGCAGCCAGCCGTTCTTGACGTGCCAGGTGACGCCGGACGGGCGGCCGTAGGGGGTGCCCCAGCGCTGCGAGGAGACGACCTGGCCCATCAACTTCAGTATGTAGGCACGGGAGTTGTCGCTCAGCACGGAGTTCTTCGCGGTGACCAGCTTGAGCAGCTTCTGCTCGTCGGTGACGTTGATCCGGGTCAGACCCCAGTAACCGCCCGCGCCCGGCACGGTCCTCGTCATCCCGGCGGCGGCCAGGAAGCCCTTGATCCTCGTCATGCCGAGCTGCTTCCACAGCTTGGTGGTCGCGGTGTTGTCCGACTTGGTGATCATGGCCTTGGTGAGCGAGACCTCGGTGCCGGTGAGGTACCGGTGGTGCTTCTTCGCGTCCCACAGCAGCGTGGCGAGGACGGTGACCTTGACGACGCTCGCGGAGTCGAAGGAGCTGGTCGGGCGGAGCGCGCAGGTGGTGCGGGTGGAGCGGTCGTAGAGGCCGACCGCGACCGTGCCCTTGCGGTTCTTGAGGGCGGCGTCGATGTCCTTCCGGAGCTTGGCGGCCAGGCCCGCCTTCGCCGAGGTGCAGCTGACGGTGGGGGCGGTGGCCGCGGCGGCGGGCGCGGCGACGGCCACGCCGGGTATGAGGACACCGAGTCCGACGGCGAGCGCTCTCGCGCGTCCGGTGAATCTGCTGTGAGTCATGGCGTGTTGACGCCTGACGTCACGGGAAAGGTTGTACGCCTCTGCCGACGCGTCGGGCCGAGGCGGCACACGGCGGTGCCGCTCCCTTTGCGTATTCACAGGCGAGGGCCAGCTTCAGCACAGCGCGCACCCACTCCGCCTCTGCACGATGCGCGGGTGACATCTGCCACCGATCCACTCCCCCACGCCCCGACCGCACCCGCCGACCGGCCGCCGTCCGCGCCGCCCGCGGCACCCCCGGACCGGGCCCCGCGCTGGTCGCTGCCCGCCCTGCTCGCGATCCTGGCGCTGGCGGCGGTCCTGTACGCCTGGAACCTGTCCGGCAGCAGCCTCAACAGCTTCTACAGCGCCGCCGTCTACAGCGGCACGCAGAGCTGGAAGGCGTGGTTCTTCGGCTCGCTCGACGCCGGGAACTTCATCACCGTCGACAAGCCGCCGTTCGCGCTCATGGTCATGGGCCTGTCCTGCCGCGTGTTCGGCTTCGGCACCTGGCAGATGATGGCGCCCGAGATCGCGGCGGCGCTCGGCACGATCTGGATCCTGCACGCGTCCGTGAAGCGGTACTTCGGGCACGCGGCGGCCGCGATCGCGGCGCTGGTGCTCGCGCTGACGCCCATCACGGTCGCCATCAACCGGGACAACAACCCCGACACGGTCCTGGTCCTGCTGATGGTCGGCGGCGCCGCGCTCGCCCTGCGCTCGGTACGCACCGACCGGCTGCTGCCGCTCCTCGGCTCCGCGGTCTGCTTCGGGCTCGCCTTCAACACCAAGATGCTCCAGGGCTACATCGCCCTGCCGGCCGTGTTCGCGGTGTACGTCTACGCGTCGAGGCCGGGCTGGCGGAAGAAGGCCGTCAACCTGGCGCTGGCGACGGTGGCGCTGGCGGTCTCCAGCTTCTGGTGGGCGACCGCGGTGTCCCTGGTGCCCGCCGGTGACCGCCCCTACATCGGCGGTTCGACCGACGGCTCCGCCTGGAACCTGATCATGGGCTACAACGGCCTGGGCCGGGTGTTCGGCGGCGAGGGCAACGGCGGTGGCGGAGGCGGCGGAGGCGGCACGTTCGCCGGGACCGCGGGCCTGGGCCGGATGTTCAACGACATCCTCGGCGGCCAGATCTCCTGGCTCATCCCCTTCGCGTTCGTCGCGCTCGTCGCCGGCCTGGTGCTGCGCGGCCGCGCCCCGCGCACCGACGGCACCCGCGCCGCGCTGGTCCTGTGGGGCGGCTGGCTCGTGCTGCACTACCTGACCTTCGCGATGGCCGAAGGCACCATGCACCCGTACTACACGACCGCGCTCGCCCCCGGCATCGCGGCGCTCACCGGAGGCGGCGGCGTCCTGCTGTGGCGCGCCTTCCGCAGCGGCGACGCCCGCTGGTCCTGGGTGCTGCCCGCCGCGCTCGCGGTCACCGGCGTCTGGGCGGTCGTGCTGCTGCGCCGGGCCACCGGCTGGCACACCTGGCTGTGGCCGGCCGTCGCCGTCGTCATGGTCCTGGCGGTCGTGGGCCTGTTCGTCCTCCGCTCGGGCAACCGCGTACGGCTGCTCGCCGCGTCCGCCGCCGCGGCGGTGGTGGCGTCCCTCGCCGGCCCGACGGCCTACGCCGCCTCGCCCGCCTTCGGCTCCTCCGGCGGCGGCATGATGGGCGGCACGAATCCCACGGCGGGGCCGTCGACGGGCGGTATGGGCGGTCCCGGCGGCGGCCGGGGCGGTTTCGGCGGCGGGACGCCGGGCGGCGCCCAGCGCGGCGGTACGCGGCAGGGCGGCGAGCTGCCGGGCGGCGCCCAGCAGGGCGGCGAGTTCCCCGGCGGCGGCAACGGCCGGATGCCGGGCGGCGGCGAACTCCCGCAGGGCGGCGGCGCGCCCAGCGGTGCGCCCACCGGCCAGGGCGGCCAACAGGGCGCTGCGAACGGGGAGTTCCCGTCCAGCGGCGACGGCGCGATGCCGGGCGGCGGTGACGACGGCACGGCTCCGGGCGGCCTGGGCGGCCGCGGCGGCATGGGCGGCGGCATGGGCGGTGCCGACAGCGAGCTCATCTCCTACCTCAAGAAGCACCGGGACGGCGCCACATGGCTGCTGGCGGTGTCCAACTCCCAGAGCGCGGGGCAGATCGAGCTGAGCGCCAGGGTTCCCGTCATCTCCATGTTCGGCTTCACCGGCAGCGACAAGGCGATGACCGTCGCCAAGCTCAAGGAGCTCGTGAAGAAGGGCGAGTTGCACTACGTCCAGACCGGCGGCGGCATGGGCGGCGGTCCGGGCGGCGGCAACGACGTCAGCACCGCGGTGTCGAACTGGGTGAAGAAGCACGGGACGGCCGTGAAGGAGAGCGCCTACAGCAAGGGCTCCTCGTCGTCGGCGTCTTCCTCGTCGTCGGCGTCTTCCTCGTCCGCCTCCTCCTCGTCCCTCTACCGGCTGGACCCGTCCGACGTCGGCTGACGCACCGCTGCGGCCCGAAGGCCCCCGACCGCACGGTCGGGGGCCTTTCTTCACATCCTGTTAATCGACACGACCTCATGTCCATGTCACGCTCCCCTCTGCCGCCTTCATTCAACCCGCGTAGATGGGACCCCCACATGCCGGCGACACGTATAGGCCGCTTCAGGTCGGTGGCCCTGGCCACCGCAGCCGTCCTGGTCGGCCTCACCACCCCGGCCCTCACGGCGACTTCGGCCACCGCCACGACGACCGACTACGACTCGACGTACTACAAGAACGCGATCGGAAAGACGGGCGCGAGCCTGAAGTCGTCCCTCCACACGATCATCAGCAGCCAGACCAAGATCTCCTACTCCGCGGTCTGGAACGCGCTGAAGGTCACCGACCAGGACCCGAACAACAGCAACAACGTGATCCTGCTGTACAGCGGTGTCTCGCGCGCCAAGTCCCTCAACGGCGGTGACACCGGCGACTGGAACCGCGAGCACGTGTGGGCCAAGTCCCACGGCGACTTCGGCACCGCGACCGGCCCCGGCACGGACCTCCACCACCTGCGCCCGGCGGACGTCACGGTCAACGGCATCCGCGGCAACAAGGACTTCGACAACGGCGGCAGCACCGTCAGCAACGGCGGCGGCAGCCGCACCGACTCCGACTCCTTCGAGCCGCGCGACGCCGTCAAGGGCGACGTGGCCCGCATGATCCTCTACATGGCCGTCCGGTACGAGGGCGACGACGGCTGGCCCGACCTGGAGCCCGACGACAAGGTGAACAACGGCTCCAACCCCTACATCGGCAAGCTCTCGGTCCTGAAGGAGTGGAACGACGAGGACCCGCCGGACTCCTTCGAGGAGAACCGCAACGACGTCATCTACGACACCTACCAGCACAACCGCAACCCGTTCATCGACCACCCGGAGTGGGTGGACGCGATCTGGTAGGAGCCGCTCAGCCCAGGTGCGTCGGCGCGAACATCCGCAGCACGGCCGGGAGTACGACGACCGACGGGCCCGTCGACGCGAGTGCCTTCGCCAGGTCGCTCTCCAGGGTCCCGGGGGTCGTCCGCACCCCCGGGACCCCGAACGACTCGGCGAGGGCCACGTAGTCCGGGCGGGTCAGTTCCGTCGCCGTCGGCTGCCCGAAGGTGTCCGTCATGTACTCGCGCAGGATGCCGTAGCCGCCGTCGTCGACGATCAGCCAGGTGACGTCGAGGTCGTACTGGCGGGCCGTGGCGAGTTCGGCGACGGAGTACAGGGCGCCGCCGTCGCCGGAGACGGCCAGGACCGGGCGGGTCGGGTCCGCGGCGGCCGCGCCGAGGGCGGCCGGGAAGCCGTAGCCGAGGCCGCCGGCGCCCTGGGCCGAGTGCATGGTGTTGGGGGACTTCGGGTCGAAGGCGGACCAGGCCCAGTACGCCAGGATCGTCATGTCCCAGAAGGACGGCGAGCCGGCCGGCAGGGCCCGGCGGACCGCCGCCAACAGGTCCTGCTCCAGGGTGAGTTCCTGTGCGCCGATGCGGTCCGAGACCCGGGACAGCAGGTCCCGCACCCGCTCGGGGGCCGCCGGGTCGGCACGCTCGGACACCGTCTCCAGCAGCGCCTGCAGCGCGAGCCGCGCGTCCGCGTGGATGCCCAGCGCGGGGTGGTTGGACTCCAGCTTGCCGAGGTCCGCCTCGATCTGGATCACCCGGCCGCGGGGCCTGAACGTGTGGTAGTTCGAGGAGAGTTCGCCGAGCCCCGAGCCGACCACGAGCAGGACGTCCGCGTCCTCCAGGAGGTCGGTGGTGTGGCGGTCCTCCAGCCAGGACTGCAGGGAGAGCGGGTGCGTCCAGGGGAAGGCGCCCTTGCCGCCGAAGGTCGTCACGACCGGTGCCTGCAGCCGCTCGGCGAGCTGCCGCAGCTTGCCCGAGGCGTCCGCCCGGACCACTCCCCCGCCCGCGATGACCGCGGGCCGCTCGGCGCGGGACAGCAGGTCGGCCGCCACGGCGGTGAGTTCGGGGCGCGGCGGCAGGTCGTCCGGGGTCGCGTCGAGCGCCGTCACCACCGGCAGGTGCGTCCCGGCGAGCAGCACGTCCTGCGGGATCTCCACCCACACCGGTCCGTGCGGGGCGGTCAGGGCCGACTTCCAGGCCTCCGCGACCGCCGACGGGATCTGCGACTGCGTGCGGACGGTGTGGACGGACTTCACCACGCCGCGGAACGAGGCCGCCTGGTCGGGGAGTTCGTGCAGATAGCCGTGGCGGCCGCCGCCCAGCCCCGCCGTCGGCACCTGGCTGCTGATCGCCAGCACGGGCGCGGAGGCGGCGCGCGCCTCCTGCAGCGCCGCCAGCGAGGTGAGCGCGCCCGGCCCCGTCGACAGCAGCAGCGGCGCCGCCTCGCCGGTGACGCGGCCGTACGCGTCCGCCGCGAACCCGGCGTTGTTCTCCACCCGCAGGCCGACGTAGCGCAGGTCGGAGCGGCGCAGCGCGTCGAACATGCCCAGCGCGTGCTGGCCGGGCAGCCCGAACACGGTCGTCGCGCCGAGCCCGGCCAGCGTCTCCACGACCAGGTCTCCGCCGTTGCGGCCGGCGGGCGGGTGCAGCGCGGCCTCGGTCTGCGCGGCCGTGGGACGGAGTTCCAGGTCGTGGTCGTGCGTCACTTCTCGCGGGCCTCAGCAATCTGGCGGGACATGATCGTGGTCAGTTCGTAGGCGGTGTGCGAGGCCGCCACCGACGTGATCTCGGCGTGGTCGTACGCCGGTGCCACCTCGACGACGTCCGCCGACACCAGGGTGCAGGATGCCAGCCCGCGCAGGATCTCCAGCAGCTCGCGGGAGGTCATGCCGCCGGCCTCGGGCGTACCGGTACCGGGAGCGTGCGCCGGGTCGAGGCAGTCGATGTCGATGGAGATGTAGAGCGGGCGGCCGCCGATGCGCTGCCGCAGCTGATCGGCCACCTCGTCCGCGCCACGGCGGTAGACGTCCGCCGACGTGACGATGCCGAAGCCCATCTTCTCGTCGTCGGTGAGGTCCTGCTTGCCGTAGAGCGGGCCGCGGGTACCCACGTGGGAGAGGGCGGAGGTGTCGAGGATGCCCTCCTCCACCGCGCGCCGGAACGGCGTGCCGTGGGTGTACTCGGCGCCGAAGTACGTGTCCCAGGTGTCGAGGTGGGCGTCGAAGTGCAGCAGGGCCACCGGGCCGTGCTTCTTCGCCACCGACCGCAGCAGCGGCAGCGCGATGGTGTGGTCGCCGCCCAGCGTCATCAGGCGGGCGCCGGTGCCGAGCAGGTCGTCGGCGGCGGCCTCGACCGTGTCGACGGCCTCGTTGATGTTGAAGGGGTTCGCGGCGATGTCGCCGGCGTCCGCCACCTGTGCCAGCGCGAAGGGGGAGGCGTCCTGCGCCGGGTTGTAGGGCCGCAGCAGCCGGGACGCCTCGCGGATCGCGTTGCCGCCGAAGCGGGCGCCCGGCCGGTAGGAGACGCCCGAGTCGAACGGCACGCCCACGACGGCGACATCGGCGGTGCCGACCTCGTCGAGGCGGGGCAGCCGGGCGAAGGTCGCGGGTCCGGCGTACCGCGGTATGCGGGAGGAGTCGACGGGTCCG
Organism: Streptomyces sp. NPDC101225; assembly: GCF_044767585.1. Lineage (NCBI taxonomy): Bacteria > Bacillati > Actinomycetota > Actinomycetes > Kitasatosporales > Streptomycetaceae > Streptomyces > Streptomyces sp. NPDC101225. The sequence continues at coordinate 202,590 of NZ_JBIWOE010000002.1, forward strand.
CGCGGCGTCTCGTTGCTGCTCATGGGGGGGGCTGCCTTCTTTCCTGCGCTTCATCACGTATGGAGCGGTATGTACTGCTTCTTGTACGACTCTACTGGGCCGCGGGCACGGGCTCGGCGGCGGCTTCGGGGGTCCGCCCGGCGAGCCGCTCGCGCCAGACGGCGAGGACGGCCGCGTCGGTGGCGGGTGTGGCGAGGGAGACGGCCACGTAGGCGGCGAGGGAGGACAGCAGGCCGTAGTACACGGGTTCGTTGGCGAGGATGCCGTAGCCCGCCATCAGGCCGACGACCGCGAGCCCGCCGACGGCGACCGAGGCCAGGGCGCCCTCGGCGGTGCCGCGCTTCCACAGCAGTCCGCCGAGGATGGGGACGAGGAGTCCGCCGACCAGGAGGTTGTAGGCGACCGTCAGCGCCTCGACGACGTTGTTCAGCGCGATCGCCGTGACGATCACCGCGAGGCCCATCGCCAGGATGAAGGCACGGTTGCCCCTGACCTCGTCGTGCGGCCGGTCCGCGCGGCGCACCGCACCGCGCAGCCGCGACCAGATGTCGTTGTTGGCGACGGTCGCACAGGCGATCAGCGCGCCGGAGGAGGTCGACATCACGGCGGCCAGGGCGGCGGCGAGCACCAGCCCCCGCACGCCGACGGGGAGTTCGTCCTTGACGATGGTCGCGAAGGCGTCGTCGGCGCTGCCGAGCTCGGGGTACAGCACCTTGGCGGCGGTGCCGACGACGGCGCCGGCGAGGGCGTACAGGAGGCAGTAGGTGCCCGCGACCGTGCCGCCCCACTTGGCGGTCCTGTCGCTGCCGGCCGTGAACACGCGCTGCCAGATGTCCTGCCCGATGAGCATGCCGAAGGTGTAGATCAGCACGTAGGTGAAGATCGTCTCACCGCCGATGCCCAGCGGGTCGAAGTACGAGGTCGGCAGCTTGGCCCTCATCTCGCCGAAGCCGCCCGCCTTGACGACCGCGATGGGGAGCAGCAGCAGGAGCACGCCGATCGTCTTCACCACGAACTGCACCATGTCGGTGAGGGTGATCGACCACATGCCGCCGAGCGTCGAGTACGCGACGACGATCGAGCCGCCGAGGATGATCGCGACGGTCCGGTTCATGTCGAACAGGACGTCGAAGATCGTGGCGTAGGCGATGGTCGAGGTGACCGCGAGCATCAGCGTGTACGCCCACATGACCACGCCGGAGATGACGCCCGCCCGGCCGCCGTAGCGCAGGTCCAGCATCTCGGAGACGGTGTAGACCTTCAGCCGGGCGATGCGGGCGGAGAAGAAGACGGACAGCGCGAGCAGGCCGAGGCCGATGGTGAGGACCATCCAGGCGCCGGAGAGGCCGTACCGGTAGCCCAGGCCGACACCTCCGATGGTGGACGCGCCTCCCAGGACGATCGCGGCCATGGTGCCTGAGTACATGGCGGGTCCGAGGCGGCGTCCGGCCACCAGGAAGTCGCTCTTCGACCTGGCGCGGCGCATGCCCCACCAGCCCATGGCCAGCATGCCGGCCAGGTAGAGGACGATGACGGTGTAGTCGACGGCCATGGGGCCTCCTTCGCTCGGTCTCGCCGGCGGGTGATGAGCACAGACCCTAGGTGGCCGGAAAGCGACTGCGAAGTGTACGTTTCATCCATTCGTGCAGCGCAGAATGGAGGGAACGCACACCATGCCGGACCCCGCTGTCCCTCCCGCTCCGCCGGTGCCCCTGGCGTCCCTCCTGGCCCGTGAGGACCTGGCGCTGCGGCAGATCGCGGGACCGTCCGGCCCCGGCACCGTGATCCACTGGGTGCACACCTCGGAGATGGCCGATCCCTACCCGTACCTGCTGGGCGGGGAGCTGTTGCTGACGGCCGGTGTGCACGTCCCCGAGGGGGCGGACCAGGAGAGCCACTTCGACGGCTACGTCGCGCGGATCGTCGAGGCGGGCGGCGCCGCCGTCGGCTTCGGCGTGGCCCCCGTGTTCGACACGGTGCCGCCCGCCCTGGTGGCGGCCTGCCGGGCGCGGGGCCTCCCGCTGCTGGAGGTGCCGCCGCACACCACGTTCTCCGGCGTGGCCCGCGCGGTGTGGCAGCTCATGGCGCAGGCCCGGCTCGCGGAGCTGCGCCGGGTCACGGAGGCCCAGCAGAGCCTCGCGGCGGCGGCCTCGCGTCCGGACCCGGTGCCCTCCGTGCTGCGGCAGCTGGCCCGGCGCGTGGGCGGACGGGCGGTGCTGTACGGGCCGGACGGCACGGAGATCGCCGCCGCGGGGCGGCCCGTCGCGGCGGACCTCGCGGCCTCCCTCGGCGCGCTCGCCGACGTGGTGCGCCCCGCGGGCCCGGGCACCCCCACCTCCGCGACCGACAACAAGGCCGGCACCCATCTGGCCGCCTACGCCCTCGGCGCCGGACCGGGCTTCGTGCTCGGGGTCGCCGCACCGCAGCGCGACCCCGGTGACCACACCATCGCCTCGGTCGCCGCCGTCCTGCTCACCCTGCTCACCGGCGAGCACCAGAGCGGCACGGGAGCGGCCCGGTCCTCCGCGCTGGTGCGGCTGCTGCTGGGCGCGCCGCCGGCCGGCGTCGCCCCGCTCCTCGGGCCCGGGCGCTGGCTGGTGGTGCATGCCCGGCCCGACGCGCAGTCCCCCGACCCGGTGGCGGCCTCCGCCCTGGGCGCGGCCCTCGGGTCACCGCTGGTCGACCTCGCGCAGGACGTCGTACGGGTGCTGGTGCCGGCCGACCGCGAACCGGACGCGCAGGCCGGCTGGACCCTGGGCGTCAGCGCGGCCGTGGCGCCGGCCGAGTGGCCGGCCGCGGACACGCAGGCCGCCCGCGCGCTGGCCCGTGCCCGTGCCATCCGCACCCCGCTGGTCCGCCACGGCGACCGCGCGGGCCTCGCCGACCTGGTGCCGCCCGAGGAGGCCGAGGCCCACGCCCGGCTGCTGCTCGCGCCGGTCGCGGCCACCCCCGCGCTGGCGGAGACGCTGCGCACCTGGCTCTCCCTGCACGGCAGTTGGGACCGTACGGCCGTCGCCCTGTCCGTGCACCGCAACACCGTGCGCCAGCGCATCGCCCGCTGCGCCGCGCTCCTCGGCACCGACCTGGACGACCCGGACGTACGCATGGAGCTGTGGTTCGCGCTGCGGCGGCGCTAGCCGCCGCTCCCGGCCGCGGGCACCCGCGTTCGCGGCACGGCAATAGGTACGAGGACCCGGGACGATGAGTACGTGAGCCACGTCCCAGGGTGCGGGACGCCAGGGACGCGTACCGTCGCCTGCACCACAATGGGCTGCATGCCGATACCCGGGACACCCAGCCGCGCCGAGCTCGTCGACCACCTCGTACGCACCCGTATCGCGGGCGACGTCGCGACGCCCCGCGAGAACAATCTCAGCCACTACCGCAAGCTGGCGAACGGCGACCGTCACTACTGGCTCGGCCTGGAGCTCGGCGACCGCTGGCGGGACGAGCAGGACGTGCTCGCGGTGATGGCGGAGCGGGTGGGCGTGAACGACGACCCCGAGTACCGGTACGGCCAGGACACCATCGACCCCGAGCTGACCGTCGACGCCCTGGAGCGGATGGCGGCGCGGCTGCGCAAGGCGGCCGAGGGGCAGCAGCGGGTGCTGTTCGCCACCGGCCACCCGGGCGGTCTGCTCGACGTGCACCGGGCCACGGCCGCCGCGCTGCGCGCGGCCGGCTGCGGGATCACCGTGATCCCGGAGGGGCTCCAGACGGAGGAGGGCTACGTCTGGCAGCTCGCGGACGTCGCGGTCCTGGAGCACGGAGCCTCCCTGTGGCACACGCACTCCGGCGAACCGATGAAGGCCGTCCTGACGGCCCTGGGGAACGCCGGCCGCCCCCTGCCCGACCTGGTGGTCGCCGACCACGGCTGGGCGGGCTGCGCGGGGCAGCACGGCGTCGACTCCGTCGGCTACGCCGACTCCAACGACCCGGCGCTGTTCCTCGCGGAGGCGGAGGGCACCGTCCAGGTCGTGGTGCCGCTCGACGACCATGTCGTCAGCCCGCGCCACTACGACCCGATGACGGCGTACCTGCTGGCGGAGGCCGGGCTCCGCTGAGTCACCGCCGGACGCCGGCCAGAGAGGCGGGCACCTCGCCGCCGCTCTCCTCCTCGCAGCCCACGGCGGTCAGTGTTCCCGGGGAACGCGCACCAGACCTTCCTGGATGACCGAGATGGCGAGCTGCCCGTCCTGGGTGTAGATCCGGGCCTGGCCCAGCCCGCGTCCGCCGTGCGCCGAGGGCGACTCCTGGTCGTACAGCAGCCATTCGTCGGCGCGGAAGGGGCGGTGGAACCACATGGCGTGGTCGAGCGAGGCGCCGACCACGTCCCCGACCGCCCAGCCGCCGCGGCCGTGCGCGAGCAGGACCGAGTCCAGCAGGGTCATGTCGGAGACGTAGGTGGCGAGGACGACGTGCAGCAGCGGCTCGTCGATGGCGCCTTCCAGCTTGCCGTTGGTCCGGAACCAGACCTGGGAGTGCGGCTCGCGCGGCTCGCCGAACTTCCCGTACGGCGGCTCCTCGACGTAGCGCAGGTCGACCGCCTCGCGCGCCTGAAGGAACTTCCGGACCACCTCGGGACCGAGGTGGCCGTAGCCGCGCAGCCGCTCCTGGGAGGTGGGCAGCGTGGCCGGGTCGGGCGCGGACGGCATCGGCGCCTGGTGGTCGAGGCCGTCCTCGTCGCCCTGGAAGGAGGCCGAGAGGTGGAAGATCGGCTTGCCGTGCTGGACGGCGACCACCCGGCGGGTGGTGAAGGAGCGGCCGTCACGGATGCGGTCGACCTCGTAGACGATCGGCGCACCCGGGTCGCCGGGCCGCAGGAAGTACGCGTGCAGGGAGTGGGCGTGCCGGTCCGCGGGGACCGTGCGCCCGGCGGCGAGCAGGGCCTGGGCCGCCACCTGCCCGCCGAAGACGCGCGGGACGACGGCGGACCGGGACCGGCCGCGGAAGATGTTCTCCTCGATCGGCTCCAGGTCGAGCAGATCGAGGAGATCCTGGAGTGCCTGGCTCATGGCAGACAGTTGTACCCGCCAGTCGTTTCCTCGGGTTTCCGGAGTCCTACAGGCCCATGTTCTTGGCGATGATCGTCTTCATGATCTCGCTGGTGCCGCCGTAGATGCGGTTGACCCGGTTGTCGGCGTACAGGCGGGCGATCGGGTACTCGTTCATGAAGCCGTAGCCGCCGTGCAGCTGGAGGCAGCGGTCGATGACGCGGTGCGCGACCTCGGTGCAGAACAGCTTGGCGCTGGCGGCCTCGGCGGGGGTCAGCTCACCGGCGTCCAGCGCCTCCAGGGCACGGTCGGCGACGGCCTCGGCGGCGTCCACCTCGGCCTGGCAGGCGGCCAGCTCGAACTTGGTGTTCTGGAAGGACGCGACGGTCTTGCCGAAGACGGTGCGCTCCTGGACGTACTCCTTGGCGAACCGCACGGCGGCCTTGGCCTGGGCGTAGGCGCCGAAGGCGATGCCCCAGCGCTCGGAGGCGAGGTTGTGGCCGAGGTAGGAGAAGCCCTTGTTCTCCTCGCCGAGCAGGTCCTCGACGGGCACCTTCACGTCGACGAACGCCAGCTCGGCGGTGTCGGAGGTCTTCAGGCCGAGCTTGTCCAGCTTGCGGCCGATGGAGTAGCCCTCGGACTTGGTGTCGACGGCGAACAGGGAGATGCCGAAGCGGCGGTCCTCGGCGGTCGGCGCGGAGGTGCGGGCGCAGACGATGACGCGGTCGGCGTGGACGCCGCCGGTGATGAAGGTCTTGGAGCCGTTGAGGACGTAGTGCGTGCCGTCCTCGGAGAGCCTGGCCGTGGTCTTCATGCCCGCGAGGTCGGAGCCGGTGCCCGGCTCGGTCATCGCGAGGGCCCACATCTCCTCGCCGGTGACGAACTTCTCCAGGTAGCGCTTCTTCTGCTCGTCGGTGGCGAGCATCTTGATGTACGGCAGGGCGAGCAGCACGTGCACGCCGGAGCCGCCGAACTGGACGCCCGCGCGGGCGGTCTCCTCGTAGAGGACCGCCTCGAACTTGTGGGTGTCCAGGCCCGCGCCGCCGAACTCCTCGGGCACGTTGATGCCGAAGATGCCCAGCTCACCGAGCTTGTGGTAGAAGTCGCGCGGCGCCTGGCCGGCGGCGAACCACTCGTCGTAGACGGGTACGACCTCGGCCTCGATGAAGGCCCGGATGGTCTCCCGGAACGCCTCGTGGTCCTCGTTGAACACCGTACGGCGCACCGCCGCCACCTCCTGGTTCCCATGTCTAAGCGCTTGCTCAGATCTTCAAGGTACCGGCGGGTAGGGAGAGGCGTCCAGAGGAGATCCCGTAACGCTCGTCACGCCGCGGCGGCCGCGAAGGCCCCCTTGGCCATGCGGTGCAGCAGCTCGGCCGTCGTCCCGCGGCCGGGCAGCGAGCCCGGGCGGCCCAGGTGCGGGGTGGAGTTGAGCAGGCCGAAGACGGAGTGCACCGCGGACCGGGCCGCCGGTTCCGTGACGCCCGGGTAGACCTCCCGCAGCACGGCCACCCACAGCTCGACGTACTGCCGCTGGAGCTGGCGCACCAGCTTGCGGTCGCTGTCCCGCAGCCGGTCCAGCTCGCGGTCGTGCAGGGTGATCAGGGGGCGGTCGTCGAGCGCGAAGTCGATGTGCCCTTCGATGAGCGAGTCGAGGACCGCCTCGGGGGGCGTCCCGTCGGCCTCCCGCAGGCGCCGCTTGGCGCCCGTCAGCAGCTGGCCGCTGATCCCCACCAGCAGTTCGGCGAGCATCGCGTCCTTGCCCGCGAAGTGGCGGTACAGGCCCGGGCCGCTGATACCGACGGCGGCACCTATCTCGTCGACTCCGACGCCGTGGAAACCGCGCTCGGCGAACAGCCGCGCGGCCTCCTTGAGGATCTGCTCGCGGCGGGTGGGGGCGTCGGTTCTCGTGGCCATGGAGGTAATTCTAGACAGGGAGGTTAGCGGTCGTTAACCTGTTGGAAATGGTTAACGCTCATTAACAGTCCGACCACTGGGTGAGGGGACCGCAGGATGCACGAGGCACCGGAGCTGACGAGCGCGGCAGACCCCGCGTCGGAGGCCTGGCGGGCCAACGAGGCGGCGCACCGCGCCCTCGTCGAGGAGCTGCACGGCAAGCTGGCCGCGGCGCGGCTCGGCGGCGGCGAGAGGGCGCGGGCCAGGCACACCGCGCGCGGGAAGCTGCTGCCCCGGGACCGGGTGGACACGCTGCTCGACCGGGGCTCGCCGTTCCTGGAGCTGGCGCCGCTGGCCGCCGACGGGCTGTACGAGGGGGCCGCGCCGGCCGCCGGCGTCATCGCCGGGATCGGGCGGGTCAGCGGGCGCGAGTGCGTGGTCGTCGCCAACGACGCCACCGTCAAGGGCGGGACGTACTACCCGATGACGGTGAAGAAGCACCTGCGCGCCCAGGAGGTGGCCCTGGAGAACCGCCTGCCCTGCATCTACCTGGTCGACTCCGGGGGCGCCTTCCTGCCCATGCAGGACGAGGTCTTCCCCGACCGGGAGCACTTCGGGCGGATCTTCTACAACCAGGCGCGGATGTCCGGCGCCGGCATCCCGCAGATCGCCGCGGTCCTCGGTTCGTGCACGGCCGGCGGGGCGTACGTCCCGGCGATGAGCGACGAGGCGGTCATCGTCCGCAATCAGGGCACCATCTTCCTGGGCGGCCCGCCCCTGGTGAAGGCCGCCACCGGTGAGGTGGTGACCGCCGAGGAGCTCGGCGGCGGCGAGGTCCACTCCCGGATCTCCGGCGTCACCGACCACCTCGCCGAGGACGACGCGCACGCGCTGAGCATCGTCCGCACCATCGCCGCCACGCTGCCCGCGCGCGGCGCGCTGCCCTGGGAGGTGCGCCCCGCGGCCGAGCCGAAGGTCGACCCCTACGGCCTGTACGGCGCGGTGCCGGTGGACTCCCGCACCCCGTACGACGTGCGCGAGATCATCGCGCGCGTGGCCGACGGCTCCCGGTTCGCCGAGTTCAAGGCGGAGTTCGGGCAGACCCTGGTCACCGGCTTCGCCCACATCCAGGGCCACCCGGTCGGGATCGTCGCCAACAACGGCATCCTGTTCTCCGAATCCGCCCAGAAGGGCGCCCACTTCATCGAGCTGTGCGACCAGCGCGGCATCCCGCTGGTCTTCCTGCAGAACATCTCCGGCTTCATGGTCGGCAAGGACTACGAGGCGGGCGGCATCGCCAAGCACGGCGCCAAGATGGTCACGGCCGTGGCCTGCACGCGCGTGCCCAAGCTGACGGTCGTCGTGGGCGGTTCGTACGGCGCGGGCAACTACTCGATGTGCGGCCGGGCCTACTCCCCCCGCTTCCTGTGGATGTGGCCGAACGCCAAGATCTCCGTCATGGGCGGCGAGCAGGCCGCCTCGGTCCTCGCCACCGTCAAGCGGGACCAGCTGGAGGCCCGGGGCGAGGAGTGGCCGGCCGAGGACGAGGAGTCCTTCAAGGCGCCGATCCGGCGGCAGTACGAGCACCAGGGCAGCGCCTACTACGCGACCGCCCGCCTCTGGGACGACGGCGTGATCGACCCGCTGGAGACCCGCCAGGTGCTGGGTCTCGCACTGACCGCCTGTGCCAACGCGCCCCTGGGTGACCCCCAGTTCGGCGTCTTCCGGATGTGAGGAGGGGACCCATGTTCGACACAGTGCTCGTGGCCAACCGGGGCGAGATCGCCGTCCGCGTGATCCGTACGCTCCGCTCGCTGGGCGTGCGCTCGGTGGCCGTCTTCTCCGACGCGGACGCCGACGCACGCCATGTGCGCGAGGCGGACACGGCGGTGCGGATCGGCCCGGCCCCGGCGTCCGAGAGCTATCTGTCGGCGGAGCGGCTGCTGGAGGCCGCCGCCCGCACCGGCGCCCAGGCCGTCCACCCCGGCTACGGCTTCCTCGCGGAGAACGCCGCCTTCGCGCGGGCCTGCGCGAAGGCCGGGCTGGTCTTCATCGGACCGCCCGCCGACGCCATCTCCCTGATGGGCGACAAGATCCGCGCCAAGGAGACGGTGAAGGCGGCCGGCGTCCCGGTCGTGCCCGGCTCCAGCGGCAGCGGCCTGACGGACGGACAGCTCGCCGGTGCCGCCCGCGAGATCGGCATGCCGGTGCTGCTGAAGCCGTCGACCGGCGGCGGCGGCAAGGGCATGCGGCTGGTGCGCGACGAGGAGAGGCTGGCGGACGAGATCGCCTCCGCCCGGCGCGAGGCGCGCGCCTCCTTCGGCGACGACACGCTCCTGGTGGAACGCTGGGTGGACCGGCCCCGGCACATCGAGATCCAGGTCCTCGCCGACGGCCACGGCAACGTCGTGCACCTGGGCGAGCGCGAGTGCTCGCTCCAGCGCCGGCACCAGAAGATCATCGAGGAGGCGCCCAGCGTCCTCCTGGACGAGGCCACGCGTGCGGCGATGGGCGAGGCGGCCGTGCAGGCGGCCCGCTCCTGCGGCTACCGCGGCGCGGGCACGGTGGAGTTCATCGTGCCGGGCGGCGACCCGTCGTCGTACTACTTCATGGAGATGAACACCCGCCTGCAGGTGGAGCACCCGGTCACCGAGCTGATCACCGGCCTGGACCTGGTGGAGTGGCAGCTGCGCGTGGCCGCGGGCGAGCAACTGCCCTACGAGCAGGGCGACATCACGCTGACCGGGCACGCGGTCGAGGCCCGCGTCTGCGCCGAGGACCCCGCCCGCGGCTTCCTGCCCTCCGGCGGCACGGTCCTCAGGCTGCACGAACCCCAGGGCGACGGCGTCCGCACCGACTCCGGGCTCAGCGAGGGCACCGAGGTCGGCAGCCTCTACGACCCGATGCTGTCCAAGGTGATCGCCTACGGCCCGGACCGCGCGACGGCGATCCGCAGACTGCGCTCGGCCCTGGCCGCGACGGTCACGCTGGGCGTGCAGACCAACGCCGGGTTCCTGCGCCGCCTGCTGGCCCATCCCGCGGTCGTGGCCGGCGATCTGGACACCGGGCTGGTGGAGCGGGAGGTGGACTCGCTCGTGTCCACCGACGTCCCGGACGAGGTGTACGAGGCGGCCGCGGCCGTACGGCTGGAAGCGCTGCGGCCGGCCGGCGAGGGCTGGCGCGACCCCTTCTCGGTGCCCAGCGGGTGGCGGCTCGGCGGCGCGTCCCGGCCCGTCGCCTTCCCCTTGCGGGTGCCGGGCCTCGAACCGGTCACGCACGAGACACGCGGGGCCCACACCGTCACCGGCGACACCGTGGCGGTCACCCTGGACGGCGTCCGGCACACCTTCCACCGCGCCGCCGACTGGATCGGCCGGGACGGCGACGCCTGGCACGTGCGCGACCACGACCCGGTCGCCGCGTCCCTCACGCGCGCCGGGCACGCCGGCGCCGACTCGCTGACCGCGCCCATGCCCGGCACGGTCACCGTGGTCAAGGTCGCCGTCGGCGACGAGGTGGGCGCGGGGCAGAGCCTGCTGGTCGTCGAGGCGATGAAGATGGAGCACGTCATCTCCGCCCCGCACGCCGGCACGGTCGCCGAACTGGACGTCGCGCCGGGCACGACGGTCGCCATGGACCAGGTGCTGGCCGTCATCGCACCGCACGAGGAGGAGAAATGACGCTGCCCATGGTCCAGCCCGCTCCCGGTCTGCCGACCCGGGTCCGCATCCATGAGGTCGGCGCCCGCGACGGTCTGCAGAACGAGAGCACGACCGTACCGACGGAGGTCAAGGCGGAGTTCGTGCGCCGGCTGTCCGACGCCGGCCTGACCACGATCGAGGCCACGAGCTTCGTCCACCCGAAGTGGGTGCCGCAACTCGCCGACGCCGAGCGGCTGTTCCCGCAGATCTCCGGCCTCCCGGCGGACCTGCCGGTACTCGTCCCGAACGAGCGCGGACTCGACCGCGCCCTGGCTCTCGGCGCCCGCCGCGTCGCGGTCTTCGCCAGTGCCACCGAGTCCTTCGCGAAGGCCAACCTCAACCGCACCGTGGACGAGGCGCTGGCCATGTTCGAACCGGTGGTGGCGCGCGCGAGGTCCCAGCAGGTCCACGTCCGCGGCTACCTCTCCATGTGTTTCGGCGACCCCTGGGAGGGGCCGGTCCCCCTCCCCCAGGTGGTCCGGGTCTGCCTGGCCCTGCTGGACATGGGCTGCGACGAACTGAGCCTGGGCGACACCATCGGGGTCGCGACACCGGGCCATGTGCGGGCGCTCCTGACCGAGCTCGGCGAACACGGCACACCCGTGGAGCGGTTGGGCGTCCACTTCCACGACACCTACGGCCAGGCGCTGGCCAACACCTACGCGGCCCTCGAACACGGCGTCACCACCGTCGACGCCTCCGCGGGCGGCCTGGGCGGCTGCCCGTACGCCAAGTCCGCCACCGGAAATCTCGCCACCGAAGACCTCGTGTGGATGCTGCAGGGTCTCGGCATCGACACCGGAGTCGACCTCGGCCGTCTCGTCGCCACCAGCGCGTGGATGGCCGGCCAGCTGGGCCGACCCAGCCCGTCCCGCACCGTCCGAGCCCTGTCCCACAAGGACACCGAGGCCGCCGAGGCCACTGAGGAGCAGTGACCGTCATGGACTTCCGTCTCTCCCCCGAGCTCGAAGAACTCCGCCGCACCGTCGAGGCGTTCGCCCACGACGTCGTGGCACCCAAGATCGGCGAGTTCTACGAGCACCACGAGTTCCCCTACGAGATCGTCCGCGAGATGGGCCGCATGGGCCTGTTCGGGCTGCCGTTCCCCGAGGAGCACGGCGGCATGGGCGGCGACTATCTGGCGCTGGGCGTGGCGCTGGAGGAGCTGGCCCGTGTCGACTCCTCCGTCGCCATCACCCTGGAGGCCGGCGTCTCGCTGGGCGCCATGCCGATCCACCTCTTCGGCACCGAGGAGCAGAAGCGCGAGTGGCTGCCGCGGCTGTGCTCGGGCGAGATCCTGGGCGCCTTCGGCCTCACCGAGCCCGACGGCGGCTCGGACGCGGGCGCGACCCGCACGACGGCCCGCCTCGACGAGTCGACGAACGAGTGGGTGATCAACGGCACCAAGTGCTTCATCACCAACTCGGGCACGGACATCACGGGCCTGGTCACGGTCACCGCGGTCACCGGCCGCAAACCCGACGGCCGGCCGCTGATCTCGTCGATCATCGTCCCCTCCGGCACCCCGGGCTTCACGGTGGCGGCACCGTACTCCAAGGTCGGCTGGAACGCCTCGGACACCCGCGAGCTGTCCTTCGCGGACGTCCGCGTCCCGGCGGCGAACCTGCTCGGCACCGAGGGCCGCGGGTACGCGCAGTTCCTGCGCATCCTCGACGAGGGCCGCGTCGCCATCGCGGCGCTCGCCACCGGCCTCGCCCAGGGCTGTGTGGACGAGTCGGTGAAGTACGCCAAGGAGCGCCACGCCTTCGGCCGCCCCATCGGCGCCAACCAGGCCATCCAGTTCAAGATCGCCGACATGGAGATGAGGGCCCACACCGCGCGGCTCGCCTGGCGGGACGCGGCGGCCCGGCTGGTGACCGGCGCCCCCTTCAAGAAGGAGGCCGCGCTCGCCAAGCTCCACGCCTCCACGGTCGCGGTCGACAACGCCCGCGAGGCCACCCAGATCCACGGCGGCTACGGCTTCATGAACGAGTACCCGGTGGCCCGGATGTGGCGCGACTCCAAGATCCTGGAGATCGGCGAGGGCACGAGCGAGGTCCAACGGATGCTGATCGCACGGGAGTTGGGCCTGGCCGGCTGACGCCCGGCACGGCGAGGGAGAAGCGGCTCACAGGCTGACGACAGGTTCGGGCGCGGAACGCCCCACCCCCTGGACATCGACTGAGGTTAGGCTAACCTACGTTGAAAATCGTCCGGCGGGCGTTCCGCCCCGTTCGAAAGCAGCCCCACCATGTCCAACGCCAGAGCCACCCATCTCACCCGTCGCGGCATCCTGGCCGCCGGCGGCGCCCTCGGCCTCGGTGCCGCGCTCGCCGCCTGCGGTGACGACGACGCGAAAAGCGGGGGCTCCGGCGCGACGACCGCCGCCCGGTCCGGCCCCTGGACCTTCAAGGACGACCGCGGCAAGACGGTGAAGCTCGACGAGGCACCCAGGAACATCGTCGCGTTCACCGGCGTCGCCGCCGCCCTCCACGACTACGGCATCAGCGTCAAGGGCGTCTTCGGCCCGACGAAGACGCCGGACGGCAAGCCCGACGTCCAGGCCGGCGACATGGACATCAGCAAGGTCACGATCCTCGGCAACGTCTGGGACCAGTTCAACGTCGAGAAGTACGCGGCCCTCGCGCCGGACGTCCTCATCAGCACGATGTTCGACGACGCCGGCACGCTCTGGTACGTCCCCGAGGCCTCCAAGGACAAGATCGCCCAGCTGGCCCCCAGTGTCGGCATCTCCGTCTACGACCGCCAGCTGACCGAGCCGCTGCAGCGCATGTGGGCGCTCGCAGCGTCGCTCGGCGCGGACATGGAGGCGGCCGCGGTCACCGGCGCCAAGAAGAAGTTCGAGCAGGCGGCGGCCCGGCTGCGCAAGGCCGCGAAGGCCAAGCCCGACATCAAGGTGATGGCCGGCTCCGCGGCCGACACGCTCTTCTACGTCTCCGGCACGAACCTCTCCGTCGACCTGGAGTACTTCAAGGCGCTCGGCGTGAACTTCGTCGAACCCCCGGAGCGGGCGAAGGCCAAGGGAGGCGGCTGGTACGAGTCGCTGAGCTGGGAGAACGTCGACAAGTACCCGGCGGACATCATCATGATGGACGACCGGACCTCGGCGATCCAGCCGGCCGACATCACCAAGGCGACCTGGAAGAAGCTGCCCGCGGTCAAGGCCGGGCAGGTCATCGGCCGCTCCCCCGAGCCGATCCTCTCCTACGACAAGTGCACGCCCCTCCTCACGAGCCTCGCCGAGGCGCTGGAGAAGGCGAAGAAGGTCGGCTGACAGCCGGCCCGTCCTCCCCTGACGTCGATTCAGGAGCCACGCCATGACGACGGCCGTAGCCGCCCCGTTCCGTTTCTTCTCCCTCCAGGTCACGCGGACGAGGCGGCTGGGGCCGTCGCTGCTGCGCGTCACCTTCGGCGGCGAGGACCTGCACGCGTTCCGCTCCGACGGATGCGACCAGTCCCTCTCCCTCTTCCTGCCGCACCCGGGCCAGCGCGAGCCCGCCGTGCCCCACGAGCTCGGATGGGGGTCCCCCCGCTCGGGCGAAGCCGACGGCGGGGGCGGCTGGTGGCAGGCCTGGCGTGAACTGCCGGACGGCGTACGGGCGGTGATGCGCTCGTACACGCTCCGCTCGCTGCGGCGCGACCCCGACGAGATCGACATCGACTTCGTCCTGCACACCCCGGCCGGTCCCGCCTCGCGGTGGGCCGCCCGGGCCGGCGCCGGTGACCGCGTCGTCCTGCTCGGCCCCGCGCTCGCGGACAACCGCGCGATCCGGTTCCGGCCGCCCGCGGACACCGACCTGCTGCTGCTGTGGGGCGACGAGACCGCCGTCCCGGCCGCCTCCGCGATCCTGGAGTCCCTGCCCGCGGGCGCCCGCGCCCGCGCCTGGCTGGAGGTGCGGGACGCGGGAGACATCCAGGACCTGGCGACGGAGGCGGACGCCGAGATCACCTGGCTGGTCCGGGACGGGCGGGGCGTCGAGGGGTCCCCCATGGCCCTCGACGCCCTGCGCGCCGCCCGGCTCCCGCCCTCGGAGCGCCCGTACGCCTGGATCGCGGGCGAGAGCGGATGCGTGCGGCAGCTGCGCCGGCACCTCGTCGGCGAGCGCGGGATCGACCGGCGGCGCGTCACCTTCGTCGGCTACTGGCGGCAGGGCCTGAGTGAGGAGCAGCTGCGCGAGACGGAGTGACGGCGGTCACTGGAGAGACAGGTTCAGAGCCAAAGAACTTAGGTTAGGCTAACCTAAGTTGAAGCCGGAAGCTCTGTGCTTCCCCGCTCCCCACCCCGCACGGACTGTCCCCACCGGAGGACCCCCACATGCGCTCGCACCTGCTCAATGACCTGACCGCGGAGCAATACCGCAGCTCCGTGACCGAAGGAGTGGAGCGGGTGGCGGCCAAACTCGCCACCACCGACCGTCCGTTCACCGGTGTCACCGTCGACACCCTCGCTCCCCGCATCGCCTCGATCGACCTGGACCGGCCACTGGGCGACACCGGCGCCGTCCTGGACGAGCTGGAGGACGTCTACCTCCGTGACGCGATCTACTTCCACCATCCGCGCTACCTCGCCCACCTCAACTGCCCCGTCGTGATTCCGGCGGTGCTCGGCGAGGCCGTGCTGTCCGCCGTCAACTCCTCCCTCGACACCTGGGACCAGTCGGCCGGCGGCACCCTGATCGAACGCAGGCTCATCGACTGGACCACCGCCCGCATCGGCCTCGGCGAGAACGCCGACGGCGTGTTCACCTCGGGCGGCACCCAGTCCAACCTCCAGGCACTGCTGCTGGCGAGGGAGGAGGCCAAGTCCGACTCCCTGGCCCGACTGCGCGTCTTCGCCTCCGAGGCGGGCCACTTCAGCGTGCAGAAGTCGGCGAAACTCCTCGGCCTCGGCCCGGACGCGGTGGTGCCCGTCCCCGTCGGCCCCGACAAGCGGATGCGGACCGTCGCCCTCGCCCACGAGCTGGAGCGCTGCAGGAAGGACGGCCTGATCCCGATGGCCGTCGTCGCCACCGCCGGCACCACCGACTTCGGCTCCATCGACCCGCTGCCCGAGATCGCCGGACTGTGCGCCCAGTACGGCGCCTGGCTGCACGTGGACGCCGCCTACGGCTGCGGCCTGCTCGCCTCGCTCAAGTACCGGGACCGCGTCGACGGCATCGAGCGCGCCGACTCGGTCACCGTCGACTACCACAAGTCCTTCTTCCAGCCGGTGAGTTCGTCCGCCGTCCTGGTGCGGGACGCCTCCACCCTGCGGCACGCGACCTACCACGCCGAGTACCTGAACCCGCGCCGCATGGTCACCGAGCGCATCCCCAACCAGGTCGACAAGTCCCTGCAGACCACCCGCCGCTTCGACGCCCTCAAGCTGTGGATGACGCTGCGGACGATGGGCGCCGACGGCATCGGCGAGCTCTTCGACCAGGTCTGCGACCTCGCGTGCGAGGGCTGGCGGCTGCTCGCCGCCGACCCGCGCTTCGACGTCGTCGTCCGGCCCGCGCTCTCCACCCTCGTCTTCCGCTACATCCCGGCCGACGTCACCGGCCCGGCCGAGATCGACCGCGCCAACCTCTACGCCCGCAAGGCCCTGTTCGCCTCCGGCGACGCGGTCGTCGCCGGCACCACGGTGGGCGGCCGCCACTACCTGAAGTTCACCCTGCTCAACCCCGAGACGACGACCGGCGACATCGCCGCCGTACTCGACCTGATCGCCGGCCACGCCGAGCAGTACCTGGGAGAATCCCTTGACCGCGCTTCCTGAGCCCGCCGCATCCACCCCCAGGACCTACGACTTCGTGGGCATCGGGCTCGGCCCCTTCAATCTCGGCCTGGCCTGTCTGACCGAGCCGATCGCCGAACTCGACGGCCTCTTCCTGGAGTCGAAGCAGGATTTCGAGTGGCATGCGGGCATGTTCCTCGACGGCGCCCACCTCCAGACCCCGTTCATGTCGGACCTGGTCACGCTCGCCGACCCGACGTCGCCCTACTCCTTCCTCAACTACCTCAAGGAGAAGGGCCGGCTGTACTCGTTCTACATCCGCGAGAACTTCTATCCGCTGCGCGTCGAGTACGACGACTACTGCCGCTGGGCGGCGAACCAGCTCGGCAGCGTCCGGTTCGGCACGACCGTCACCGAGGTGACCCACGAGGACGGCCACTACCTCGTGCGCACCGCCGCCGGCGCCGTCCACCGGGCCCGGCACCTCGTCCTCGGCACCGGGACGGTCCCCTTCGTGCCCGAGGCGTGCCGGGGGCTGGACGGCGGCCTGTTCCACACCTCGCAGTACCGGCACCGCAAGAGCGAGCTGCAGTCGAAGAAGTCGATCACCGTCGTCGGCAGCGGCCAGAGCGCCGCCGAGATCTACCACGAGCTGCTCACCGAGATGGACGTCCACGGCTATCAGCTCAACTGGATCACCCGCTCCCCGCGGTTCTTCCCGCTGGAGTACACCAAACTGACCCTGGAGATGACCTCTCCGGACTACATCGACTACTTCCGGGCGCTGCCGGAGGAGACCCGCTACCGGCTGGAGAAGGAGCACAAGGGCCTCTTCAAGGGCATCAACTCCGACCTCATCGACGCGATCTTCGACCTGCTCTACCAGAAGAACGTCGAGAGCGGCGGCCGCCCGGTGCCGACCCGTCTGCTGACGAACTCGTCCCTGGTGAGCGCCCGCCACACCGACGGGGCGTACCGGCTCGGCTTCCACCAGGACGAGCAGGGCAGGGAGTTCGAGATCCACACGGAGGGCCTCGTCCTGGCGACCGGCTACCACTACGAGCCCCCGGCCTTCCTCCGCCCCGTCGAGGACCGCCTCCGCCTCGACGGCCACGGCCGCTTCGACGTGGGCCGCAACTACGCCATCGACGTCACCGGCCGCGGCGTCTTCCTGCAGAACGCCGGCGTGCACACCCACAGCATCACCAGCCCCGACCTGGGCATGGGCGCGTACCGCAACAGCTGCATCATCCGCGAGCTGCTCGGCACCGCCTACTACCCGGTCGAGAAGACGATCGCCTTCCAGGAGTTCGCCCCATGACCTTCACCTTCCGCCCCGTCGACCCGCTCGAGGACGCCGAGCTCCTGCACTCCTGGGTCACCCACCCCAAGGCCGCCTTCTGGATGATGCGGGACGCCCGGCTGGTGGACGTCGAGCGTGCCTACATGGAGATCGCGGCCGACGAGCACCAGCACGCGCTGCTCGGGCTGCGGGACGGCGAACCGGTCTTCCTGACGGAGCACTACGACCCCGTCCACCGCGAGCTGGCCGGCCTGTACGAACCGCGGCCGGGCGACATCGGCATGCACTTCCTCACTCCCGCCACCGACACGCCCGTCCACGGCTTCACCAGGTCCGTCATCACCGCCGTGCTGGCCCGGCTCTTCGAGGACCCGGCGGTGCGGCGCGTCGTCGTGGAGCCGGACGTGGCCAACAAGGCCGTCCACGCGCTGAACGAGGCCGTCGGATTCGTGCCGGAGCGCGAGATCCAGAAGCCGGAGAAGAGGGCGCTGCTCAGCTTCTGCACCCGGGAGCGGTTCCTGGCCGCGACGGGGGTGACCGCATGAGCCTCGCCGACGCCGTCGCCCATCTCTCCCCGGAACGCTGGGAGCGGGCCAACCGCCTGCTGATCCGCAAGGCGCTCGCCGAGTTCGCCCACGAACGGCTGATCACCCCGCGGCCGCGGGGGGACCGCTACGTCGTCCGCAGCGACGACGGCCTGACCCGGTACACCTTCACGGCCGTGCTCCGCGCCCTCGACCACTGGCAGGTGGACGCCGGCTCCGTGACCCGCCACCGCGACGGCACCGAACTCCCGCTCAGCGCCCTGGACTTCTTCATCGAGCTGCAGAAGTCCCTGGGCCTGAGCGACGAGGTCCTGCCCGTCTACCTGGAGGAGATCTCCTCCACCCTCTCCGGCACCTGCTACAAGCTCACCAAACCGCAGATCCCCTCCGCCGAGCTGGCCCGCTCCGGATTCCAGGACATCGAGACCGGTATGACCGAGGGCCACCCCTGCTTCGTCGCCAACAACGGACGGCTCGGCTTCGGTGTCCACGAGTACCTGTCGTACGCCCCCGAGACCGCGAGCCCGGTCCGCCTGGTGTGGCTGGCCGCGCACCGCTCGCGGGCCGCGTTCACGGCGGGCGTGGGCATCGAGTACGAGGACTTCGTACGGCAGGAGCTGGGCGAGGACACCGTCGAGCGCTTCCACGGCGTCCTGCGCGCCCAGGACCTGGACCCGGCCGACTACCTCCTCATACCCGTCCACCCCTGGCAGTGGTGGAACAAGCTCACGGTGACCTTCGCCGCCGAGGTGGCCCGCAGGCATCTGGTCTGCCTGGGCGAGGGCGAGGACGAGTACCTGGCGCAGCAGTCCATCCGGACCTTCTTCAACCGCTCCCACCCCGGGAAGCACTATGTGAAGACGGCCCTGTCCGTGCTCAACATGGGCTTCATGCGCGGGCTCTCGGCCGCCTACATGGAGGCGACGCCGGCCATCAACGACTGGCTCGCCCAGCTCGTCGAGGGCGACCCCGTGCTGCGGTCGACCGGTCTGTCGATCATCCGCGAGCGGGCCGCCGTCGGCTACCGGCACCTGGAGTACGAGAAGGCGACGGACCGCTACTCGCCGTACCGCAAGATGCTCGCTGCGCTGTGGCGCGAGAGCCCGGTCTCCTTCCTCGGGGACGGCGAGTCGCCGGCCACCATGGCCTCCCTCCTCCATGTCGACCACGAGGGCGCGTCCTTCGCGGGCGCGCTGATCGAACGGTCGGGCCTCACGCCCACCGAGTGGCTGCGCCGCTATCTGCGGGCGTACCTCACCCCGCTGCTGCACAGCTTCTACGCCTACGACCTGGTGTTCATGCCGCACGGCGAGAACGTGATCCTGGTCCTGAAGGACGGCGTGGTCCAGCGCGCCGTCTACAAGGACATCGCCGAGGAGATCGCCGTCATGGACCCGGACGCGGTGCTGCCGCCGGCGGTCGAGCGGCTGCGTGTGCGGGTCCCGGAGGACAGGAAGCTCCTGTCGATCTTCACGGACGTCTTCGACTGCTTCTTCCGCTTCCTCTCCGCGGTTCTGGCCGACGAGGGAGTCCTGGCGGAGGACGACTTCTGGCGCACGGTCGCGGAGGTCGTCCGCGCGTACCAGAGGTCGGTGCCCGAACTGGCCGACAAGTTCGAGCGGTACGACCTGTTCGCCCCAAAGTTCGCGCTGTCCTGCCTCAACCGGCTCCAGCTGCGCGACAACCGGCAGATGGTCGACCTGGCCGATCCGGCGGGCGCCCTCCAGCTGGCCGGAACCCTCAAGAATCCCGTCGCGGGGTTCTGACCGCGCCGGACGGGCTCCCCGCGGTACGGTCCCGCGGGGAGCCCGTCCGGTATGTCCGGCCTACGGCGCGGGCCAGGGGACCTGCGGCGAGCGGTAGTAGCCGATCCCCAGCGCGTCCCAGCGCGGCGCCTGCGCGGCGAGCCGCACCTTGTAGGTGTCCCAGTCGTGCGTGGCCGCGGGCGACCAGCCGAGCTCGGCCGCACCGGGCAGCCGCGGGAAGGCCATGAAGTCGATGTCGGCGTCCGTCACGACGGTCTCGGTCCACAGCGGCGCCTCCACCCCCTTGATCGCCGAACTCGGCACCCCGGCCAGGTAGTTGCCCGGATCCCAGTCGTAGGACCGCCGCACCTCGACCAGGCCCGCCCAGTCCTGCCCGAGCGGGGTGTCCTCGGTGTACTTCATGTCGAGGTAGAGCCGGTCGGCGGGCGAGAGGATGAGCCCCGTCCCGTTCCGCGCGGCCCTCACGACCTGTGCCTTCTCCGCGGCGTCCGTGTCGTCCAGGCCCCAGTACTGCGCGACGGCGCCCCTCACCGGGTGCGCGCCGGTCAACTGGTGCCAGCCGACCACCGTCTTGCCGTACCCGGCGACGAGGGGCTGCACCCGGTCCATGAACGTCACGTAGTCCTGGTGGCCGGTGGAGTGCGCCTCGTCGCCGCCGATGTGCAGATAGCGGCCGGGGGTGATCGCGGCCAGCTCGCGGATGACGTCGTCCGCGAAGGTGTACGTGACCTCCTTGCCGGCGCACAGCGAGCTGAAGCCGACCTCGGTGCCCGTGTAGAGCGGGGGCGCCTTGCCGTCGCAGTTCAGGTCGGCGTACGAGGCGAGGGCCGCGTTGGTGTGGCCGGGCATGTCGATCTCGGGCACGACCTCCAGATAGCGGGAGGCGGCGTACCGGACGATCTCCTGGTAGTCGGCCTTGGTGTAGTATCCGCCGCTGCCGCCGCCGACCTGCGTCGAGCCGCCGTAGGACGCGAGCCGCGGCCAGGAGTCGACCGCGATGCGCCAGCCCTGGTCGTCGCTGAGGTGCAGATGCAGCTTGTTGACCTTGTAGAGGGCCAACTGGTCGATGTAGCGCTCGACCTGAGTGACGGTGAAGAAGTGGCGGGAGACGTCGAGCATCGCTCCGCGGTAGGCGTAGCGCGGCCTGTCCTCGACGGTGCCGCCCGCCACCTGCCACGGTCCGGGCTGGACGGTCTTCCGCTCCACGGCCGCCGGGAGCAGCTGGCGCAGGGTCTGCACGCCGTAAAAGAGCCCGGCCGGCTCGGCGGCGGTGATGGTGACGCCCTTGCCGCCGCTGTCGAGGCGGTAGCCCTCGGCGCCGAAGGGGCCTGCGCGCAGGCGGAGTCGGATGCCCGCCGCGCCGTGCGTGGTCAGCGGCAGCCGGTAGCCGGTGGAGGGCCGCAGGAGGCCGGCGAGGTACGCGCCGACCCGGCGGGCCTGCGGTGAGCCGTCGACACGGATACGGGTGCCACGGGTGATGCGGTACGGCGATCCGCCCGGGGTGGTCGACGCGGGTGCCGGAACCACCCGGTCGAGCGGGGTCGCCCCGGACGTCGCCGCCGGTGCCGCGCCGGCGGTGACGGCGCGGCCGCCGCGACCAGCAGCAGGGAACCGAGAACGCGGGCCGTACGGGGAGTCGTTCTGTGGTGCCGTCTCACATGCGCTCCCTTCGACAGGGACCCCTGAGGGACCACGAATGGTAGAGACCACTCTCCCGCAGATCCGGTGAAACAATCACCCCATGGCGGAAATCATCCAGAAGGACGGCACCTGGGCCTTCGACGGCGATGCCCTTCGACTGACGCCGGGGCGGGACAGAAACGTCAGCCTGCTCCGCCGTACGCTGGGTGAACTCGTCGTCCCCCTGGGGGCGTTGGCGGGGATCTCGTTCGAGCAGGGCCGCAAGTCGGGACGGCTCAGACTGCGGCTGCGCGACGGCGCGGACCCGCTGCTGCACGCCTCCGGGGGCCGGCTCACCGAGCCCAACGACCCGTACCAGCTGATCGTGGAGTCCGACCGCTACGGCGTCGCCGAGTACTTCGTGGACGAGGTGCGCAACGCCCTGCTGCTGGACGGGGTTCCGGCGGCCCCGGTGAGCGAGTACCTGCTGCCGGGGCCGCCCCTGCCGCTGTCCGTCTCGGCCGGGGACGGCACCGCGAGTTTCGACGGCGAGTTCATCCGGCTGGAGTGGAACTGGAAGACGGAGGACGCCAAGGCCGCCGCCGGCACCCGCACCCTGGCCGTCGCGGAGCTGATCGCGGTCGAGTGGCAGCCCGCGGCCGGCCTGGAGAACGGGCATCTGCGCTTCACCGTGCAGGGGGCGCCCACCAAGGCGCCGCCCAAGTACGACCCGAACTCCGTGGAGCTGTGGGGCTTCAAGAAGGACCCGCTGATGGCGCTGCTCGCGGCCGCCGTACAGGCCCGCCTGCCGCATCCCACGGCGCCGGCCGTCACGGACGCGGCACCCGAGCAGCCGCGCGACCGCCCGCGCCCCGCGCCCGGCGAACAGCGTGAGGACGACCACGACGCACTGCTGCGGCGGCTGCGCGAGCTGGGTGAGCTGCACCGCACGGGCGTGCTGACCGACGAGGAGTTCACCCTGGCCAAGCAGGCGATCCTCAAGCGGATGTAGCGCAGGAGGACCGCCCGCGGGGGGGTGCGGGCCCGGCCCGCGGACCGTACTCGGGGCAGCGTCAAAGATCATCCGCAAGGGTTTGCCCGAAATCGGGCAGGATTCTTGCGAAACCCTTTTTCGTACCCCAGGATCATCGGGTGCACGACGAACTTGTTGATCACCTGACCCGGTCCTCGCCCCTCAGCAGGGGCGAGGCGCTGCGGGTGGTCCAGGACGTGCTCGCCTACTTCGACGAGACGACCGAGGAGTACGTCCGTCGCCGCCACCGCGAGCTCCAGGCCCAGGGCCTGGTGAACGCGACGATCTTCGAACGGATCGGGGCGGACCTGAAATACCGGGCGGTCGCGCCGCCGGAGCTCACGCTCAGGCAGCTGCGCCGCATCGTCTACGGCTGAGTCGCAGGGCCGGGAACGGGATACGTATACATGTGCGGAATCGTCGGATACATCGGGAAGCGTGACGTCGCCCCCCTCCTCCTGGAGGGGCTGCAGCGCCTGGAGTACCGCGGCTACGACTCGGCCGGCATCGTCGTCACCTCCCCGAAGACGGCCGGCCTGAAGATGGTCAAGGCCAAGGGGCGCGTCCGCGACCTGGAGGCCCGGGTCCCGGCCCGCTTCAAGGGCACGACCGGAATCGCCCACACCCGCTGGGCCACCCACGGCGCCCCCTCCGACGCGAACGCCCACCCGCACATGGACGCCGGGGGCAAGGTCGCCGTCGTCCACAACGGCATCATCGACAACGCCGCCGACCTGCGCCGCAAGCTGGAGGCGGACGGCGTCGAGTTCCTCTCGGAGACCGACACCGAGGTCCTCGTCCACCTCGTCTCCCGCTCGCAGGCCGAGACGCTGGAGGAGAAGGTCCGCGAGACCCTGCGGGTCATCGAGGGCACGTACGGCATCGCCGTCATGCACGCCGACTTCCCGGACCGCATCGTGGTCGCCCGCAACGGCTCCCCGGTGGTCCTCGGCATCGGCGAGAAGGAGATGTTCGTCGCCTCGGACATCGCCGCGCTGGTCGCCCACACGCGGCAGATAGTGACCCTCGACGACGGCGAGATGGCCACCCTCAAGGCCGACGACTTCCGCACCTGCACCACCGAGGGCACCCGTACCACGGCCGAGCCGACCACCGTGGAGTGGGAGGCGGCCTCGTACGACATGGGCGGCCACGACACCTACATGCACAAGGAGATCCACGAGCAGGCCGACGCCGTGGACCGCGTGCTGCGCGGCCGCATCGACGACCGCTTCTCCACCGTGCACCTAGGCGGGCTCAACCTGGACGCCCGCGAGGCCCGCCGGATCCGGCGCGTGAAGATCCTCGGCTGCGGCACCTCGTACCACGCGGGCATGATCGGCGCCCAGATGATCGAGGAGCTGGCCCGTATCCCCGCGGACGCCGAGCCGGCCTCCGAGTTCCGGTACCGCAACGCGGTCGTGGACCCCGACACCCTCTACGTCGCCGTCTCCCAGTCCGGTGAGACCTACGACGTCCTCGCCGCCGTCCAGGAGCTCAAGCGCAAGGGCGCGCGCGTCTTCGGCATCGTCAACGTGGTCGGTTCGGCGATCGCGCGGGAGGCCGACGCGGGCATCTACGTCCACGCGGGCCCCGAGGTCTGCGTCGTCTCCACCAAGTGCTTCACCAACACCACGGTCGCCTTCGCCCTGCTCGCCCTGCACCTGGGCCGCACCCGCGACCTCTCGGTCCGCGACGGCAAGCGGATCATCGAGGGCCTGCGCAAGCTGCCCGAGCAGATCACCGAGGTCCTCAAGCAGGAGGACGAGATCAAGCGCCTGGCCGAGCAGTTCGCCGAGGCGCGCTCGATGCTCTTCATCGGCCGCGTCCGGGGCTACCCGGTGGCCCGCGAGGCCTCCCTGAAGCTCAAGGAGGTCTCCTACATCCACGCCGAGGCCTACCCGGCCTCCGAGCTCAAGCACGGCCCCCTCGCCCTGATCGAACCGGCCCTCCCCACGGTCGCGATCGTCCCCGACGACGACCTGCTGGAGAAGAACCGCGCGGCCATGGAGGAGATCAAGGCCCGCAGCGGCAGGATCCTCGCGGTCGCCCACCAGCACGAGGCGAAGGCCGACGAGACGGTCGTCGTCCCGAAGAACGAGGACGAACTCGACCCCATCCTGATGGGCATCCCCCTCCAGCTCCTCGCCTACCACACGGCCCTGGCCCTGGGCCGGGACATCGACAAGCCGAGGAACCTGGCGAAGTCGGTGACGGTGGAGTAGGAACCCCGCCTCCACCGCCCGGACAGGAACGACCCCCCGCGCGCCACCAGCGCGGGGGGTCGTTCCTTCAGGGGCCGGGGCCGCCCAATGCCCCGGCCCGCCGCTGCGTCAGCCGGTGGCCGTCACCCCCCGGCCCGCAGCGCGCCGAGGAAGGGCGGTCGGCCAGTGGGCCAGCGCCGCCGTGGCCGCGTACCAGGCGACCGCCCCCGCCGCCACGGCGAACCAGCCACCGACCTTCGTCAGGGAGCCGCTGGTCCCGAACTGCGCGATGGCGAGGAGCACGAGGGAGACGAAGAACAACCCGTAGGTCCCCTGGGTGAGTTGATCCCCGCCCGCGAGGGTCAGGGTGAGCGCCACCAGGGCGAACAGCAGCAGGAACAGGCCTGCCGCGTTGGCGGACATCGCGTTGCCGGCGGTGACGGCCCAGGTGAACCACAGGGCGCCGAGCCCCGAGTAGGCCGTACCGGTCGCGGTGTCCCGGTCGCGGAAGGCGAAGAGTCCGGCGACGAACAGCGCAACGCCGCCCACGTAGTGGGCCAGTGAGACGGCGTCAGCGGCCGACACGCCGTTGATCACGTCGGTGTTTCCGAGTCCGAACGCCAACAGGGTGATTCCCAGGGCGAGTCGGCCGACCACGGTAGTGGTTCCGCTTCCCGCGGAGACGTCGTTGTCCACGGCGGGCTCCCTTCATGCATGTGCAGTTGTGCGGTGAGCGATATATGCCCTTCACAAAAGCACAAACACCTCTACGCGCCAGTAGGTTGGCGTTTTGCAGAAAGGAGACCGGCCGCCCCCGGATCGCATCTCACCAGGGGGAACGGCGCGTCACGGAATGACGACGACGGGACGCTTGGCCCGCTTCGCGAGCCGCCCCGCGACGGAGCCGAAGATACGCCCGACGATTCCGTGCGTGGAGCCGACGACGATCGCGTCCGCCTCGTACTCCCGCCCGACCTCTTCCAGTTCGTGGCAGATGTCGCCGCCGCGCTCGACCAGGATCCAGGGCACCTCGGAGAGGTACTCCGCACAGGCCAGCTCGAGACCGAGAACCTCGGTGCGGTGGTCCGGCACGTCGACGAAGACCGGTGGCTCGCAGCCGGCCCACACCGTGGTGGGCAGCCGGTTGGCGACATGGACGATGATCAGCCCCGAGTGGGTGCGATGGGCCATCCCGATCGCGTAGGCGAGGGCGCGCTCACTGGACGTGGAGCCGTCGAATCCGACGACGACGCCGTGCTTGAAGGCTGGATCGCAGGAGTGGCGTGGCTCTTCGGCCGCCTCGGGCTCGGCCGCCGTGGGATCGGCGACGGGGCGCTTGCGGTCCGCGGGTTCGAAGAATTCGTGACCGGCCATGACTGTCTCGGCGTTTTGATCCTTTTTGGGAGGGACGACAGTGTGCGGCGGAGCTGTGTCCGGGAATCATCTTCCCAACCCCATACCCCCAAGGGTACGGCGGCACGCCTCCTTAGCCCAGATCCCGCCCACTCCCCCGCTCCCGACTCGCCCGGGCGAGGGCACCCCCGTCGTGGGGGTTCCAGGGAGCATGCACGAGGGGGCGCCCGCAACGCAATGGTTGCTGCGCCGTACAGGCGTTCCGCACCCACAGGATTCGGTCACCCGGGCGGTACGGAACAGGACACCGCGCGGGGCCGGACCCGGCGGCACCCAGTGACCGACCGGTCGAACAGGCGTTGAACACCGTGACCCAGGCCCCAGGGAGTACGCATGTCCGGACCGCGCCCCACCCCCGACACTCCCCGAGCGACCCCTGCGCCCCAGGAGACCGCGACCGACGTGGTCCGCTGGGCGGCCTTCAGCTGCGTCCTGGTCCCTGTGGTACTCGTCTGGTACGGCACCTCGCTCGCCGGCGCCGCCGGCACCGCGCTCGGCCTGGCCGCCGTCACCGCCGTCTGCCGCCTGCTGCTGCGCCAGTCCGAACGCGGCGCGGCCCGCCGGCCGCCCGAGGAGTCCGCACCGGGGCACGGCCGTCGTCACAGAAACGGCACGGGCGCTCACAGAGGCGGACGACGGGCCGGTGGAAACACACCGGTCGGCTGACCGGTTTCCGTGCACGCGCGCGACGCTTTTCAGCCAACTTCCGGACCTCGTGCATTCCTTGCCGCAACCACCCCCCAACCCTCGTTCCACCTGCACGAACAAGGGCTCCGAGGCCCCGGGCACCCTATGTGGATTGGCCACTGCCACAAGGCGCACTTCCCTGCACGGCCCGTGAGTGCAACGCTTCGTGATCGAATGCTTTACGCCAAGTTGCCATGTCGACAATGTGCCGGTTCCCGAACTGGGTCACCCCGGCACCACGGGACACAGTAGATTCGATCTTGACGTCTTACGGCGGGGGACTCGTGCAGGACCGAGGGGAAACGTGCAGGAGCGACACAACCGAGGAGCCGCGACCACCGAGGGGGGCTTAGCAGTATGAGCCACGACTCCACTGCCGCGCCGGAAGCCGCGGCCCGGAAGCTTTCCGGGCGACGCCGCAAGGAGATCGTCGCGGTGCTGCTGTTCAGCGGCGGCCCCATCTTCGAGAGTTCCATACCGCTGTCGGTGTTCGGGATTGACCGCCAGGACGCCGGCGTACCGCGCTACCGACTGCTGGTGTGCGGTGGCGAGGAGGGCCCGCTGCGGACCACAGGGGGCCTGGAACTCACCGCGCCACATGGCCTGGAGGCGATCTCACGCGCAGGCACGGTCGTCGTGCCGGCCTGGCGCTCGATCACCTCTCCGCCACCGGAGGAGGCGCTCGACGCACTGCGCCGGGCGCACGAGGAGGGCGCCCGGATCGTCGGGCTGTGCACCGGCGCCTTCGTACTGGCGGCGGCCGGCCTGCTGGACGGCCGTCCGGCGACCACGCACTGGATGTACGCACCGACGCTGGCCAAGCGCTATCCGTCGGTGCACGTCGATCCGAGAGAGCTCTTCGTCGACGACGGCGACGTGCTGACGTCCGCCGGCACGGCGGCCGGAATCGACCTGTGTCTGCACATCGTGCGGACGGACCACGGCAACGAGGCGGCCGGTGCGCTGGCCCGCCGGCTGGTCGTCCCACCGCGCCGGACGGGAGGCCAGGAACGCTACCTGGACCGCTCTTTACCGGAGGAGATCGGCGCCGACCCGCTCGCCGAGGTCGTCGCCTGGGCGCTGGAGCACCTGCACGAGCAGTTCGACGTCGAGACGCTGGCGGCACGCGCGTACATGAGCCGCCGCACCTTCGACCGCCGCTTCCGCTCGCTGACCGGTAGTGCTCCCCTCCAGTGGCTGATCACCCAGCGCGTGCTGCAGGCGCAGCGGCTGCTGGAGACGTCGGACTACTCGGTGGACGAGGTCGCGGGCCGTTGCGGCTTCCGGTCGCCGGTGGCCCTGCGCGGCCACTTCCGGCGCCAGCTGGGGTCCTCCCCGGCCGCCTACCGCGCCGCCTACCGCGCCCGCCGGCCGCAGAACGACAGGCCGGCCGACCTGGACGGGCCGGCCGGCCCCGCCCTGCCCGGCCCGCTGCATCCCGAGAGCCCGGTCCCGCCGCAGAGCCGCCGCGCGGCCGCGTCGGCGATCGGCTCGGGCGCGTCGCTGTCGACGGCGGCCGCCTCCGCGGACAACGGCCGCGAGCCCTACGCCACCAGCCGGGCGAGCGTGCCGGGCCAGCGCAGCGGCACATGAGCGCGCGGCGTACCAGGGGGCGACGGCTCCCTGGTACGCCTCCCGCACCGCGGGGCACCCAAAAGCGGACGCCCGCCTTAGGGTGGTCGCATGAACGATCGCATGGTGTGGATCGACTGCGAGATGACCGGCCTCTCGCTGTCCGACGACGCGCTCATCGAGGTGGCCGCCCTCGTCACCGACTCCGAGCTGAACGTGCTCGGCGACGGTGTGGACATCGTCATCCGCCCGCCGGAACGGGCGCTGGAGACGATGCCGGAGGTGGTGCGTCAGATGCACACCGCGTCCGGCCTGCTGGAGGAGCTCGCCGGCGGCACGACGCTGGCGGACGCCGAGGAGCAGGTCCTCTCCTACATCCGCGAGCACGTCAAGGAGGCCGGCAAGGCCCCGCTGTGCGGCAACTCGGTCGGCACCGACCGCGGCTTCCTGCTCAGGGACATGGCGACGCTGGAGGGCTACCTCCACTACCGCATCGTCGACGTCTCCAGCATCAAGGAGCTGGCCCGGCGCTGGTACCCGCGGGCGTACTTCAACAGCCCGGAGAAGAACGGCAACCACCGCGCCCTCGCCGACATCCGCGAGTCCATCGCGGAGCTGCGCTACTACCGCGAGGCGATCTTCGTGCCGCAGCCCGGCCCGGACTCGGAGACGGCCAGGACGATCGCGGCGAAGCACGTCCTGCCTGCCAGGTAGGGGGCCGGGAGGGGCGCCGCGAAAGCCGTGCGCGAGCACCCCTTCGGACCCTGTACACTTTTTCTCGGCCGGTCGGGAGAACACCAAGTCCGTCACCGGTCATGGTGGGTGTAGCTCAGCTGGTAGAGCACCTGGTTGTGGTCCAGGATGCCGCGGGTTCGAGTCCCGTCACTCACCCTGTGCACTCGGCCGGTGCCCCTGAAGACGGGGGCACCGGCCGAGTCGTTTCCGGGAAGACCGTCCCCTGCGCACCGGCGGACCGCACCGCCGGTCCGGCACCGACCAGGAGGAGCAGGACCACCGGAAGCGGCACCGGCCAGGAGCAGATCCTGCCAGGGGCAGGACGGCGACGGGGGACGGCGGCTTTCGGCTGCCCGGCTGACGGGTCATCAGCGGGCCGCGCCCGATCAGGACGACGTACGCGTCACCAGCTCCGTCGCCAGCACCACCTGGCGGCGGTCCAGGTCGCGGGAGGCCGGCGGGCGGCGGTCGGCGATCTCGCCCAGCAGGAGGTCGATCATGCGGCGGCCCATCTCCTCGATGGGCTGGCGGACGCTGGTGAGCGGCGGGTCCATGTGGCGGGCGATGGCCGAGTCGTCGTAGCCGACCAGCGCCACGTCGTCGGGGATGCGGCGGCCCTTCTCGCGCAGGACCTGGCGGGCGCCGGCCGCCATCACGTCGGAGCCGGCGAAGACCGCGTCCAGATCGGGATGGCGGGCGAGCAGGTCGGTCATCGCCCGGCGGCCGCCCTCCTCGGTGAAGTCGCCCGGCTCGATCAGCTTCTCGTCCACGGTGTGGCCCGCGTCCCGCAGGGCGTCCCGGTAGCCCTCGACGCGGCGCTGCGCGCCGTAGACGTCGAGGCGGCCGGTGATGTGCGCGATGCGCCGCCGACCCCGGCCGATCAGGTGTTCGGCCGCCGAGCGGCCGCCGCCGTAGTTGTCCGAGTCGACCGAGGTGAGCGTCTCCGCGGCGGACCGGGGGCCGCTGATCACCGCCGGGATCTCCAGCTGGGCCAGCAGGTCGGGCAGCGGGTCGTCGGCGTGCACCGAGACCAGCAGGACCCCGTCCACGCGGTGGGCGGCCAGGTACTGGGCCAGCCGGCGGCGTTCGCGGTCGCTGCCCGCGAAGATCAGCAGGAGCTGCATCTCGGTCTCGGACAGCTCCGCGCCGACGCCCTTGAGCATGTCCGAGAAGTACGGCTCCGCGAAGAAGCGGGTCTCCGGCTCGGGCACGACCAGCGCGATCGCGTCGGTGCGGTTGGCCGCCAGGGCGCGGGCGGCGGTGTTGGGGACGTAGCCGAGTTCGGCGACCGCCGCCTCGACCGCGGCACGGGTCGCCTCGCTGACCCGGGGCGAGCCGTTGATCACCCGGGAGACGGTGCCGCGGCCGACGCCGGCGCGCGCGGCGACCTCTTCGAGGGTGGGCCGGCCACCGCTTCGGCTCCGCGCTCCGTGGCCTGCCATGGGCTCCGCCGCCTTCCACCGTTGTCGCTTGGCCTGGAATCTAACAGTCCTGTCCGCTCCGGTGACCGGCCCGGGCGCCGCCGCTCGCGGACCCCGGCCCAGGCCCCCGCGCGCACCTCGCCCCGCACACGCCGGACGGGTGAGAAGCATTGACCGGCGGCGGAGTCATCGCGTCCACTTAACGGCCCGATAACTGAACACATCTCGCCCCGCTTCCACCCTTGACACCCCCGGCCGAACCCGCGAACCTTCAACACATCACTTGTGGGAGCGCTCCCACAGTACCTGACACATACACATCCCGCACGTTCCCCGCCCGAGCCGCAGCGAGTACGAACGGGCCCAACAGTGCAGTTGGCCGGGGGGTCGGCACGTCAGGCAACAGGAGGACCCAATGCGCACGAGTACCCGCCGGTCCCACCGGGTGGTGGCCTTCGCGGCCGTCGCCGCGCTGGCCTCGGGGCTACTGGCCGGCTGCGCCAGTGACGACAACTCGTCGAGCTCGGACAACGGCGGCGGCAACGCCAAGGGCAAGACCACGTTGACCGTCGGCACCTTCGGAGTCTTCGGCTACAAGCAGGCCGGCCTCTACGACGAGTACATGAAGCTGCACCCCGACATCAGCATCAAGGAGAACGTCACCACCCGTACCGACGTGTACTGGCCGAAGGTGCTGACCCGGCTGCAGGCCGGTTCCGGCACCGACGACATCCAGGCGATCGAGGTCGGCAACATCACCGAGGCCGTGCAGACGCAGGCCGCCAAGTTCGTCGACCTCGGCCAGAGCGTCGACAAGTCCCAGTGGCTGGACTGGAAGAACGCCCAGGCCACCACCAAGGACGGCAAGCTGATCGGACTCGGCACCGATGTCGGCCCGATGGCCATCTGCTACCGCAAGGACCTGTTCAAGAAGGCCGGCCTGGAGACGGACCGCGACAAGCTCGCCGCGATGTGGAAGGGCGACTGGGCGAAGTACGTCGACGTCGGCAAGGACTACATGAAGAAGGCGCCCAAGGGCACCAAGTTCGTGGACTCCGCCTCCTCCGTCTACAACGCCGCCCTCGGCGGTGGCAGCGAGCGTTACTACGACAAGGACGGCAACGTCATCTGGGACAAGTCCCAGGGCGTGAGCAAGGCCTGGGACGTCTCGATGTCGGTGGCGACCAGCAACATGTCGGCCAAGCTCAAGCAGTTCGACAAGCCGTGGGACCAGGGCTTCGCCAACGGCACCTTCGCCACGGTGGCCTGCCCGGCCTGGATGATCGGCTACATCGAGCAGAAGTCCGGTGACTCCGGCAAGGGCAACTGGGACGTCGCGGCGGCGCCGACCGCCTCCAACTGGGGCGGCTCCTTCCTCGGCGTGCCGACGGCGAGCAAGCACCAGAAGGAGGCCGTCGCCCTGGCGAAGTGGCTGACCGCGCCCGAGCAGCAGGCGAAGGTCTTCGCCAAGCAGGCCAGCTTCCCGTCGACCCCGTCGGCGTACGCGGGCCTGAAGCCGGCCGCGGACACCACGGCCTACTTCTCCAACGCGCCGATCACGCAGATCTTCGCCGACTCGGCCAAGACCATCCCGGTCCAGTACTTCGGCATCAAGGACCAGCCGATCAACTCGGCCATCACCGACGTCGGCATCCTGCAGGTCGAGCAGAAGGGCAAGACGCCCGACCAGGGCTGGAGCGCGGCGAGCAAGGAAATCAAGGACGTGCTCGGCCAGTGACCAGCTCCAAGCAGGCTCTCGCGCACCCCGCGTCGAGCGCCGAGGCCGCGTCCGGCTCCCAGCCGGGCGCGGCCCGGGGCGCTCACGGTCGCGGTACCCAGCCGCCGGACCACGGCTCCTGGCGCAGCCGGCTGTACCGCTGGGACATGAAGGCGTCGCCGTACGCGTTCATCTCCCCCTTCTTCATCATCTTCGGGGCGTTCTCCCTGGTCCCGCTCCTCTACACGGCCTGGTACTCGCTGCACAACGTGCAGCTGTCCGACCTGGACCACCAGACCTGGGCGGGCCTGGACAACTACCGGAACCTGCTCAGCTCGGACTTCTTCTGGAACGCGCTGAAGAACACCTTCACCATCGGTGTGATCTCGACCGTGCCGCAGCTGATGGCGGCGCTCGGCCTGGCACATCTGCTCAACTACCGGCTGCGCGGCTCGACCGTGTGGCGGGTCGTGATGCTCACCCCGTACGCCACCTCGGTGGCGGCGGCCACCCTGGTCTTCACGCTGCTGTACTCCTGGGACGGCGGCATGATCAACTGGTTCCTGCACTTCGTGGGGATCGACCCGATCAACTGGCGTGAGTCCGACTGGGGTTCGCAGTTCGCCGTGTCCTCGATCGTGATCTGGCGGTGGACCGGCTACAACGCGCTGATCTATCTGGCGGCGATGCAGGCGATCCCGGCCGACCTGTACGAGTCGGCGGCGATCGACGGCGCCAACCGCTGGCAGCAGTTCCGGCACGTGACGATCCCGCAGCTGCGGCCGACGATCCTGTTCACCGTGGTGGTGTCCACCATCGGCGCGACCCAGCTCTTCGGCGAGCCCCTGCTGTTCGGCGGGGTCAGCGGCTCCAAGGGCGGCTCGGAGCACCAGTACCAGACGCTCGGCCTCTACATGTACGACCAGGGCTGGATCATCGGCAACCTCGGCAAGGCGTCCGCGATCGCCTGGTCGATGTTCCTGATCCTGCTGATCGTCGCCGTGATCAACATGCTGTTCACCCGACGCCTGAGGAAATCCCTATGACCACCAGTGAACTGACCTTGCCTCGGGCGGGGCGGAAGAAGGGCCCGGGCCGCCGGGTGATGGGTGCGGGCAAGCAGTTGCACGCCGGCCCGGTGACGTACATCGTCCTGGCGGTCTTCGCGCTGGTCTCCCTGGCGCCCCTGGTGTGGACGGCGATCGCCGCCTCGCGCACCGACCGCCGGCTGGCTCAGACCCCGCCGCCGCTGTGGTTCGGCGGGAACCTGTTCAAGAACCTGCAGGCCGCCTGGGACCAGGCGGGCCTCGGCACCGCCATGGTCAACAGCGTGATCGTGGCGGGCACCATCACCATCAGCACCGTGGTGTTCTCCACGCTCGCCGGATTCGCCTTCGCCAAGCTGCGGTTCAGGTTCTCCGGCGTCCTGCTGCTGCTGACGATCGGCACGATGATGATCCCGCCGCAGCTGGCCGTCGTGCCGCTGTACCTGTGGATGAGCGACCTCGGCTGGTCCAACCAGCTCCAGACGGTCGTCCTGCCGACCCTGGTGACGGCCTTCGGCACGTTCTTCATGCGGCAGTACCTGGTGCAGGCGCTGCCGACCGAGCTGATCGAGGCGGCCCGGGTGGACGGCGCGAGCAGTCTGCGGGTGGTGTGGCACGTGGTCTTCCCGGCGGCGCGGCCGGCGATGGCCGTGCTCGGCCTGCTGACCTTCGTGTTCGCCTGGAACGACTTCCTGTGGCCGATCATCGCCCTGAACCAGCAGAACCCGACCGTGCAGGTCGCCCTGAACTCGCTGGGGACCGGCTACGTCCCCGACCAGGCCGTGATCATGGCGGGCGCGCTGCTGGGCACGCTGCCGCTGCTGATCGCCTTCATCCTGTTCGGCAAGCAGATCGTGGGCGGCATCATGCAGGGCGCGATCAAGGGCTGAGAAGGCCCGGCCGCCTCGTTCGCCGTACGCACCTCGGGGCCGGGTCACCGCCTCGGCCCCCTTCCTCCTCAACTCTTCGGTCTGAACGACCATTTATGGGAGCGCTTCCATGCTTGAGTCAGCACACCCGGCGACCCCGGTGACCTTTCCTCCCGCCTTCCTCTGGGGCGCCGCGACCTCCGCGTACCAGATCGAGGGCGCGGTGCGGGAGGACGGCCGCACGCCATCCATCTGGGACACCTTCAGCCACACCCCGGGCAAGACGGTCGGCGGCGAGCACGGTGACATCGCTGTCGACCACTACCACCGGTATCGCGAAGACGTCGCGCTGATGGCCGAGTTGGGGCTGGCCGGCTACCGGTTCTCGGTTTCCTGGCCACGGGTGCAGCCGACCGGTCGGGGCCCGGCCGTGCAACGGGGCCTGGACTTCTACCGGCGCCTGGTGGACGAGCTGCTCGCGCACGGCATCAAGCCGGCGATCACCCTTTACCACTGGGACCTGCCGCAGGAGCTGGAGGACGCGGGCGGCTGGCCGGAGCGGGACACGGCCTACCGGTTCGCCGAGTACGCGCAGATCGTCGGCGAGGCGCTCGGCGACCGGGTGGAGCAGTGGATCACGCTCAACGAGCCGTGGTGCAGTGCCTTTCTGGGCTACGGCTCGGGTGTGCACGCCCCGGGCCGCACGGACCCGGAGGCGTCGCTGCGGGCCGCCCACCACCTCAACCTGGCGCACGGACTGGGCGCCACGGCCCTGCGTTCGGTGATGCCCGCCCGCAACTCGGTCGCGATCAGCCTCAACTCCTCGGTCGTCAGGCCCCTTTCGCCGCAGGACCCGGGCGACCTGGCGGCGGTGCGGAAGATCGACGACCTGGCCAACGGCGTCTTCCACGGCCCGATCCTGCACGGCGCCTACCCGCAGTCGCTGTTCGCCGCGACCGAGCTGATCACCGACTGGTCGTACGTCCTCGACGGCGATCTGCGGGCGATCCACCAGCCGCTGGACGCGCTGGGCCTCAACTACTACACGCCGGCGCTGGTCTCCACGGCGGACGCCCCGGTGACCGGCCCGCGCACCGACGGCCACGGCGCGAGCGAGCACTCCCCCTGGCCGGGCGCGGACGACGTCCTGTTCCACCAGACGCCGGGCGAGCGTACGGAGATGGGCTGGACCATCGACCCGACCGGACTGCACGAGCTGATCATGCGGTACTCGCGCGAGGCCCCCGGCCTGCCCCTCTACATCACCGAGAACGGCGCCGCCTACGACGACAAGCCCGACCCCGACGGCCGCGTCCACGACCCGGAGCGCGTCGCCTATCTGCACGGGCACCTCTCGGCGGTCCGCCGCGCCATCACCGACGGCGCGGACGTCCGGGGCTACTACCTGTGGTCCCTGATGGACAACTTCGAGTGGGCGTACGGCTACGAGAAGCGGTTCGGCGCGGTCTACGTGGACTACGCGACGCTGGCCCGTACGCCGAAGTCGAGCGCCCACTGGTACGGCCGGGCGGCCCGGACGGGGACCCTGCCCGAGGTGACGGACGACCAGGGCGCGTTTCGAAAGTAGCGTCGTCCGCCCGCAGGGCGGGCGGGACCTTCGAGACGCGCCCGGGGACCCGCACACGGGCCCTCGGGGGAACCACAGGCGGGGGGCGGGGCGCGGTGCCCTCAGGGAGCGCCGCGCCCCGGTCTTCGTGCGGCCGCGGCCACCCGGCCACCCGGGAGACGCGCGAACGCGCCCCGGCCGGGTGGGGGGAGAGCCGGCCGGGGCGCGTCAGCCCCCGTTGCGCGGGGGTCAGTTGAAGGCGCCGAAGGCCTTCGAGAAGGCGAACTTGTCCTGGACGATCGAGCTGCAGGTGGCGTCCGCGGTGGGCTTGGTGCCGCCGCCGCACTGCTTGTCCCGGGTGGCCGACCACATCGAGAGCCAGCCGAGGCCCTTGGACTTGGCGAAGTTCACCAGCTGGGTGGCGTCGTCGACCTTGAAGATCTCCGAGGAGACGTCGTTGACACCGAGCATCGGGGTGACCGCGACCGTCTTCCAGGCGTCCGCGTCGGACAGCCCGAGCACGCTCTTGACCTGCGCCTGGGTGGCGGTGGCCGCCTGCTCGGCGTAGGTGCCCATGTCGCCGCTGTACGAGGCGCCGTAGTCCATCGCCATGATGTTGACCGCGGAGATCTTCACACCGTTGGACTTGGCGTTGGACAGCAGGTTCACGCCGTCCTGGGTGAGGCCCTCGGGCATGACCGGGAGGGTGAAGGAGACGTCCAGGCCCGGGTGCTGCTGCTGGAGCCTGGCGATGGCCTTGGCGCGGTTGGTGTTGGCCGAGGTGTTGGGCAGCGCGCCGCCCTCGATGTCGAAGTCGACCTTGGTCAGCTTGAACTGGTCGACGGCCTTGCCGTAGGCCGTGGCCAGCGCGTCCGCGGAGGAGCACGTCGTGGCCAGTTCCGAGCCGGACGCGCCGCCGAAGGAGACGCGGACGTCGCCGCCCTTGGCGCGCAACGCGCCGATCTGCGAGGCAACGCCGTCGCTGCCGAGGTCGGTGACGCCGCCCCACTTGGGCGTGCAGCCGCCGCCGTCGGTGA
Organism: Streptomyces sp. NPDC101225; assembly: GCF_044767585.1. Lineage (NCBI taxonomy): Bacteria > Bacillati > Actinomycetota > Actinomycetes > Kitasatosporales > Streptomycetaceae > Streptomyces > Streptomyces sp. NPDC101225. The sequence goes on from NZ_JBIWOE010000002.1 coordinate 239,453, forward strand.
TGAAGGCGAGGTTGTAGTTCTTCACGCCGGTCGCGTCGGCGCTCGCGAGCAGGTCGAAGGCCGGGTAGAGCGAGGTGTCCACGTAGGGCGCGAAGCCCGCGCTCGCCTTGGTGCCGGTGCCCGAGCTCTGCGAGGGGGTCGGCGTGGGCGTGGGTGTCGAGGTGGGCGTGGCCGACTTGGTCGGCGTGGGCGTGGCGGTCGGCGTCGCGGACCCGGTCGGGCGCCCGCTCGGCTCGGGGGTGGCCCCGTCGTCGGCGGAGCACTGGGCGCCGTCGATGAGGCAGCTCTTCGGGTCGGCGGTGCCGTTGACGACGAAGCCGACCGTGACGGACTTGCCGGGCGCGAGGCCGTCGGTGTCCCACTTGGCCGGCGTCACGGTGACGTGCTGTCCGCTCACGCTCGACTCGGCGTTCCAGAGCGAGCTGAGCCTGCTGCCGGAGGGCAGGTCGAACTCCAGCTTCCAGTTCCTCTCGGTGCTGCCGGTGTTGTTGGTGACGACGTACTGGGCGGTGTAGCCCGTCGACCAGTCGCTGGTCTTGGTGTACGCGGCGTCCACGCCGGCCGCCTGCGCGATGCCCGTCAGCGCGAGGGCGCCGCCGCCCAGGACGGCCGCGGCCACCACAGCGCCTATCGCCTTGCTTCTGCCGCTGACCTTGCGCCGGTGCGTGCTCATCGCGTGCCTGCCTTCGCTGTTACGGGTGGGGTGCGGCAGCACGCTAGCGATCCGGAATCGGGCAAAGCACTTGATCCGGACGGGGGTTGAGGATCTTAGGGTGCGCTTAAGGAAGGGATCGGAGACGGTTAAAGGTCGAGACCAATCCGGCTACGGCGGGTCACCTGGCGAACGCCTTGCGCCGTCCGCGCACCAGCCGGTGCCCCCGCCCACCGGGCGTCCGCACCCGCCCGTCCAGCTGGATCCAGATGCGTACCTCGGTCCCGCCCAGCACCGAGGAGCCGAGCCGTACGTCACCGCCGGTCGACTCCGCGAGCCGGCGCACGATGTCCAGCCCGAGGCCCGTCGAACCGTCGCTGCCCGACCCGCGGCCGCGCGCCATCGCCGCCTCGGGGTCGGGTATGCCCGGGCCCGCGTCCGAGACGAGCACGATCACCGCGTCCTCGCCGTTGTGCAGGTCGACCGCGAAGGCCGTGCCCTCGGCGGTGTGCCGGAAGACGTTGCCGAGCAGGGCGTCGAGCGCCGCCGCGAGGTCGGCCCGGGCCACCGGGATGCGCACCGGCCGGTCGGCGCCCGCCATCCGCCATTTGCGGCCCTCGTCCTCCGCCAGCGCCGACCAGAACGCCATCCGCTCGCGGACCACCTCGGCCGCGTCGCACCCGGCGCCGGGCCCGGCCGCCGCGGTCTGCGGCTTGGCGTCCCGGGCGGTGCGGATGATGGTGTCGACCTCGCGCTCCAGCTGGGCGACGGCGGCCCGGGTCTGGTCGGCGGCGGGCCCCTCGCCCAGCGAGGCGGCGTTCAGCCGCAGCACCGTCAGCGGGGTGCGCAGGCGGTGGGACAGGTCGGCCGCCAGCTCGCGCTCGTTCGCCAGGAGCTGGACGACCTGGTCGGCCATGGAGTTGAACGCGACGGCGGCCAGGCGCAGTTCGGTCGGTCCCTCCTCCGGGACCCTCGCCCCCAGCTTGCCCTCCCCCAGTTCGTGCGCGCCCTCGACCAGGCGCTGCGCGGGCTGCACCATCCGTACGCCGAGGCGGTCGGCGACCGCGACCGAGCCGACGATCAGCGCGACGCCGACCCCGGCGAGCACCGCCCACGCCGTCCCGACGCCGTTGCTGACCTCGGACTCGGGGACGTAGACCTCGACGACGGCGATCGCGCCGGTGCTCAGCGCGACCGGCTGGAGCAGCGTGGATCCGCCGGAGACCCCGGTGGTGGAGGCGCGGCCCAGCTTGCGCACGGTGGCGATGTCCTTGGCGGCGGCGCGCCGCCGGCCGATGTCGACGGCCGGCTGGCCGGCGGTCTTGGGAATGTGCACGGCCATGCCGGAGTCCGAGCCGGCGGAGGCCACGACCCGCTCCAGCTGGTCGCGGTCGGTGGTGATGGACAGCGCCGGTGCGACCGCGGCCGCCTGGCGCTCGGCGTTGGAGAACGCGCGGTCCCGGGCCATCTCCTTGATGACGAGCCCGAGCGGCACCGCGAAGGCGACCACGACCATCGCGGTGACCGCCAGGCAGACCTTCACCAGTGCCCATCTCATCGCGGCGGCTCCCCACCCGGCGGCTCCAGCTTCACGCCGACCCCGCGCAGCGTGTGCAGATAGCGGGGCCGGGCCGCGGTCTCGCCCAACTTCCGCCGCAGCCATGACAGATGGACGTCGATGGTCTGGTCGTCGCCGTACGACTGCTGCCAGACCTCGGCGAGCAGCTCCTTGCGCGGGACGACCAGGCCGGGGCGGCCGGCCAGGAAGGCGAGCAGGTCGAACTCGCGGCGGGTGAGGTCGAGGCGGACGCCGTCCAGCTCGGCCTGGCGGCGCAGCGGGTCGACGGTGAGGCCGCCGACGCGCAGCACGGCCGACGGCTGGGTGTCCGCGGGCGCGGAGCGCGCCCGGCGCAGCACCGCGGCCATCCGCGCGGACAGGTGCTCGACCGAGAAGGGCTTGGTCAGATAGTCGTCCGCGCCCGCGTTGAGCAGGCGGACGATCTCCGTCTCGTCGTCCCGCGCGGTGGCGATGATCACCGGCACGTCGGTGATGCCGCGCAGCATCTTCAGCGCCTCGGACCCGTCCAGATCGGGCAGTCCGAGGTCGAGGATGACGACGTCGAAGGAGAAGTGGGCGACCTCGCGCAGCGCCTCCAGCGCCGTCCCGACACTGCGCACGGTGTGCGCGGCATCGGTCAGGTGCCGGATCAGCGCCGAGCGCACGAACTGGTCGTCCTCGACCACGAGCACACTTGCCATGCGCCGCACCGTACGCCATGCGGCGGAACGGGGTCCGCAGCTGTGGACAACTCCGCTCCTGTGGACACGGGCGGGACACCGGTGGGACGCGTGAGGCAGTATGGCCCGCGATGCTCAGAGGACTCGTACACGTACTGGCTTGGTCGCTCGCCACGGGCGCGGCGGTCACGCTGTCGTGGTGGGGCGTCCACACGGTGATGGCGGGCACGGCGTACGACCCGCCGCGCGCCCTGCCGATCACGGCGGCCGACGCGACCACCCAGGAGTCGAAGCCGCTGGCGTCGTCGACCGGACACCCCTCCCCGTCGCCCTCGCCGTCGAGGAGGACGCCGGCCACGCCCTCCGCGCCCCCCACGCCGTCGCTGCGGAGTCCGACGCCCGCCCCGACGCCCTCGTCCACGGCGTCCGGCCAGGTCAAGGCCTACGACACGGACGGCGGGCGGGCGGTGTTCTCGCTCGGCGCGGCGGACGCGACGCTGGTGTCGGCGACGCCGGGTGCGGGCTGGTCGATGCAGGTGTGGAAGACGGAGTCGTGGATCCGGGTGGAGTTCAGCTCGGGCGCGGACCGGGTGTCGGTCTTCTGCACCTGGCACGACGGGCCGCCGCACGTCGAGATCGGCACCTACTGACCGCGTCCGCCCGCGCCCGGGCAGGCGGGACTCCCGAAACACGCCCTAGCGGAACACGGAGGGCGGTGGCGCCGGTGAAGCGGTCGCAGCGCTGTCCGTCACCGCGGCCGCCCCGCCGGTGAAGTCCAGGAGCGCACGGCCGTGTTCGACCCGGCCCGGGTGCGGGTCGGAGGCGGCACGCCGGGTCAGTTCGGCGATCGGCAAGGGGGCGCCGCCGGCGACGAGGACCGCGTTGCCGAAGCGTCTGCCGCGCAGCACGGCCGGGTCGGCGATCAGCGCGACCTCGGCGAAGCGGGCGGCGGCGGTGGCGATCTGGCGCCGCAGGTGGGCGAGCGGCGGGCCGTCGGCGACGTTGGCGGCGTAGCAGCCGCCCGGCCTCAGCACCCGGCGGACCTCGTCGAGGAACTCGGTCGAGGTGAGGTGGGCGGGTGTGCGGGCCCCGCTGAACACATCGGCGACGACCAGGTCGGCCCAGCCGTCGAGCACCTTGGCGAGCCCTTCGCGGGCGTCCGCGGCACGCACCCGGATCCGGGCGCCGGTGTCCAGCGGCAGTTCCCGGCGCACCAGTTGGACCAGTGCCGCGTCCCGCTCGACGACCTGCTGGGTGGCGCGGGGCCGGGTGGCGGCGACGTAGCGGGCGAGGGTGAAGGCGCCTCCGCCGAGGTGCACGGCGCGCACGGGCTTGCCGGGCGGCGCGACGAGATCGATGACGTGACCGAGCCTGCGCTGGTACTCGAAGGAGAGATACGCGGGGTCGTCCAGGTCGACGTACGACTGCGGCGCCCCGTCGATCAGCAGCGTCCAGGCCCGCGCCCGGTCCCGGTCCGGCAGGAGCTCGGCGAGCCCGCCGTCGACGGTCTCCACGACGGCCGCCACGCCGCCGCGCGGGCGGTCGGGGTTCCTGGACCTTCCCATTGCGCCATTATCGGCGGCCCCTGGCGGGGACGCCCGCGCGGGGTGCGGTCAGCGGCAGGAGTCCGCGGCCTCGATGATGCGGGCCGCCTCGCCCAGCGCGGCGCGCAGTACCGCCGGGTCGGTCGCGAGGTCGGCCTCGCCGGGCGGCAGCAGCCAGTCCGAGCCCTCCACCGGCGGCTCGGGATTCAGGCGCATACCGCGTCCGTCGGTCTCCGTACAGGTGCTGCCCGGCAGGTCCCAGCCGGCGGCCGTGCCGGCCGGCACCACGAAGCCCAGGGTGTGGCCGCCGTCGTCGTGCAGTACGGGTCCGACCGCGTCGCCCGCTCCGCGCCGCAGGATGTCGACCGCCTCCAGGCCCTGCCGCGAGTCCACGGTGACCAGGTCGCACGGGCCGTCCGCGCCGGGTGGCGCGCCGCGCCGTGCCGACGGGGCACGGTCCACGGCCGTCGCCGGCACACGCGCGACGCCGCTCCGACTGGTCTCCATCCCGGCCTCCACCACGGAACCCCTCCTTAGAACGAAGCGGGTCGGGAGTCGGGCGGCTCCCGGTCCGCCGGGTTCAACGCGGTGGCGCGTCAACGGCTACGGCACAAGTCAGCCACAAAGGATGGCACTTCATGGCAGATCCGGTATGAGATATCCGGTTTGTAGCCAAACCCTGCGTGGCGGGTCGGGTACAGCCGGTACGTTCATGCCCGCCGGGAGCGGGGAAGCTGCTCGGACAACTCACCCTGGATCCGGCATGGTTCGACGGTTCGCACGAGAGGACCCGGCCATGGCGTCGTCAAAGGTGACCTCGTCTCAGCCCACGCCCGCACGGCCACCGCGGCCGAACCTCGTCTTCCGGGAGCTGCGCGGACAGCGCTCACCGGCCGAGTTCGCCGCGGCGGTACGACGGGCCGCGCGCGAGATCGGTGAGCGGGTCAGTTGCGACGCGCGCTACGTGGGCCGGGTCGAGGCGGGCGAGATCCGCTGCCCCAACTACGCATACGAACGGGTGTTCCTGCACATGTTCCCCGGCCGGGCGCTCACCGACCTGGGCTTCGCACCGCGCGCGTCCGTCCGCGGACGCCGGGCGCAGGCCCCCGGTGAGACGCCCGGGGACCACGAGCCGTATGAGACGCAGAACCCGCACGACCCGCACAGCCCGCACGACGCGCTCGGGCATCACGAGATCCACGCGCTTCACGAAACCTACGAGGAGAGCGACGTGCTACGTCGCGCATTCATGACCGGCGGTGGCGCCACGGTGGCCGCCGCCTCGATGGGCCAGATGGGGCTCGCCTTCGACGCGGCGGCGGCGGGACGACCCGTCCGCCGCCCCGGGACGAACGACGTGTACGCGGTCGAAGAGGCCGTACGCAGAATCAGGCTGCTCGACGACCGGCACGGCGCGGACGGGCTCTACCGGCGTGCGTCGACTCCGTTGCGCGCCGCCTACGCGCTGCTGGACGCGGGCGCGACCCGGCAGACGACCGCCGACCGGCTGCACTCGGGCGCCGGTGAACTCGCCATCTCCGTCGGCTGGCTGGCGCACGACTCCGGCCGCTTCGACGACGCCCGCTCGCACTACGCGGAGGCGCTGGCGACCGCCCGGATGACCGGCGACGACGGCCTGGAGGCGCACGCCTTCTGCAACACGGCGTTCCTCGCGCGCGACGCCGGGCGTCCGCGCGAGGCGGTGCGGGCCGCACAGGCCGCGCAGCGCGTCGGGCGCTCGCTCGGCTCGGCGCGCCTGATGTCGCTGCTCGCCCTGCGCGAGGCGGGCGGCTGGGCGGGCCTCGCCGACCGCACCGGCTGCGAGCAGGCACTCGTGCGCGCGCAGACCCTCTACGAGCGAGGCCGCTCGGAGGCCGACCCCGAGTGGATGAGCTTCTACGGGGAGGCCGAACTGGAGGGCCTGGAGGCGCAGTGCTGGTCGACGCTCGGCGACTGGACCCGCGCCGCCCGCCACGCCCGCCGTGCGGCACGCCTTCAGGACCCGCACTTCACCCGCAACATCGCCCTGTACACGGCGGAACTGGCCGACGACCTCGCGCGCGGCGGCCGCCCGGACGAGGCGGCGGCGGCCGGGATGCGGGTGCTGGACCTGCTCGACCAGGTCCAGTCGTCCCGGATCCAGACGATGCTGGCGGGCACGGCGCGGGTCCTGCTGCCGCACCGGCGGGCGTCGGGGGTCTCGGGCTTCCTGGAGCGCCACGCGTCCCTGCCGCGCACGGCGTGAGCCGTACGGGAGCGCCCGCCCGGGCTCGTGATCAATACACCTGGCCCGCGAGGTGCCCCAGGTCGTTCCAGCTGTCCAGGGCCGGCTCCCCGTAGGCCCAGCCCAGCACCGAGAGCGACGTCGGACTCAGCCGGATCCGTGCCGCGAAGTCGATCGGCAGGCCCAGCCATCGCGCCCCGATCGACCGCAGTACATGCCCGTGGGCGAAGACCAGCACGTCCCGGTCGGCGGAGCGCGCCCAGGCCACCACCTCGTCGGCGCGCGCGGTCACCTCGGCCAGCGACTCGCCCCCGGGGACACCGTCCCGCCAGATCAGCCAGCCCGGCCGGACGGCCTGGATGTCGTCCGGCGTCAGTCCCTCGTACGCGCCGTAGTCCCACTCCATGAGCGCGTCCCAGCCGGCCGCCCGCTCGCCGAACCCGGCCAGTTCGCACGTCTCACGCGCGCGCAGCAGCGGGCTGGTACGCACCTCGGCGTCCGGAAGTCCGTCGAAGGGCGGCCGGTGCAGCCGCTCGCCGAGCAGCTTGGCGCCGCGCCGGCCCTCCTCCAGCAGCGGCACGTCGGTCCTCCCGGTGTGCTTTCCGGACCGGGACCACTCGGTCTGTCCGTGCCGGGCCAGCAGGATGCGCGGTGCCATGGGGGGGAGGGACCTTCCGTAACAAACAACAGGCGGAACCTCTCCATCATCGCGCACCCTGGACCACGGTCTGCCTGGGGCAACCCGACGGGCGATCTCTGCGTCTTTGAGGGCCGGGGGCGCCCGACCGGGGCGCTTGCGTACGCCGTAAAGTGGCACGTCCCGACCGGCCGGCGGGCGCCGCGCGAGAAGGAAGAAGGGGGAGGCGATCGGATGCCGAGGACCGAGACGGCACCGGGTATCGAGGCGGCAGCCCCACGCGCGCGCGTGCGCTGGTGGACCGAGCTGCCGCTGATCCTCCTGGTGTACGGGTGCTACTCGGCAGGCCGGCTCCTCGCCCGCGGCGACACCGCCGACGCCGTCGACCACGGCCTGGCGATCCTGCGCATCGAGAAGTTCCTGCACCTCAACGCCGAGCACCCGCTCAACCGGCTCTTCACGCGTGAGACGTGGCTCGGCGTCCCGGCCGACTTCTGGTACGCGTCGCTGCACTACCTGGTCACCCCGGCCATCCTGATCTGGCTGTTCCGGTCGCGCGCCGCGCACTACCGCGCCGCCCGCACCTGGTTGATGACGTCCACCTTCATCGGCCTGATCGGCTTCACGCTGCTGCCGACGTGCCCGCCGCGCCTGCTGTCGGCCGGCCACGGGTTCGTGGACTCGATGGCCCAGTACAGCTCGTACGGCTGGTGGGGCGGCGCGGCCAGTGCCCCGAAGGGCTTCGGGGGCATGACGAACCAGTACGCGGCCATGCCGAGCCTGCACGTGGGCTGGGCGCTGTGGTGCGGCGTGATGCTGTGGCGCCACGGCAGGACGCCCGCGGCGAAGGTCGCCGCCGTGGCCTACCCGCTGCTGACCACCATCGTGGTCATGGGCACCGCCAACCACTACCTGCTGGACGCGGTCGCGGGAGTGGCCGTGATGGGGCTCGGCCTGTTCCTGACGCCGCGCGTGATGCGGGTCGCGGACCGGCTGTGGGCACCGTTCCGGCGCACCGCGGGGCACTCCGGCACCACAGGCTCCTCGATTGTCAGTGACGGATGCCAGACTTCCGCGGGTGAGCGATTTCCACGGCAGCGCGAGTCCCGGAACGGATCCGGAGCCGAGCCGAGTGCCTCTCCCGCGGACGCGGGGGACGGCGCTGCGGCAGCGGCTCGCTGAGCTGCGCGGCCCCGGGGTGGCGGCCAGGGCGCTGGACGCCCGCGCCCTCGCGGCGCTCGCCGCCAACCCGGGCTGCGAACGGCGCGCGATCCTGGACGGCGCCGGGGTGAACAAGGCGGCGGTGGCGAGCAGACTGGGCTCCCCGTCGGCCTTCGGGCAGTCGCAGTTCGCGTTCACGCGGGGCAACGCGTTCGAGGCGAAGGTCAAGGCCGACGGCGGCGCGGAGCTGCTGCGCCTGGTGCACGAGAAGCTGGACCCGCGCGCGCGGCCGCCCGCCGGGGCGCGGGTGCCCGACCTCGCGGCGACCGGCCCCGAGGGGCGAGCGGCCCGTACGGACCTGGCGCTGCGCGAGGCCACCGCGGCCCCGGGCAGCTGGACCCTGCTGGACCACCCCCTGCTGGCGCTGGAGGTGGCCGGCTCCCCCGCGTTCCTGGAGCCGGACGCCGTCGTCGTGCACCCCGACGGCAGCTGGACGGTCGTGGAGATCAAGTCCTTCCCGATGCTGGACGGTTCGGCCGACCCGTCGAAGGTGGGCGCGGCCGCGCGCCAGGCGGCGGTCTACGTGCTGGCCCTGGAGCGGGCGGCCGCCCGGCTCGACCCGGTGCCCGGGGTGCGGCACCGGATCCTGCTGGTCTGCCCCAAGGACTTCTCCAACCTCCCCACCGCCTCGGCGGTCGACGTGCGCAAGCAGCGCGCCGTCACCGACCGGCAGCTGGCGCGGCTGACCCGTGTCGAGGACATCGCCGACCGGCTGCCCGAGGGCACGTGCTTCTCCCCCGAGCTGCCCGCGGCGGAGCTGACGGCCGCCGTCGAGTCGGTCCCGGCGGCGTACGCGCCCGAGTGCCTGTCCGCCTGCGAGCTGGCCTTCCACTGCCGCGAGCGGGCACGCGCGGACGGGGCCGTGACCTCCCTGGGCCGCCCGGTCCGCGCCGAGCTGGGCGGTCTGACCACGGTCGAGGAGGTCCTGTCGGCGGCGCGCGGCGCGAGCGGCGACCCGGACGACCCGGCGGTGGCGGCGCTGCGCAGGGCGGCGCGGCTGCGCGAGGAGGCCCTGGCGGCCGCCCGGGCCACGTCGGCCGTTCCCGCCGAGGAGGGCGCCCCGTGTCGCTGATCGCCACCCTCGCCCGGCTCGAAGCCGTCAGCACCGGGCGCGCCCGGCCCGCCGCCACCGTCCGGCACCGGCACCTGTCCGAGCGGCCCCTGGTGTTCGTGCCGCTCACCACCGCCGGCGAGGCCGGCGCCCCGCTCGGCGCGCTCGTGGGCACCGACCGGGAGGCCCCGCGGCTGCTGGCCGTGGCGCAGCCGCGCGACCGCGACCTCAGGTTCGCGTTCCTGGCCGAGCTGGCCGACGTCGTCCTGCCGTATCTGGAGGGGTACGCGGGCGAGGTGGAGGCCGCGGAGCGCACGGACACCGACCCGGAGACCGGCAAGCGGGTCAAGATCGAGGTCGAACTGTGCGCGGACGCACCGCAGCTGATCGTGCCGAGCCGCGCGGGCGTCGATTTCGTACGGCTCCTCGGCCGCTCCATGCGCTTTCGGCGCACGGCGGAGCAGGATGCGGAGACCCCGTACCCGGCACCCCCGCGCGTGCCGCTGCTCGGCCGCTGGCTGACGCACTTCGGGGAGCGCGCCCGCGTGCCCGGCTCCTCGCTGCTGCTGGCGGCCACGGACGTCCTGTCCCGGCACTGGGCGACCGGGCAGTCCAGCCTGGAGGACCAGCACCTCGGCGCGCTGCTGGCCTGGATCGACCCGCCCGAGGGTGTCTCGGGAGCGCGGGCGGCGCTCGCGGCCGAGCTCGCGCGGGACGCGAAGGGCCAGCTGGAGTGCCCGCCGGCCGGCCCGGCCACCGACCCGGCCTTCGACAACAAGCTGCTCGCCCCGGCCGTCGAGCGCTACGACCGCGCGCGTACCGCGCTTGCCGCCGCCGAGGACGGCCTGGAGGCCGACGACCGGCTCGGTGAACTCACCGCCGCCGAGCGGGACATCCGCGAGCTGGTGCTCCGGTGCACCCTGCCCACCTGGGAGAGGGTCTGGCGCGGCCTGGACCTGCTGCAGGCCCTGCCGGCCGGCGCGCACGTCGGGGACCGGTGGACGCGCGACCGCTGGTCGTTCACCTCCCACCGCGACCGGGTCGCCGCGGGCGAGCCCCCGCAGCCGCGCCGGGACGACGCGGTCACCGCGGCGGGCAAGCTGGCCTCGCGCGAACGCGAGCAGGCCCGCCTGGAGGCCCAGGAGGCGCTCGACGACCCGCTGGTGATGGCGGGCCGGCGGCTGTCCGGGGAGGCGTTCACCGCGGAGGTCACGGAGGTCGTGATGGCCTGCAGCGAGGGCCGGCAGCCCCGCCCGCGCCCGCTGGTCACCGTGCGGACGCAGGACCGCCCGCACCTGGGCGAGCGGGCCAAGGTGTACCGCTCGCTGGGCGGCAAGCCCCAGACGGCTCAGTTCGTCGGGTGGGAGGCGGACGACGTGCTGGTGCTGCGGATCGTCGACAGGATGGGCCGCGGCAAGGTGCCCGAGGCCGGTTCGGTGCCCGAGAAGGGCGACCTGCTGTGCTTCACGTCGTTCGAGCACGAGCAGCGCGGCGGCCCGAAGCTGCCCGATCCGGAGCACACGCCGTGGACCCACGGCGGGCCACCGGGCGAGGCCGTCCACGAGAGCGCCGACCCCGTGACCGCGGAGGACGTCCTGTGACCACCGTGCTCGATTCGGGCGCCGCGGCCGCCGCGGCCACCGACGCGATCCTGCGGGACACGCTGCACGGCACCCACCGCGGCGTGGTCGTCGACTCCCCTCCCGGCGCCGGAAAGTCCACGCTGGTCGTCCGCGCGGCGCTCGAACTGGCCGACGCGGGCCGCCCGTTGATGATCGTGGCCCAGACGAACGCGCAGGTGGACGACCTGGTGCTGCGGCTCGCGGAGAAGAGGCCCGCGCTGCCGGTCGGCCGGCTGCACAGCAGCGACGCCGACGCCTACGACAAGGCGCTCGACGAGCTGCCGCAGGTCCGCACGTCGGCGAGGGCGGCGGAGCTGACCGGCCTGCCGGTCGTCGTCTCCACGGCCGCGAAATGGGCGCATGTGAAGGTCGACGAGCCCTGGCGGCACGCGATCGTCGACGAGGCGTACCAGATGCGCTCGGACGCCCTGCTCACCGTGGCCGGGCTGTTCGAGCGGGCGCTGTTCGTGGGCGACCCGGGCCAGCTCGACCCCTTCTCGATCGTGGGCGGCGAGCAGTGGGCGGGCCTGACGTACGACCCCTCGGCCTCCGCCGTGACCACTCTGCTGGCCCACAACCCCGACCTGCCGCAGCACCGCCTGCCGGTGTCCTGGCGGCTGCCGGCCTCCGCGGCTCCCCTGGTCTCCGACGCCTTCTACCCGTACACGCCCTTCCGCAGCGGCACGGACCACGGCGACCGCTCCCTGTCGTTCACCGTCCCGTCCGACGGCTCGGGCCCCGACCGGGTGATCGACGAGGCCGCCCGGTCCGGCTGGGGCCTGCTGGAGCTGCCCGCGCGGCAGACCCCGCGGACGGACCCGGAGGCGGTGGGCGCGGTGGCGGCGATCGTCCGGAGACTGCTGGAGCGCGGCGGCGCGGCGGTGTCCGAGCGCGCCCCCACGGAGCCCGTGCCGCTGACCCCCGGCCGCGTCGCGGTCGGTACCGCCCACCGCGACCAGGCGGCGGCGGTGCGCGCGGCGCTCGCGGAGCTGGGCGTCACGGAGGTCACGGTCGACACCGCGAACCGCCTCCAGGGCCGCGAGTACGACGTCACGGTCGTCCTGCACCCGCTCTCCGGCCGTCCGGACGCCACCGCCTTCCACCTGGAGACGGGCCGCCTGTGCGTGCTCGCCTCCCGCCACCGGCACGCGTGCATCGTGGTCTGCCGGGCGGGCGTCGGCGACCTGCTGGACGACTACCCCTCGACGGAGCCGGTCCAGCTGGGCACGCTCGTGAAGTTCCCGGACGGCTGGGAGGCGAACCACGCGGTGCTCGCGCGGCTGCGGGAACATCGCGTCGGCTGGCGGCCTTGAGAGGGGGGCGCCGAGGAGCGCGCCGCCGCGGCCCAGGCCCCCTTGCGCGGTCGCGGGACAATGGACGGTGGCCGTCCGACCGACGGTCCGTGCGCGACGTACGAGGAGGACAAGACATGGCGGAGCCCACGCCGCGTCGGAACGAACCGCGGCTACGCCCCGCGCCCCTGCTCTTCGAGCCCGCGGCAGCCGCCTCCGATCCGGAGCACTTCTTCGACCTGGAGTCGATGGACGATCCGCGGGCGCTGCTGTCCCGGGCCACGGAGCTGACCCAGGCGTTCCGCGCGGCCGCGGACCGTGCGGTGGAGTTCCAGGCGATCGCGGCCGCGCAGCTGGCGGATCCCCGGCGGTTCGACCGGCTGACCGCGGCGGACATCGCGGAACGCGCCGAGTGGACCGAGGACTACGCGCGCAAGATGGTGGAGTACGGCCGCGGCCTGCTGAGCGGCGCCGAGGGGACCACGTCCGCCGACCCGGTGTGAACGCGGACCGTTTCGCCGCGGCATATGCCAGGCAGGCAAGATACCCCTTCCCGCACCCTGCTGTCCCGAATTCCCGCAACTCCCCGGAGCGGTACGTTCACACCGGGTAGATGTAGTTGCCATGAGCAGCACACGGAACGAACCGTTCGCCGACCGCTTCGACGTCTGCGGGGTCACCGCCGACGGAGCCTCCTGGCTCGCCTCGGCAGGAACGTATCCGCGCTCCACGCTCGCCCTGTGGAGGGAGCGCCCCGGGGCCCCGGTCATCCTCCCCTGCGGGTCCGCCTTCGACGTGGTCGGCGTCCCCGCGGTCTTCGGCCGCCGCATGGTCGACCGGCTCTGGGAGGAGGGCCCGGGCTCGGGGCCGGTGGCGACCTTCCGGGGCCGGATGCTCCTGTTCGCCGCGCCCGGCACCGCCCAGCGGCTGCCCTCACTGCTGCGCTGGGAGGAGTTCGGCCGTACGGCCGCGATCCCGCCGCTGCTGTGCCACGGCACCGGCGACGCGGTGACCGTCCCGCCGCTGCTCTCGCCCGCCCCGCCGGCCTCCTGCGACGCCCGCTGGGTCGTCGCCCCGGACACCCGTCACCCCTGGCTGCCGGGCCCGGAGATCCTGCTCTGGGCAGCCGTTCGGGCGGCCCGTGCCGCCGTGCGCATATCGATTTTTCCCCCGGCCGATCAGGATGCTAAGGTCTACGACGTCAGCAGGCGCCGCTAGCTCAGTTGGTTAGAGCAGCTGACTCTTAATCAGCGGGTCCGGGGTTCGAGTCCCTGGCGGCGCACCGACAGAGGAAGCCCTCCGCGATCGCGGAGGGCTTCTTTCATGTCGGCCGACCGGCCGTGATCTTCACGTTCCACGCCCCCGAGGCCGTCCGCCCCTCGACCTCCACCCGGATTCCCTCGTCCTTCACCGTGAAGGTCTCCCCGAGGCCGACCGGGGCGTCCGCCAGGGGCGGGTAGACGGAGTTCTCCCAGCACGCCTCGGTGCGGGGGTGGGCGTCGAGGACCTGGATCGGGCCGCTGCCGGACGGGGCGGTGCCCCGCACGCGGTAGACGAGGATGCCCGACCTGCAGGCCGTGGTGTCGTTGCCGACCGGGCTGCGCGCCTCGAAGGCGAGCACGCTGTCGGGGCCGGTCCGCACCACCGCGAGCTTGACGCCCTCGCCGAGCCCGAAGGACGGCGGCCCGGCCGCGCCCGTCACCGGGAGACCCGGCGCCGAGCCCAGCGGCTCCAGCGTGACGCGCGTGACGCCCGACTCCCGGACACACACCACCTGGCGCGGGTCCAGCCAGCCCAGCTTCCACTTGTGCCAGGCGAACAGGTCGGGCGCCAGCCCGAACTGACTGCCCATCAGGTCCCAGTCGCCGACGTAGGTGTCCCAGTCGCCCTTGTCGTCCGCGGGCCGGTGGTAGAGGTCCGGCAGATCGAAGACGTGCCCGGTCTCGTGGGCCAGGACCAGCCGGTCCGGCGGATGCTTCTCGAAGACCGTGACGACACGGCGCAGATCCGTGCCGTCGGCCCGCAGCGGGGTGTCGAGGTTGACCACCTTCGTCGCGTCCGAGTCCACGCCGGGCGCGTCCGGGTCGGCGACGAAGTAGACGATGCCGTAGCGCGAGAAGTCGACCTGCGGGTCGGCGACGGCGAGCGCGTCCCGCAGATACGCGGCCCGCCCCTCCGGGCTCCAGTCGCGTTTTATCGCGTACGCCGTGGACGGCCGCGGCATCCGGATCCAGTGATTCATCGGATGCGCGCGGAGGGTGAACCTGCCGTAGGAGGCCCGCTGGAAGAAGCGGCTGGTGGCCGGGAAGTGGTCGGCCGCGAGCTGGGCGGGGGTGGTCCGCGGCGCGGCGTCCGGGAACGACAGGAAGACCATCACGGCGTCGAGCGCCCGCCTCGGCCGCGGGTAGGCGGCGTTCCAGGTGTCGAGCCCCTCCGAGTGATGGGCCGAGGTGCGCCGGAGCGCGCACGGCACCGCCGAGAACGGTTCGGCGACCGAGGGTCCGGTCACCAGCGAGGTCGCGGCGATGGCGGACAGGGTGCTGAACACGGCGGCGGTGCTGCGCAGTCGGGGACCCCTGCCTGCCTTGAGGGGAAACTGACGCGGCACAGGGACCTCCGGGTGCGGTTCGCGGGACTCCGCACCCAGCCTGTGTTGATTTGTAGTACTACGCCCTGTTTGCCTGCCCCAGACGAGTGAGGCAGCCGAAGAACAGCCAGAACCGACACCCCCGAAACGCTCACGGAACGTCACAAGCGGTCGGGGGATCCAAGAAGCCGTCCACCTGCGGGCAGAAACGATCTGTCAGAAGTGCCGGTCCATCCGGGACACTGGACAGTAGCTGCAAGGCCTCCGGGTCTGCCTCTATGATCGGCACACTTTCCTGCACGGACAGAGATCGAGTGCACTGCGGGAGCGAGCGGTGAGCGGAACGTCCGAAGGGCCGGCGCCCGCGGCTGACCTCGACCGGGTCGCCGTCACAGAGAGTGACGCCTGCGCGTCTCCTCGTACCGAGCGGCTGACGACTCGTCCGGAGCCGTCGGCGTACCGCTCGGTCTTCACGGCCGCGCCGCTCGCGATGGCGGTGGTCGACCGTGAGGGCCTGGTGGTCAGCGCGAACAGCGGCTTCGGGGAGCTGATCGACAGTCCCCCGGACGCCCTGGTCGGCCGGTTCGCCGCCGACCTGGTGGATCTGGCGTCGGACGCGCGGGCCTGGCACGCCTACCGCGAGGTGCTGCGCGGACGCGAGGCGCGGCTGCGCTGCACGCGCCGGCTCAAGCACGCCGACGGCCGGTCGGTCTGGGCCGAGGTCACCGTCTCACCGCTGACCGCGCCGGACGAGGGCGTGCTGATGTCCGTCACCGACATCAGCGCCCACCGCGAACTCCAGGGCAGATTGCGGCACTTGCAGATGCACGATCCGGTGACGCGGCTGCCCAACCGCGCGCTCTTCTTCGAGCGGCTGACGGCGGCGCTGGAGGCGGAGCCGTACGCGGAGAGCGGCACCGGGCGGATCGGCCTGTGCTACCTCGACCTGGACGGCTTCAAGGCCGTCAACGACACCCTCGGCCATCGCGTCGGCGACCGGCTGCTGGCCGCCGTCGCGGAGCGCCTGACACGCTGCGCCGACGCGGCGGGGCACGCCGGAGCGAGCACCCCGCTGGTGGCGAGACTGGGGGGCGACGAGTTCGCGCTGCTGGTGGAGGACTCGACCGGCACGGACCAACTCGCCGAACTGGCCGAGTCGGTGCTGGAGGCGATCCAGGCGCCCTTCGACCTCGCGGGCCGGCGGCTGTCGGTGTCGGCGTCGATCGGAGTGGTGGAGCGCCGTACCGCCGGCACGACGCCCACCGCCCTGGTGCAGGCGGCCGACACCACCCTGTACTGGGCGAAGGCGGACGGGAAGTCGCGCTGGACGCTCTTCGACCCGGAGCGCAACGCCCATCGCATGACCCGGCAGGCGCTCGCCTCCACACTCCGGCCCGCGATCGAACGCGGCGAATTCGTGCTGGAGTACCAGCCGTTGGTGGGGATGGAGGACGGCAGGCTGCACGGCGTCGAGGCGCTCGTCCGGTGGAACCATCCGCAGTTCGGCCTGCTGACGCCGAATCGGTTCATCGGACTGGCGGAGGAGGACGGCTCGATCGTGCCGCTGGGCCGCTGGGTGCTGGCCACGGCCTGCCGGCAGGCACGGCGCTGGCAGCTGGACCGCCCGGAGGGGCAACCGCTGTTCGTGAGCGTCAATGTGGCGGTCCGTCAGATCTGGGACTCGGACCTGGTGGCGGACGTCGCGGAGATCCTCGCCGAGACGGGTCTCGCGCCGCACCTGCTCCAGCTGGAGCTCACGGAGTCGGCCGTCATGGGCTCGGCGGGCCGACCCCTGCAGGTGCTGCAGGCCCTCAGCGACATGGGCGTCGGCATCGCGATCGACGACTTCGGCACGGGCTACTCGAACCTGGCGTACCTGAGCCGGCTGCCGGTCTCGGTCCTGAAGCTGGACGGCTCCTTCGTCCGGGGCTTCCAGTACGAGAGCGACCAGGAGGGGACGGTCCCGCCGAACCCGGCCGACGAGGTCGTGGTCGAGGCGATGATCCAGCTCGCCCACCGCCTCGGCCTCACGGTCACCGCCGAGTGCGTGGAGACCTCCGCCCAGGCCACCCGCCTGCGCCGGATCGGCTGCGACACCGGGCAGGGCTGGCTCTACTCCCGTCCGGTGCCGCCGGATCGTATCTCCGACCTCCGCCTCCCGCTCCGGAGCGAGCCGGTGGCCGAAAAGCCGTAGCCGGGCGCCCGTTCCGCTCAGCGGGCCGGCAACCCGTAGGCGTCGGCGATGAGTTCGTACGAGCGCAGGCGCACCTCCCCGCCGTGGGCGTTGGACGTGATCATCAGCTCGTCCGCGCCGGTGCGCTTCTGGAGGTCGTCGAGGCCGGCGCGGACCTCGTCGGGGGTGCCGTGCACGACGTTGGCGTTCCAGGAGGAGACGAAGTCCCGCTCCACGGGGCTGAAGTCGTAGGCCTCGGCCTCCTCGGGGGTGGGGACGAGGCCGGGGCGGCCGGTGCGGAGGCGGACCATGTTCAGCGCGGCGGCGAGGACCTGGCGGCGGGCCTCCGCCTCCTCGTCGGTGGCCAGGGCCGCCACGCCGATGAGGGCGTACGGGGCGTCGAGCACCGCGCTCGGGCGGAACGACTCGCGGTACAGGTCCAGCGCCGGGACGGTGTTCTGCGCCGAGAAGTGGTGCGCGAAGGCGAAGGGCAGGCCCAGGGCGCCCGCAAGGCGCGCACTGAAGCCCGAGGAGCCGAGCAGCCAGAGCGGCGGGCGGTGCGGGGACTGGACGCCGCCGGGGGACGTCGCCTGGACCGGCCCGGGCACGGCGTGGATACGGCGGTACGGGTGGCCGTCCGGGAAGTCGTCGTCCAGGAAGCGGGTGAGTTCCGCGAGCTGCTGGGGGAAGTCGTCGGCGCCCTCGGCGAGGCGATCCGTGCGGCGCAGGGCGGCCGCCGTGGCGCCGTCGGTGCCGGGCGCACGGCCGAGGCCGAGGTCGACGCGCCCGGGGGCCAGCGCCTCCAGCGTGCCGAACTGCTCGGCGATGACGAGCGGCGCGTGGTTGGGGAGCATCACGCCGCCCGAGCCGAGGCGGATGCGGTCCGTGTGGGCGGCGAGGTGGGCCAGGATCACGGCGGGTGAGGAGGAGGCCACACCCGGCATCGAGTGGTGCTCGGCGACCCAGTACCGGTGGAAGCCCCGGGACTCGGCGAGCCGGGACAGCGCGACGCTGGTGCGCAGCGCGTCCGTGGCGGTGCGGCCCGCTCCGACGGTCACCAGGTCCAGTACGGAGAGGGGTACGGGCGCCGTGCCCTGTACGCCGCCCCGGATCTCGTCGTCTGCCGCCACGGTGGGTGCCTCCTGTTGTCGGCCGTGCGCTGTCCTGCGCGGCTAACAGGAGGCACTCTCCGTTTTATTCCCCGGCCGTCAGACCTGCACCAGCGGTTCGCGGGTGAACAGGGCGCCCAGGGTGGGCGCGTTCACCCGCCGGTCCGCGAGGCGCAGCGCCTCCCAGACCGTGACCTGGTTGGCCGTGAGCACCGGCTTGCCCAGCTCCTTCTCCAGGGCCGGGATGTGGGCCGCCGTGTGCAGGGCCGTGTCCGGCAGCAGCAGCGCCTGGGCGTCGGGCCGGTCGGCCTCCCGCGCCAGCGCGAACACCTCCGCCTCGCCCCAGGTGCCGACCTCCGCCGCCGTGATGATCCCGGCGTCGCACACCGAGGTCACCTCCGCGCCGCCCGCCCGCAGGAAGTCCGCGAACAGCCCGGCCACGTCCTTCGGATAGGTCGCGCCGACCGCCACCCGCCGCGCCTTCAGCTCCCGCACCGCGTGCACGAAGGCGAAGGACGTCGAGGACGCCGGCATCCCGGCCGCGCGGGCCAGGGAGCGCACCTGCTCGTGGGCGCCCTCCCAGCCGTAGACGAAGCTCCCGCTGGTGCAGGCCCACACCACCGACTCCGCACCGGCCATGCGCAGCTCCCCGACGCCGGCCGCGAGGCGGTCGGCCGAGCCCATCTCCAGCAGGGCGTCCACCCGGTGGGCGTCCGTGCCGATGTCGGTGTGGACGACGTCGAGGCGGATGTCGCTGCCCAGCAGCTGCTCGATGCGGGGGTAGTCGTCCTCGGCGGAGTGCCCCGGGTAGAGGATTCCGAGTGCGGTCATGACCTGCCTTCCTGCTGCTGTTCACCGTCCGGGAGTTCCGGCAGCACGGGGCCAGAGCGCGCCGCCGGATCGATCAGCGCCTGATACGGCCCCACGGCTCGGGTACCCAGCCGGGCCAGTGCCGCCCACATCGTCACCTGGTTGGCCGAGATCACCGGCATGCGCAGTTCCGCCTCCAGCTGGGGGATGACGTCGTAGGTCGGAAGGTTGGTGCAGCTGATGAAGAGCACGTCCGCGCGGCGCCGCACGGCCTTGTGCGCCATCGCGACGACCTCGCGGTACGGCACCTTCCAGATGTGCCGGGTCAGCCCCATGTACGCGCGCCCGGTGACCTTCACGCCCGCCTCGGCGACGTACTCCTCCAGCGCGCGCGTCACCGACACGGTGTACGGCGTCACCAGCGCCACCCGCCGCGCACCGAGCGCCGCCAGCGCCTCGAGGAGCGCGCCGGAGGTGGTGACCGAGGGGACCGCGCCCGCGCGGCTCATCGCCGCGCACATCGCCTGCTCCCCGGCGATCCCGCCGACGAAGCTGCCGGACGTGCAGGCGTAGCCGACGACCTCCGGCGCGACCGCGTTCAGGGTGAGCACCGCGTCCTCCAGCGTCTGGTGCTCGCTGACCAGGCGGGCCAGGTCCAGACTGACCTCGACCGGCACGAACGGGGTGCGGGTGAGATGGAGCGAGACATCGTCCGGCACCCATCGCCACAGCTCGCGATCGAGCGCGAAGTCGAAGGGAGCCACCACTCCGACGCCACGCTGCGCCTGAGGTCCACCGAGGAAGGATACGTCCATGGCGGGCACCGCCCTCACGGTAAGAAAGGGGTGAGCAACGGACCGTACGCAAGGGCCGTGTTGACGACGGTAGGTTCGGGTGCGAGCGTGGTCAATCCGCTCATGTCACCCGCAGGTCACGCGGGTGCTAACAGCGGCGTCCCGCCCCACGTCAGACCCTTGATCGCCGCCCGGAAAAAGGTGCTCCGATGGCCGCCGCGCCACCCACCCTTCTCGTCCTCGACGCCGACCCGCCGCCCCGCCTGGGCCGGCTCACCGGCCGCGCCCGGATCGAGCACACCGACGAGGCGGCGCTCGCCGAGCGGCTGCCGCGGGCCGACGTCCTGCTGGTGTGGGACTTCACCTCGCGCGCGGTGCGCTCCGCCTGGCCGGGCGAGGGGCCGCGGCCGCGCTGGGTGCACACCGCGAGCGCCGGCGTCGATCACCTGATGTGTCCGGAACTCGCCGCCTCCGACACGGTGGTGACCAACGCGCGCGGCATCTTCGACCAGCCCATCGCGGAGTACGTCGCCGCCCTCGTGCTCACCATGGCCAAGGATCTGCCGGGGACGCTGGAGCTCCAGCGGGAGCGGACCTGGCGGCACCGCGAGACCCAGCGGGTCGCGGGCACGCGCGCGTGCGTCGTCGGGTCGGGACCCATCGGCCGTACGATCGCGCGCACCCTCAAGGCGCTCGACGTGAACACGGCGCTCGTCGGCCGGGAGGCGCGCACCGGCGTCCACGGCCCCGAGGACCTCGACCGGCTGATCGCGCGCGCCGACTGGGTGATCGCGGCCGCCCCGCTCACCGCGCAGACCTACGGCATGTTCGACGCCCGGCGGTTCGGTGTGATGCAGCCCTCCGCGCGGTTCATCAACATCGGGCGCGGTCCCCTGGTCGTCGAGGACGCGCTGGCGGAGGCGCTGGTCAAGCGGTGGATCGCGGGTGCCGCCCTGGACGTCTTCGAGCATGAACCCCTGACTCCGGACAGCCCGTTGTGGGAGGTGCCGGGGCTGATCGTGTCCCCGCACATGAGCGGCGACACGGTTGGCTGGCGTGATCAGCTCGGCGACCAGTTCGTGGAGTTGTACGAGCGCTGGGAGGCGGGCAGACCCCTGCTGAACGTGGTCGACAAGAAGCGCGGGTACGTACCGGGACGCTGAACCATCTAGGCGCTGGAGGGCAGATGACGGACCTCGACCTCACCGAGCTGACCGCCGTACGACTCGTCGAGGGCTACCGCAGGGGCGAGTTCAGTCCGGAGGAGGCCACGCGGGCCGCGCTGGACCGGGCCGAACAGATCCAGCCGGACGTGAACGCGTTCGTGCGCCTGCTGCCGGACGAGGCCCTCGCGCAGGCCCGCGCGTCCACGGAGCGCTGGCGGCGCGGCGAGCCGCGGGGACTCGTCGACGGCGTCCCGACGACCGTGAAGGACATCCTGCTGCTGCGCGGCACGCCCACCCTCAAGGGTTCGAGGACGATCACGGAGAACGGCCGCTGGGAGGAGGACGCCCCCTCGGTCGCCCGGCTGCGCGAGCACGGCGCCGTCTTCGTCGGCAAGACCACGACGCCCGAGTTCGGCTGGAAGGGCGTCACCGACTCGCCGCGGTCCGGTGTGACCCGCAACCCGCACGACTTCTCGCGCACCTCGGGCGGCTCCAGCGGCGGTGCCGCCGCGGCCGTGGCGCTCGGCGCGGGTCCCCTCGCACTGGGCACGGACGGCGGCGGCAGCATCCGCATCCCGGCCGCCTTCTGCGGGATCTTCGGCCTGAAGCCGACGTACGGGCGCGTGCCGCTGTATCCGGCGAGCGCGTTCGGCACGCTGGCGCACGTGGGCCCGATGGCCCGGGACGCGGCGGACGCGGCGCTGCTGCTCGACGTGATCGGCGCGCCCGACAGCCGCGACTGGTCCGCCCTGCCGGCCGCCCCCGGCCCCTTCTCGGCGCGGCTGGCGGGCGGGGTGAAGGGCCTGCGGGTGGCGTACTCGCCGTCGCTGGGCGGCCAGGTGGCGGTCCGTCCCGCGGTCGCCGCCGCGGTGCGGCGGGCGGTGGAGCGGCTGGCCGGGCTCGGCGCCTACGTCGAGGAGACCGACCCCGACTTCACCGACCCGGTGGAGGCCTTCCACACGCTGTGGTTCTCCGGGGCGGCCCGGGTGACCCAGCAGCTCGGCCCGCACCAGCGGGGGCTGCTCGATCCCGGGCTGCGGGAGATCTGCGCGGCCGGCGCCCGGCGTTCGGCGCTGGACTACCTCGCCGCGGTGGACGTCCGTATGGAGATGGGCCGCCGGATGGGCCTCTTCCACGACACCTACGACCTGCTCGTCACGCCGACGCTGCCGATCACCGCGTTCGAGGCGGGCGAGGAGGTGCCCAAGGGCTCCGGTCACCGGCGCTGGACGGGGTGGACCCCGTTCACGTACCCGTTCAACATGACCCAGCAGCCGGCCGCGACCGTCCCGGTCGGGACCGACGGCGACGGGCTGCCGATCGGCATGCAGCTGGTGGCCGCCCGGCACCGGGACGAACTGGTGCTGCGGGCGGCCCACACGCTCTACGAGGCCGGGGTCGCCGCGGCCGGGATCACGCGCGGCGGAAGCTGAGCGTCTCCCCCGCCGCACCCGAGCGCCACAGGTCGTTGCAGCCCTCGGCCATCGCGTCCAGTCCCTCGACGACCTGGCCCCAGACGGTGCCGGGGACCCAGCCCACGTCGGCGTTGAGCAGCAGGTTGTTGCGCTCGTAGAAGAGGGCGAGGTCGACGACCGTGGTGCCCGCGCGGACCTCGCGGTCGTATCCGTAGGCCCTGGTGCCGAGTTCCGCGCCGGCGAAGGAGAAGTAGCACAGGTCGCCGGGGATCGGTGTGACGGTCGGGTTCTCGAGCGGCGGCTCCGTCTCCGCGAACGGCGGGAAGAGGGCGTAGATCTCGTTTCGGGCGTACTTGGCGTGATAGACGTCGCCGCCCAGGGGCAGCGCGTCCCAGACCGCCGCGCAGGTGAGCGGCGCGCGGTCGTCCAGGAGTTTCACGGCGCAGTGGACGCCCCGTTCGGCAAGAGAGACTTTTACGTATCGATCGCCCATGTCAGCCCCTCTGCCCGGTGACGGACGCACTCATGCATCCGCCGCCACAGAACGGGAAGGTCTCGCTTAGGCCACCGTTGAGTCACAGCGGCCGTTCGGTAGGCATAGACCACGGAGATCGGGCAGGTGCCCCGACTGGTCTGCGTACGGGCAGGCCTGGCAAGGCTCTCTGTGGAGGTCGAGTGTCCATGTCCGAGTTCCCGAACCTGTCCCGCCGGGGCTTTCTGACCAGAACGGCGGCCGTCGGTGGCCTGCTCACCGTCCCCGGGCTCATCACCGCCTGCAGCAAGACCGACAGCGGCGACAGCAAGGGATCGAAGCTGGAGCAACTCAAGAAGCAGGGCTACGTGAAGGTGGCCTACGCGAACGAAGCACCCTACGGCTACAAGGAGAACGACCAGCTGAAGGGCGAGGCGCCCACGCTGCACCGGGAGATCTTCAAGGCTCTCGGGGTCGACGAACTGCGCCCGACCTTCTCCGAGTGGGACGGTCTGATTCCGGGTCTGCAGGCCGGTAAGTACGACGTGATCAGCGCCGGTATGGCGATCATTCCCGACCGGTGCGAGAAGGCCCTGTTCTCCGAACCGGAGTTCGTCTCGCCCACCGCGATGATGGTGAAGAAGGGCAATCCCAAGAACCTCTCCGACCTCGCGTCGGCGAAGAAGGCGGGCATCACCGTCGGCGTGATGTCGGGCGCGGTCGAGAAGGACTACGCCACCGCCGCCGGGATCTCCTCGGGCAACATCAAGACGCTGCAGAAGCCGCAGGACGGCGCGGACGCGGTCAAGGGCGGGCGGATCGACGCCTTCCTGCTGACCAGCATCTCGCTGAACTGGCTGGCCAAGAACAACAGCGGCCTGGAGGTCACCGAGCCCTTCATCCCGGAGGTCGACGGCAAGAAGCAGTACAGCCCGGGCGGCGCGGTCTTCCGCAAGGGCAACGAGGACCTCAGGGACGCCTTCAACACGCAGCTGAAGAAGATCACCTCCGATCCCGCGGAGTACGTGAAGCTCATCGGGCAGTACGGCTTCGGCAAGGAGACCATCCCGCCGGCGAACCTCAAGACCGCCGACCTCTGCAAGGGCTGACGGGGAAGCCTGCCCATGGGTGACTTCTATACGTACTTCTTCGACCATCTGTCGGACGTCTGGTCGGGGTTGTGGGTGACGGTCGAGGCGACGGTGCTCGGTTCGGCCGTCGCCCTCGTCCTGTCCTTCGTGTTCGGATTCATGGCGAACAGCAGGCCCGTGCTCGTGCGGGGGGTGTCACGGGTGCTCGTGGAGTTCTTCCGCGGGACCTCGCTCTACGTGCAGCTGTTCTGGCTCTACTACGCCTTCCCGCTGGTGGCCGGCTACCAGCTGTCGCCGCTGTTCTGCGGTGTGCTGGCGTTCGGCATGAACTACGGCGCCTACGGCTCGGAGGTGGTGCGCGGCGCGCTGAACGCGGTGCCGAAGGCGCAGTGGGAGGCGGCCATCGCGCTGAACATGACACCGCTGCAGCGCATGCGCCGGGTGATCCTGCCGCAGGCCTGGGTGCAGATGATCCCCCCGTTCACCAACCTGCTGATCCAGCTGCTGAAGGCGACGCCGCTGCTCTGGCTGATCACGGCCACCGATCTGACGACGGTGGTCGAGCACATGCGTGACCGCACGGGCGCCACGACCTGGGCCTATCTGACGCTGCTGGTGATGTACTTCATCCTCGCCTACGCGCTGACACTGCTGATGAACTTCCTGGAACGACAGGCCAAGACCCGGCTCGGCCAGCACACCAGCGCCCGCAGCCTGCTGCGCAGCCGCAGCGCCGAATCGGCGGAGAAGGCCGAGATCGCGCAGGCCACGGGAGGTGGCGGATGAACTACACCTGGGACTGGGACGCCGTCCGGGAGTCTCTGCCACTGCTGTGGGACGGCTTCAAGATCACGCTGCTCGCGACCGTTCTCGGAACGGCGCTGGCCGCCGTCCTCGGCCTGGTCGTCGCCATGGCCGGACGTGCTCCGACCCGCCTGGTGACCGTGCCGGTCCGGGCGGTCACCGAGTTCATCCGTTCCACCCCGATGCTGGTGCAACTGGTCGGCGCGTACACCATCTTCAACACCGTCGAGCCGCTGACCATCGGCATCGCGGTGCTCGGCATCCACTACGCCTCCTACCTGTCGGAGGTGTACCGGGCCGGCATCGACGCCGTTCCCAAGGGCCAGTGGGAGGCCTGCCGGGCGCTGTCCATGTCACCGCGGCGGACCTGGCAGGCCGTGATCCTCCCGCAGGCGGTGCGCAACGTGCTGCCCGCACTGGGCAACTACGGCATCGCCATGTTCAAGGAGACGCCGTTCCTGGCCGTCATCACGGTCCAGGAGATGGTCTTCCACGCGCGGGAGTACGGGGCGGACCACTTCACCTACGTCGAGACCTTCACCCTCGCGGGCCTGATCTTCCTTGCGGCGAGCTATCCCACCTCGCTGCTGATGAGAAAACTGGAGAAGCGCCTTGGCCACTGACGACCCCCTGCAGAAGACGAATCCGGAGGACCGCGTGCCGGACGCCGCCGCGTCCGGTCACCTGGTCGTGTTCGACGAGGTGGTCAAGCGCTACGGCGACCACGTCGTGCTCGACCACCTCGACATCACGGTCGACCGCGGGCAGCACGTGACCCTGATCGGGCCGAGCGGCTCCGGCAAGACCACCATCCTGCGGCTGCTGATGACCCTGGAACAGATCAGCGGAGGGCTGATCCTGGTGGGCGGCCGGCCGCTGTCGCACATGCCCGGCCCGAACGGCTCGCTCAAGCCGGCCAGCGAGAAGTACCAGCGCGACATCCGCAAGCAGATCGGGATGGTCTTCCAGCAGTTCAACCTGTTCCCGAACATGAACGTGCTGCAGAACATCACCGAGGCGCCGGTCAACGTGCTCGGCCTGGATCGCGCCGAGGCCGAGGGGCGCGCCGAGGAACTGCTGGACATGGTGGGCCTGCGCGAGAAGATCAAGTCGCACCCGACCCAGCTGTCCGGCGGCCAGCAGCAGCGGGTGGCGATCGCCCGGGCGCTCGCCATGCGTCCGGAGATCCTGCTGCTCGACGAGGTGACCTCGGCGCTGGACCCGGAACTGGTGGCCGGTGTGCTCGACCTGCTCCGGGAGATCGCGCACACCACCGACATCACCATGCTCTGCGTGACCCACGAGATGAACTTCGCCCGTGACATCTCCGACCGCGTGATGATGTTCGACAAGGGCAAGATCGTCGAATCCGGGACCCCGGAGAAGATCTTCAGCGAGCCCGAGAACGACCGCACGCGGGAATTTCTCAGCGCGGTTCTCTGACGTCGGAGGTTGAACACGGTTCAACCTCCGAGGTCCGGGCGCCGGTTCGTGTCCCTGGCATGTGCCGGCGTGCCTGCGCTGCTGTTGAGAGCGGTGAGGCGGGGTTCCGATCTCGTCAACAGCCGCTCACAACAAGCCTCTTGACCGTTATCGTGGAAGTGTTCCGCTGTCCGGATTACGGCCAAGTTGTAGAGCGACCGAGCAAGCGCAGGGGGATGCACCGTGGCGCTGAAGCACGAGCCGACCGCGCCGTACCATTCGGCCCAGGACGCGCTGCGCGTCCTGGAGGCCGTGGCGCGGCACTCGACCGGAGTCACCGACAACGAACTCGCCCGTCTCGTCGACCTCGCACCGGAGCGGCTGACCACCCTCCTGCGGATGCTGCGCCGCGAGGGCTACGTCGAGCAGATCACCGAGGGTGCGTACGTCACCGGCGACGCCCTCACCCGGCTCGGCTCGGCCCAGGGCCGGGACCGGGCCCTGCACGAGAAGCTCCAGCGCACCCTGGACCGGCTGCGCGACTCGGTGGGTGCCGCCGTGTACCTCAGCCGGTACGTCGACGGCGAGGTCAAGATCGCCCAGTACGCCGACGGGCCCACCACCCCGGTGGTCCACGAGTGGGTCGACTTCCGCTCCTCGGCGCACGCCACCGCGATCGGCAAGAGCCTGCTGGGCCAGCTCGACCACAACGGCCGGCGCGACCACCTCTCCCGCCACCGGCCGGCCCGGCTGACCTCGCGCACCATCACCAGCGACAAGCTGCTGCTCTCGCACCTGGAGGCCCAGCCGCCCACCGTGCCCCACCTCGATCTTCAGGAGTACGCGGTCGGCACGGTCTGCGCGGCCGTGCCGGTCAGCGCCGGCGCCTCGGTCGGCTGCCTGGCCCTGTCGCTGCCCGTCGAGGACGCCCACCGCCTGCGCCAGGCCGCGGACACCCTCAACCGGAACGCGACGCCGGTGCTGCTCTCCCTGGCCATCTAGGGCTGTGCCCGGCCCGGCCGCAGCACCGGGGCCCGCCGGGTGTGGTCGGAAGCACCCCCGCGGACCAGGTAGTATTTTCTTCGTCGCCACCCGCGGGACACGGTTCCGGTGGGCGGCGTGAGTCATGCGCCGCTAGCTCAGTTGGTTAGAGCAGCTGACTCTTAATCAGCGGGTCCGGGGTTCGAGTCCCTGGCGGCGCACCGATGAAGGGCCTCTCGTGGAGACGAGGGGCCCTTCGGCGTCCTGCGGGGTGAGCCGCCGGTACGCCCGCTCCCCGGGCGGCCGCCACCACACGGGGTCCGCGCACCGCACCCCCTCCTTCCGCAGCCGCGCCCGGTGGATCTTGTTGGTGGCCGTGACCGGCATCCGCTCCACGACCCGGACGAACCGCGGCGCCATCTTGGTCCCGAGGTCGGGCTGGGCCGCCAGGAAACCGGCGAAGCCCGCCGGGTCGAAGGTCCCCGCGACCGTCGCCATCACCTGGTCGCCGGTGACCGGGTCCGGCACCGCGTAGACGGCGACGGCGGCCGCGCCCTCGTAGCGGGCGAGGATGTTCTCGATCGCCGCGGCGGCCAGGTTCTCGCTGTCGACGCGCAGGCGGTCGTCGGTGCGGCCCGCGAAGTAGAGGTAGCCGTCGGCGTCCCGGTAGAAGAGGTCACCGGTCCAGTACCCGCCGTCGTGCCGCCGCTCGGCCTCCGCCGCCGGGTTGCGCCAGTACCCCTCGAAGGGGTTGGGCGCCCGGTTCACCAGCTCCCCTATCGCCTCGTCCCCGTTGAGCAGCCGCCCCGCCGCGTCGAAACGGGCGGGCGGGCGCTCCTCGCCCGTGTCCGCGTCGAGCACGACGAGTCCGGGCGCCGCCCGTCCGACCGCTCCGGGCGGTGTCCCCGGCGACCACTGCACGGCCGCGCCGCCCTCCGACGAGCCGTACCCTTCCACCAGCCGCACCCCGAACCGCCGCTCGAAGGCGGCCGCGTCCACCGCCCCCGCCTCCGTGCCGAAGCCGAGCCGGAGCGGATGGTCGCGGTCGTCGGCGCGCTCCTCGGTGGCCAGGATGTACTGCACCGCCCGGCCCACATAGGTGAAGTACGTCGCCCCGTACGCGCGGACGTCGGGCAGGAAGCGGGAGGCCGAGAAGCGGCGCCGCAGCGCCACGCCCGCGCCGGCCGCGAGCGCGGGCGCCCAGTCCGCGATCACCGCGTTGCCGTGGAACATCGGCATGCAGACGTAGTGCACGTCGTCGCGGCCCACCCCGAACTGGCCGGCCAGCGAACGCCCGGCCGCGGCCAGCCGCCCCTGGGAGCAGATCGCGGCCTTGGGCGCGCCCGTCGAACCGGAGGTGAAGTACAGCAGCAGGCGGTCGCCGGGCGCGGCCCGGGAGGGGTCCGGTGCGGCGTTCGCGTACGGCGCCAGGAGCGCGTCGTACTCCTCGGTGCCGGTCACCAGGACGCGTACGCCGGGCAGTTCGAGCCCGGCCAGGAGCGGGAGGTGGCCGCGCTCGGTGACCACCGTCCGGCACTCGGTGTGCAGGATGTCGCGGGCGAGCTCCGGGCCGCGGCGGGTGGGGTTGATCCCGGCGACCGCGGCACCCGCGAGCGCCGCCGCGCCCAGCCACATCGGGTACTCGGGGGTGTTGTCGAGCAGCACCCCGACATGCGGCTCGGCGCCGGGCGGCAGCAGATCGGCCAGCAGCGCGGCCCGCGCCGCGGCGCGGGCGGCCACCTCGTGGTGCGTGAGCACCTGGTCCTCGTACCACAGCCCCGGCCGGTGATCACCGAACCGCTCCGCGACCTGCTCCGCGACGGTGCCACTGGATTCCATGGCAGCGCACGGTAACTGACATATCGTCAGATGTGGAGGGTCAGAACCCCGGCATGTCGTCGTTCAGAAAGACCTCGGTGTACGTGACCATGAAGACGACGCAGAACGCCACCACGAGGGCGAGGAAGAACAGCAGGCAGCCGGCCCTGACCGCCTGCCCGCGCTGCCCCGGCTCATGGGCGGTGGCGACCACGGCGGGGCCGTCCGTGTAGTAGACGGTGACGGGATCGCCCTCCAGGCGGATCGCCGGACCGTCCTCCTCCTCGAACCGGACGCAGCGGCCGTCGTGGGTCGTGAACTCGTAGACGTGGTGCAGCGTCGTGCTCGCCGAGGTGTCGGCGCCGCCGCCGTCCGTCGTCGTGAACATCCGCAGACAGCGCCCCTGGGCCGTGAGCCCGCTCTTCCACGCGGCCCGGATCTGCAGCCAGCGGCGCACCACGCGGTACGCCATGAACAGGGCCAGCCCCAGAATCAGGCTGGGCGCCAGGTAGAAGAGCACGTCCATGAGGTCCCCCGGTCTCGGTCCGCCGCCCCCGTACGGTCGGCGTGCCAGGAACGTACCCGCGGGTAGGGTCAGGGTCGCTCAAGAAAGGCTCAGAGATCGGGTACGTGCGCCGGGACCGAGCCTCCCGGCGCACGCACCCCGTCCGGCGGGATCAGAAGGTGACGTCCGAGCAGGAATAGAACGCGTTGCCCGTGTCCGCGATCGTCCATACCGCGACGATCATGTGGTGGCCGCTCAGGCCGGACGGCAGGGTGCCGCTGTGGGAGAGGGTCGACGGAGGACGCTGCCCGTTGTAGGGCACCGTCAGGAACGGTGTGGTGTTGAGGTCCGAACGGGCCAGGTGGTGGTTCTGGTTCCAGCCCTGCCTGGTGACGTAGTACTTGAAGTCCGTCGTGGCGTGCATGGCGGTGAACTGCCAGCGGAACGTGTAGCTCTGACCGCCCGTCACCCTGGTGGTGGGCCAGGCGCCGCCGGACGGCGTCCTGGAGCCGTCGAGCGGGGAGAAGCGCGCGTTGCCGCCCGAGCAGATGGTCCCGTCGGCCGGCCCGGCGGCCGGGAAGCCCTTGGGGCCTTCGACGCTCTGCGGCTCGTACTGGATGTCGCCGCAGTTCGTCACCGTGCCGTTGGCGCACAGCTTCTGCCTGCTGACGGGGAGGTCGGTGTAGCCGTGGCTGCTCGCGCTGCCGGCCGAGAGCACCAGGGCCCCTGCCGTGGTGAGCCCGAGCGCGGCGGCGTACCACTTGGTCTTTCTGCGCATGCTGCCGCTCCTGAAGAACGTGGGGGAAGTTCCATGAGGCGTGCAGGTCTAGACCAAGTGCAGAATATTGCCATCAGTTGAACATGTCCATACCAATCACGGTACCTGTTCGCCCCGTCCGGCGCAGAACGCCACCGTCAGGTCCTTGACCAGCGCCTTGCGTTCGTAGTCGTCGAGGTCCACCAGCCCGCGCACGGTCAGCCGCGTCACCGTGTCCTCCACGGAGTCGACCACCGAGGTGAGCACGCTCGCCCGGTGCCGCGCGTCCAGCGCGGCGATACGGCGGCGGTTCATCGCCGCGGCCACCTCGGGGGCGTACTCGATGCGGACCGGCTGCACCGAGAACACCTCCAGCCCGACCGGCGCCGCGTCCGCCGCGGTCAGCCGGGTCAGCGCGTCCCCGGCCGCCTCCACGGAACCCCGTGTCCCGCCGGGCGTCTCCACCGGCACCCGGGCTAGAGCCGCCTCCACGCACTCGCGCAGATAGGTCTCGTGGTCCTCGATGCCCAGCACCGCCCGCGCCGTGTCCCGCACCCGCCACACCACGAGCACCACCACGCGCAGAGCGACGCCGTTGCCGTCGGCCGCGGGCATCGGCTCGCTGCGCCAGTGCCGCAGCCGTACGTCGACCCGGCGCCGCAGCAGCAGCGGGTTGACCCACAGCAGCCCGGTGCGCCGGACGGTTCCCCGGTAGCGGCCGAACAGACCGAGCACCCAGGCCCGTCCGGTCCGGCCCCGGGCCAGCCCGCCGAACCCGAAGAGACCGAGCGCGCCCGCGCCCGCGTAGGCCGCCCACTGCGCGGGACCGAGTCCGGCTCCCGCGTACGCGGGCAGCCGCAGCGCCGCCGCAGCGAGCGGCGGCAGGACGCCCGCCCACCACGAGGTGGCCACGCAGCCGGCCGCCCCGCAGGCCCCGGCCAGCACGCCCGCCGCTCCGGGCAGCACCCGCGCGGGCCGCTCCCCGAGCTCGGGGTCGACCCGCGGCACCGGCCGCGGCTTCGCCGCCGAACGGCGGAACCGGGGCTGCTCGCCCGTGCCCTGCCGGCGGCCGACGACCGTCGGTCTCAGCGGCACGGACACCGGGTCCGGGTCGTCCCGGAACAGCAGATGGACGGGGATCTCGGTGGTCGCCTCGTTCTGGATGAGGCGACCTGGCCTGCCCGGCCCCTCGGACTCGGGCGTCTGTGACGTGGTCGTCGTACTCATGCGTGCCTCCAGCCTCCGCGCCAGATGCGTCACAACAGGTGGGTGGAACAGGGCCGTTCAGCGGCGAAGGCCCTGGGGAGATCGGAACCGCTCAGGAGAACAGCCGCCTCCACGTCTCGGGCCCCGGAAAGCCGTCCGCCGCGCCGCCGCGCCAGCCCTGGGCGCGCTGGAAGGCCTCGACGTTGCGCCGGTCCGCCTCGCCCCAGCGCGGTCCCGGCCCGGTCGTGTAGTACTTCCCGAACCCCTTCCGCACGAGCTGCCGCCCGAGCCGGGTCACGAAGTCGTTCACCGCCCCCGGCCGGAACATCGCCCGCCCGGGGAAGGCGGGCACCGCGCCGGGCGACGGCGCCGGCCCGCCCGCCTTGGCGGCCGCGGGGATCGCCTTGCCCGCGCCGGTCTCCAGCAGCTCCCAGGTCCGCGGTCCCGGCAGCCCGTCCGCGGCCTCGCCCCGCCAGCCCTGGGCCAGCTGGAACGCCTCGGTGGCCCGCCGGTCCGCGTCCGACCAGCGCGGGTCGGGCCCCGAGGTGTAGAAGCGCCCCGCGCCGCGCGCGACGAGCTTCTCGCCGAGCCGGGTGACGTACCTGTTGTTGGCGCCGGGGCCGAAGTAGGCCGCTCCCGGATACGGCGTCCGGGTGCTCGGGGCGGCCGGCGCACCCGGCTGGGCCGGTGCCGGGTCCGGCGCGAGCCCGGTGTACCGGTAGGGGACGTAGCGGTCGGAATTGGTCCAGTAGGCGTACGGGGTGGCCTGCTTGCGGGTGTGCGGGGGCGTCTGCTCGTAGGCGACGTAGTTGCTGTGCGTGTAGTCGGTCCAGCCGCCGAAGACGACGACGTGCGAGCCCTTCTCCGGATTCTGCGGATTGTGGAAGAGAAGGATGTCGCCGGGCTGGAGTTCCTCCTTGGAGATCTGCTTCCCGTACTGCCCGAGGCTGCCCGTCCATTCGTTCCGGGGCAGTCCCCAGGCCATCGAGACGAATCCCGAGCAGTCCTGGCGGTAACCGTCGGACCAGTAGTCCGTCATGCTGTACGGCACCTGGGCGTCGACCCATTTCTTGGCCCGGTTGATGATCTCCGCGCGGGTGGTCGTGGGCGTCTTCCGCACGTCCGGGGGTCTGGCGACCTTGGCACTGCGACCGTACAGCGGGGCCTTGCGGCCCTGCGGGGAACGGTGCCCGTCACCTGCGGGAACGTCGGGACCGGGCGGTGCCTGCGGGCCCGCGAGCGCCGGGGCCACCTGCCCGGCGCCGAGCGCGGTGGAGGCGGCCGCCGCGACGATCACGGCGCGCCGGGCGGCGGGGTGCCGCACCGTCCGCGCGTACGGCAGAACGCGGCGCCAGTGCGCGCATCCGGGGCATTCGCAGTCGCTCGCCGGGGCGAATTCCTCGAAAACCGGAGCCGTCATGCGATTCCCCTCACACTCCCGATGGAAAAGACCGCGCGTGTCCACGTCGATCACTTTGCCAACGGTCTTCCCGACTCGCATGTTGACGGTCCGAATGATGTACACCCCCCGGCCCGGACGTGGCCCGCCCCGCCCGCGAGGTGGTCGGGACCACCCCCCGCGGTCCGGTAGAGTTGCGCCGTCAGCAGGCGCCGCTAGCTCAGTTGGTTAGAGCAGCTGACTCTTAATCAGCGGGTCCGGGGTTCGAGTCCCTGGCGGCGCACGACGACGACGGCGAGGCGTGTTCGCGGAAAGCGCGAGCGGCCTCGCCGTCCTTGTGTCCGCGCGGCGTCGCCGCGCGCGGCGGGGGCTCCGCCACCCGCACCCCCTTCAGCGCGGCCATACCGGCCGGAAGGCCCTTCCCGCAAGCGAGGGGCCCTCCTCGTGTTTGGCCGGATACGCTCTGGCCATGGCAGCGCGTGACCTTCAGGAGCGGATCAAGAGGCTCATCGTCGACCGCGGGCTCCCGTCCGGGGCGCCGCTGCCGACCGAGCCCGAACTGATGGAGTACCTGGGCGCGAGCCGGAACTCGGTGCGCGAGGCGCTGAAGGCGCTCCAGGCGATGGACATCGTGGAGATCCGGCACGGCTTCGGCACCTACGTCGGCCCGATGTCCCTGGCCCCGATGGTCGAGGGCCTCGCCTTCCGCACGGTCGCCGGGCACTACCGGGGCGAGGACTCCCTGCTCCAGCTGCTCGAACTGCGCGCGGCGGTGGAGACGGGCCTGGTCGCCCGGCTCGCGGGCCGGATCCCGGAGGCGGACCTCGTTGAACTCGACGCACTCGTGCACCGTATGGAACACCAGGCGGCGCAAGGAGGCGCCGGCCTCGCGGACACCGACCGCACCTTTCACGCCACCCTGTAGCGGGGACTGGACAACGTGTTGCCGGGTGAGGCCCTGGAGGCGTTCCGGGACGCCTTCCACCGTGTGCGGACGGACCTCGGGGCGTGCCGCAGGACCCCGAGGTCACCTGCCGGCAGCACCGGGACATCCTCGACGCGGTGCGGTCGGGCGACTCGGTGCGGGCGGAGGCGGCGCTGGGGGATCACTTCGGCACCATCCGTGCCCGGTTGTCCACAACGCATCCACGGGACCCCCACACACGCCACAATGAACGCGTATGACCGGTAAACACCGTGTTTCGCATCTTGCGATCATGATGAACGCTGTAGAACCCTGTTTTCCAAGATACTGCAGATAAGCGGCAGTTGGGGGGACAAGTAAGCGGTTGCCGGTTCTGCGGGGATAGGGGCCCCGCGCACGAGCCGATGCCGAGGGGGGCATCATGCAACCGGAAGGCCGCGGTTCCGTGTCCGTAGGTGTGGATAGTGTGGTGACTGCGGCCCGCCACTGATACGTCTGTGAAGAGTCGTGGGGGACTCGACCGCGGGCGGAAGGAACCGACACGACACGCGGCGACCTGCGTGTGGGGGGATGACTCATGACGTCGACGCCGAAGGGCGCCCGGCCGGACTTCGACCCGTCAGAAACCACCCAGCTCAGGGTGCCTTCGCACCGGAACAGCACGACGGGCCAGTTCCACAGGATCAGAAAGAACCTGCCGAGATACGACTACGAGCACTACAGCCGGCTCGCCGGCCCCCTCACGGAGCCGGATCCCGGCAAGCCGTACACGGTGCAGTACCGCTCGCTGCTCTCGCAGGAACCGCACCGCCTGCGTGCCGCCCTCATGCTGGGCGCGGCACCGCTGCTGTCGCTGGTCCTGCTCGCCTGGCTGCTGCAGCCGGAGCACTGGACCGAACGCGACTACCCGGCCTTCGACTTCCTGCCCGTGCTCGACGTCGTGATGCTCGTCTCGATCGGCCTGATCGAGTTCTTCCGCTGCATGAACGTGCTGTCCAACGCGCACGCCACCCTGGTCGCCCGCGACCCGATCCCGGTGGTGCCCGAGACCGGCACGAGAGTGGCGTTCATCACGACCTACGTGCCCGGCAAGGAACCACTGGAGATGGTCACGAAGACCCTGGAGGCGGCCGTACGGCTGCGGCACCGGGGCCTTCTGCACATCTGGCTCCTCGACGAGGGCGACGACCCCGAGGTGAAGGCGGTCTGCGCCCGGCTCGGCGTGCATCACTTCTCCCGCAAGGGCGTTCCGCAGTGGAACCAGCAGAAGGGTCCGCACCGCGCCAGGACCAAGCACGGCAACTACAACGCCTGGCTCGAGGCGCACGGCGACGCCTACGACTTCTTCGCCTCCGTCGACACCGACCACGTGCCGCTGCCCAACTACCTGGAGCGGATGCTCGGCTTCTTCCGCGACCCGGACGTCGGCTTCGTCATCGGCCCGCAGGTGTACGGCAATTACGACAACCCCATCACCAAGGCCGCCGAGTCCCAGCAGTTCCTCTTCCACGCGCTGATCCAGCGGGCGGGAAACCGCTACGGCGCCCCGATGTTCGTCGGCACCTCGAACGCCGTACGCATCAAGGCGCTCAAGCAGATCGGCGGCCTGTACGACTCGATCACCGAGGACATGGCCACCGGCTTCGAGATCCACCGCCACAGGAACCCGGCCACGGGCCGCAAGTGGCGCTCGGTCTACACGCCGGACGTGCTGGCCGTCGGTGAGGGGCCGGGCGCCTGGACGGACTTCTTCACCCAGCAGCTGCGCTGGTCGCGCGGGACGTACGAGACGATCCTGAAGCAGTACTGGAAGGGCTGGTTCTCGCTGCCCCCGGGCAAGCTCTTCAACTACACGATGATGATCATCTTCTACCCGATGTCGGCCCTCAACTGGATCCTGGCGGCGCTGAGCTGCGCGCTGTTCCTGGGCCTGGGCGCCTCGGGTGTGAACATCGACCCGACGGTCTGGCTGATGCTGTACGGCAACGCGTCCGCGCTGCAGATCGGCCTCTACATCTGGAACCGCCGGCACAACGTCTCCCCGCACGAGCCGGAGGGCTCCGGCGGTGTGGCGGGCATGGTGATGTCGGCGCTGTCCGCGCCGATCTACGCACGCTCGCTGATGGACACGGTGCTGCGCCGCAAGAGCAAGTTCGTGGTGACCCCCAAGGGCGACTCCGCCAGCCCGGACACGCTGCTGGGGACCTTCCGGGTCCACCTCTTCTTCATCCTGGTCTTCGGCGGCTCGATCGCCGCCGGTCTCACGCTCGGGCACTCGCACCCGGCGATGATCGTCTGGGCCACGTTCGCCCTGCTGATCACCGCGTCGCCGATCTTCGCCTGGCAGTACTCGCTGCGGGAGGCGAAGAAGCAGCCCCCGGCGCAGCAGCCGGTCCCGGCGGGACACGCGCCCGCCCATCAGCCGCAGCCGCTGCCCGCGCAGCACGCGGCGCACACGCAGCACGGCTCGGCGCACCAGCCCAGCTGGGCGGCCCAGGCTTCGGGCCCGGACGCCGGCAACGACCAGACGATGCAGATCGCCCTTGGTGGATTTGGGGGACGTAAGGAATGAACGACCGTGCAGGCCGCCGCCGCGCCCGTCGACTCGCGATCGGTACGGCGGTGGTACTCGCGCTGGCCGGGATGAACGGTCCGTGGCTCTACCGCTTCGGCACCGAGAAATACCACGAGTACCAGATCAACAAGCCCGAGTACAAAGCGGACAACGGACACTGGGACGTGATCCAGTTCCCGCCGGAGTACCGCCAGGACACCATCCACGCGGCGCTGCTGCGCACCGGCAAGGTGCTGCTCGTCGCCGGTTCGGGCAACAACCAGGACAACTTCGACAAGAAGAAGTTCGACTCCCGGATCTGGGACCCGGTCAAGGGCACGATCAAGAAGGTGCCGACACCGGCGGACCTGTTCTGCACGGGGCACACCCAGCTGGCGAACGGCAATCTGCTGATAGCGGGCGGCACCAAGCGGTACGAGAAGCTCAAGGGCGACGTCACCAAGGCCGGCGGCCTGATGGTCGTCCACAACGAGAACCCGGACAAGCCGATCACGCTGCCCGCCGGCACCAAGTTCACCGGCAAGGAGAACGGCAAGACCTTCGTCTCGAAGGACCCGGTGCTGGTGCCGCGCGCCAAGAAGGTCTTCGACAAGGCGACCGGAAGGTTTCTGCGCAACGACCCGGGGCTCGGCCGTATCTACGTCGAGGCGAAGAAGAGCGGCACCAGGTACGAGACCGGCACCCAGGACAACTACCGCATCCAGGGCCTGACCGGCGCCGAGGCCCGCAACACCTACGGGATCGCGCAGAAGCTCGCGCTCGACAAGAAGGACTTCCAGGGCATCAGGGACGCCTTCGAGTTCGACCCGGTCGCCGAGAAGTACATCAAGGTCGACCCGATGAACGAGGCCCGCTGGTACCCGACGCTCACCACCCTGAGCGACGGCAGGATCCTCAGCGTCTCCGGTCTGGACGACATCGGGCAGCTGGTACCGGGCAAGAACGAGATCTTCGACCCGAAGACCAAGAAGTGGACGTACACCTCGACGGTCCGCCAGTTCCCCACGTACCCGGCGCTGTTCCTGATGCAGAACGGCAAGATCTTCTACTCGGGGTCGAACGCGGGGTACGGACCGGACAACGTGGGCCGCGACCCGGGCATCTGGGACGTCGACACCAACACGTTCTCCAAGCTGCCCGGGCTCAGCGACGCCACCGAGATGGAGACGTCCGGCACGGTGCTGCTGCCGCCCGCCCAGAACGAGAGGTTCATGGTGATCGGCGGCGGCGGGGTCGGCGAGTCCAAGGCGTCCAGCGACAGGACGCGGCTGATCGACCTGAAGGACGAGAACCCCAAGTTCACCGACGGGCCGACGCTGGACAAGGGCACGCGGTACCCGCAGTCCTCGGTGCTGCCCGACGACTCGGTGCTGGTCTCCGGCGGTTCCGAGGACTACCGCGGGCGCAGCGACTCCAACATCCATCAGGCCCGGCTCTACCACCCGGAGTCCAACACGTTCGAGCGGGTCGCCGACCCGCTGGTGGGCCGGAACTACCACTCCGGTTCGATCCTGCTGCCCGACGGCCGGGTGATGTTCTTCGGATCGGACTCCCTGTACGCGGACAAGGCCAACACCAGGCCGGGCAAGTTCGAGCAGCGGATCGAGATCTACACCCCGCCCTACCTGTACCGGGACTCGCGGCCGTCGCTCTCGGGCGGCCCACAGACGATCGCGCGCGGCGGGACGGGGACGTTCAGCTCACCGCAGGCCTCCGCCGTCAAGAAGGTGCGGCTGATCAGGCCCAGCGCGTCGACGCACGTCACGGACGTCGATCAGCGGTCGATCGCGCTGGACTTCAAGACCTCCGGCAGCAGGATCACGGTGACCGTGCCGAAGAACAAGAACCTCGTGCAGTCGGGCTGGTACATGCTGTTCGTCGACGACGACCAGGGGACGCCGAGCAAGGCGCAGTGGGTCAAGGTGCCGTAGCCCGCGGCTACTTACTGGCCCTGGCCAGGGCGAGTGCGTAACTCGCCCACCACTGGCCCGCCTTGGGACCGCCCTTGCAGGTGCCGTCCGACTCCCCCGGCCGCTTGACCCACAGGTAGGCGTCCACCAGGGGGTCGGCGGTCCTGCTCGTCGGGACGTCGCCCAGGGAGCGGCCCGGCGGGTTGCACCAGCGTTCGTCCGGATCGCCGCCCGTGTACGGGCCGTTGCCGTTGCGGCTGGTGTCGATGACGAAGTGCTTGCCGCCCACCTTCGCGGACAGCTGCCTGCCGTACGCGATGGAGTCCTTCGTCGAGTAGAAGTTGGAGACGTTGACCGCGAAGCCGTCGGCCCGCTCGACGCCCGCCCACTTCAGCGGCTCGAAGATCTGGTCGGGATGGCCCCAGCCGGCGTTGCCCGCGTCCAGGTAGACCTTGGTGTTCTTCAGGGCCTTCAGCTTGGTGACGGCGCCCTTGAGGAGGTCGTAGCGCTCCTCGTGGAACTCCTCGGGGGTGCAGCCGTCCACCAGGTGCAGCACGGCGTCCGGTTCGAGGACGACCGTGGCGGAGCGGTCCCCGATGCCCGCCGCGACACCGTCGATCCAGCCGCGGTAGGCGTCGCCGTCGGCCGCTCCGCCCTGCGAGTACTGGCCGCAGTCGCGGTGCGGGATGTTGTAGAGGACGAGGAGCGCGGTGCGGCCGGCCTTGTCGGCGGCCTCCGTGAAGCCCTTGGCCTCCTGCTCGGGGTTCTCCGGGCCGATCCACTCGCCGGTCGGCTGCTCGGCGATCTTGCGGATCTGCCCGGCGGCCCGGTCCTTGCCGGACTTCTCGTAGGCGGCCACCTGGCGCGCCGCGTTGCCGTCCGGGTTCACCCAGAACGGGTCGCTCTCCTTGGGCTGCTGAGTGATCCGGACATCGGCGTCGCCGCCGCCTCCGGAGGAACACCCCGCGACGCACAGTGCCGCCCCCAGCACCGCCGCGGAGGTCCGCAGTCCGGCCCCCCTCATGCCGTACATCCAACTCCCCCTTGGGTGCACCGGTCGAAGTCCCAATCCTGACATACGGCACGCGGCACCCACGAGGTCGCC
This sequence comes from Streptomyces sp. NPDC101225, assembly GCF_044767585.1. Lineage (NCBI taxonomy): Bacteria > Bacillati > Actinomycetota > Actinomycetes > Kitasatosporales > Streptomycetaceae > Streptomyces > Streptomyces sp. NPDC101225. The sequence continues at coordinate 278,958 of NZ_JBIWOE010000002.1, forward strand.
CGAGGCTTGTCGGTCGGCTGTTACAGCCCCACGGTGGGAAGGCGCGCGCATGACGGGCAGCGGCAGGCAGGAGGCGACGGCGCTCGACCTGCTCGGGGCGCAGCGCCGCGCCGGGCCCTGCTGGGAGAGCTACGTCTCCGGCACGCCGGTCCGTCCGGTCTCCGTCCGGGCGGCCCACCGGAAGGTCCGCCGGCCCGGGTCGCTGCTGGGCGCCCTCAACGTGTTCGTACGGACCGCGCCCGACGGCGCCGCGGCGGCCGGCCGTGCGGAGCCGGCGGTGGTCCTGGCGGTATCGAGGGCGCCGTGGACGACGGCGAACTGCGGCACCAGGCGGCGCGTGGCCCCGGAGGGTAGCCGGAAAACCCTGAATCACCAGCGGATATAACGCAGAGCCACCGTAGCGGAACCTGGCGTCATTCACCCTCTAGGCTCGGGCGCTCATCCGTTCTAGAGTCTTCTCAGACGGCCCCAGCCCCCGGCCCGCCTCTGTTCACCGTGCCCCTTGAACCTCCCGCGCCGGACGCCGGGTTACTCCCGCAGCCCGTGCGCGCGCGGTCGAGGACCAGCCCGGTCGGCGGCTTCGGGGGGAGCAGGTCGCCGGCCGGGCCAGGTACCGGCGGCCCGGGGGACGGCTCACAGGCCGGTTCCGGTGAGATACGCCGAGACGATCACGTTCGCCGAGTAGCTGCGGCGGACCCGGTCGAAGGTGCCCGCGCAGGTGATCAGCCGCAGTTCGGCGCGCCCCGCCCGGTGCTGTCCGTAGGCCCGCGCGGCGTCGAAGTGGTCGCGGCTCTGGACCTGCACGCCGTCGACGGTGAACTCGGCGACCGTGCCGTCGTCGCGCAGGACGCGGACGGTCTGGCCGGGCCGCACAGCGCGCAGTTCGCGGAAGACGGCGGGCCGGGTCGTGGTGTCCAGGTGCCCCACCAGCAGCGCGGCCCCGTCGGCGCCCGGCGCGGTGCCGCCCGCGTACCAGCCGACGGCGTCCGCCCGGTCGAAGGACGGCGGCTCGACCGCGCCGTGCGCGTCCAGCCCGCGGGCGATCACGGGTGCCTGCACTCCCAGCCCGGGGATGTCGACACGCTCGGGCAGTGCGGCCTTCAACGGGCCGACCGCGGGAGGGAGTTCCGCTTCGGGCGGCCCCCCGACCGCGGCCGGGTGACCGGTGGCGGCCTGCGGCGCGGTGCGCGGCACGTCGGTCACCTGCCTGCCCCACAGCCACAGCCCGCACAGCAGCACCGTCCAGCACACGGCCGTCACCAGGCGTGCGGAGCCCGAGGAGCGTTCGCGGTCGGCCATCGGATCAGTCCGTCCCGCGCCTCCGGCGCGCGCTCAGCAGCCCCACGGAACCGGCGGCGGCGCCCGCGAGCACCACCCCGGTGATCGTCTGCCCGGTGCCGGGCCCGGCCCCGCGGACGTCCACGGAGGCGAAGTGCGCCGTGCCACCGCCGCCGGCGTCGACGGGGGCGACCGGTGAGGCGGGCGCGGCGGGAGCGGCCGGGGACGGCGGCCGCTGGGCCCGGACCCGCTGCTGGTCCTGGGGCTGCTGCCGGTCCTGGGGCTGCCGCTCGCCCTGGGTCTGCGGCCGGGTCCGTGCGACGACGGTGATCCGGCCCGTGATCACGCTCTCGCCGCAGGCGATCCGCACGTCGTAGCTGCCCGGGTCGGCCACGGTGCGGACCCGGGTGTCCCCGGTGAGGGTGCCGCCGGCACCGGAGAGCCGCGCGTCCGCGACGAACGCGGTGGAGGCGGCGGTGGCCGTCCGCAGCGTGCACCCGGTCGCCCGCAGCGTCACGTCGCTGCCGGCGGCGGGGGACGAGGGGGTCACCGAGAGGCCCGCTCCGCCGCCGTCCGCCGCGTACGCGGCCCCGGGTGCGAGAGCGCAGCCGGCCAGAAATCCGGTACAGAGAGTGAGACGCAGTAAACCCATCGTGAAACCTCCAGACACAAGGAGGCTCCCCCGCGGGTGCGGGCCCCGCATCCTCAGCGGGGCCCGGACTGGCCCGTTCGGGTGGTGCCGGGTTTCAGATGCGGTCGACGAGGTCCGCGATGGAGTCGACGACCTTGGACGGCCGGTAGGGGAAGTCCTCGACCTGCTCGGGCCGGGTCAGCCCGGTGAGCACCAGGTACGTCTGCATCCCGGCCTCCATGCCGGCCAGGACGTCGGTGTCCATGCGGTCGCCGATCATCGCGCTGGTCTCGGAGTGCGCGCCGATGGCGTTGAGGCCCGTCCGCATCATGAGCGGGTTGGGCTTGCCCGCGAAGTAGGGCTTCTTGCCGGTCGCCTTGGTGATCAGGGCGGCGACGGCGCCGGTCGCGGGCAGCGGGCCCTCGGTGGAGGGGCCGGTCTCGTCGGGATTGGTGCAGATGAAGCGGGCACCGGCGTCGATCAGCCGTACGGCCTTGGTCATGGCCTCGAAGGAGTACGTACGGGTCTCGCCGAGGACGACGTAGTCGGGCTCGTGGTCGGTCAGGATGTAGCCGATGTCGTGCAGCGCGGTCGTCAGGCCCGCCTCGCCGATGACGTAGGCGCTGCCGCCCGGCCGCTGGTCGTCCAGGAACTGGGCGGTGGCCAGGGCCGAGGTCCAGATGGACTCGACGGGCACGTCCAGGCCCATGCGCCGCAGCCGGGCGTGCAGGTCGCGCGGCGTGTAGATCGAGTTGTTGGTGAGCACGAGGAAGGGCCTGCCGGACTCGCGCAGTTTCTTCAGGAAGGCGTCGGCACCGGGAATCGGTACGCCCTCGTGGATCAGCACGCCGTCCATGTCGGTGAGCCAAGATGAGATGGGCTTGCGGTCTGCCATGGTGCCGTCTCCTGCCGTACGCGATGGTGCGTGCGGCTCAGCCTATCGATCAGCCGCCGGCGGTCGGCCCCCGCGGGTGCGCGAGGAGCGCCCACCGATGCACGCGCGGCGGATGCTCGTCCGACCGGGCTCGTCCGACCGGGCTCCTCCGAGCGGCGCCGGCGGCGCGGCGACGGAGCCGAGGACATGTCCGGCGCCGGCGGCGCGGAACGCCTCGTCGGCAGGGGCGCCGGTGCGGACGCCGGCCACCGGGCCCGCTCCGGCGCGGACACCGGCTCCGGCACCAGCTCGCGCAGCGCCTGGCGCACGGTCTCCCGCGCGACGCCGTGCTCCTCGGACGGGTCGCGCTCGGTGGGGATGGCGGCGCCCTGCCCAGCCCGGCCGGCAGGTGGTCGATCCGCGCCTTCACCGCGTTGCACTTCGGCACGCGGCCGTGCTCCGGGATGCCGGCGCGGACGGGGGCACCGGGGGCCTGGTCGTCGGGGTGGTCCACGGCAGGGATCGACGCAGACGCCGGGCGCCGTCCCCGACCCGGCTCTCAGCGGCGCTTGCGCGGCCTGACGGCCAGCAGCACGGCTCCCGCGGTGACGAGCAGGACGGCGGTGGCGGCGAGGGCTCCGCCCGGGGTGCCGAGGCCGGTGCGGGCGAGTTCGTCGGCGAACGGGAACCCCGGGGCGACACCCGGCGAGGCGGTGCCGGTGGGGCTGGTGCCGTCCGGGATCCGGGTCGCGTCGCCCTGGCCCACGTCGCCCTGGCCCACGTCGCCCTGGTGCGCGTCGCCCTCGACGCGGAAGCGGTAGTCGCCGGACTGCCCGACCCAGTCGCCGTCGTCCCTGTGCCGCTGGACGACGGCGGCGTTGGCGGTGACCTGGTTGGGCACGGCGTCCGAGGTGAGCGCGAGGCGGACCTTCACGGTGACGGTCCGGCCGGGCGCGACGGTGAAGCCAGGCAGGCCGTCGTCGAACGCGCCGACGAGCTCGTCCTCGTCGGTCCGCACGAAACTCACCGGGTGCGGGCGGCCGCCCTCGTAGAAGTCCAGGCGCGGCTGTCCGGGCCTCAGTGCGCGCCGGTCGTCGACGAGCACGACGACCGGGTGGATGTTTCCGCAGGTCCGGGTGGTGGTGTTGGTGAGATCCAGGTACCAGACGCCGTATCCGCCCCCCGCCTCGTAGGCGTCCGGGCCGCCGTGGATGCGGGTGCTGACGGGGAAGTGGCGGTCGTCCGGGGCGCAGTCGGCGCCGGGGGCGGCGTGCGCCGGGGGCGCCACGGGGAGGAGGGCGGCTGCTGCCAGGCTGAAGGAGACGGTCGTGCACAGTCGCATCATCATGAGACTGTGCCGGACGGGTCCGCACGGCGGCCGGTGCCGCTCCGAGGCCCCCCGCAAGTCCCCTCGATCAGCGCACGCGCCCCGCGCCGCGGACCCGCCGGGACCGGGGCGCCCCGCGCCGCGGACCCGCCGGGACCGGAACCGCCGGCCCGCCGCGCCCGCGCCCGACCGACGCGTCCGGTGCCGTCCCGCCGCCCGGCCGCGCCCCCGTCGCGTCACGGCGCCGGAACGGGCTGCCGGCGCGCCCGATCACCCGCCGGTCCGCCCGGGTGACGCCCACCGGCACGCCTGAACTCCACCCCCGACCCGCCTGGACTCCGCCCCCGACCCGCCCAGAACCGGCCTTGCCCGGAACCGGCCCGCCCAGAACCGGCCCTGCCCGGAACCGGCCCGCCCAGGACCGGCCCTGCCCGGTACCGACCCGCCCAGAACCGGCCGGCAGGCACCGGCGGTCCGCCCCGATCCCCTCCCCACCGGCTCACCCGGACCTCACCCGGACCTCACCCGGACCTCAGCCGGACCTCACCCGTCCGCGCGTCCGAACAGCGGTCCCAGCACCAGTTGTGCCGCTCCTTCGGCGACTTCGTCGGGGGCGAGCCGGACCGGTACCGGTCGCTCGCCGGCGCGGTGGGCGCGGTCGTCCAGCACCGTGGTCACCCCTCGGACGAAGACCTCGGGCGCCGCGGTGACCGTGCGGCCGCCGAGGAGGACGCGGTCGATGTCGAGGAGGGCGACCAGGTTGCCGGCCGCGGTGCCCAGGACGCGCGCGGCCTCGTCGGCCTCGCCGCGCGCCACCGCCGCCAGGCACAGCGCCTCGACGCAGCCCCGGTTGCCGCAGCCGCACGGCGGCCCGTCCAGCTGCACGACCTGGTGGCCGAACTCCCCCGCTCCGGTACGCGCCCCGCGGTGCACGGTGCCGCCGAGGACGAGCCCGGCTCCGAGCCCCGTACCGAGATACAGATACGCGAACGACCCGCTCTCCCCGGCCCCGCCCGCGCCCCCGACCGCCAGGCCGAGCGCCGCCGCGTTGGTGTCCTTGTCGACCACGACCGGCACGCCGAGCCTGCGCGCGAGCGCGTCGCGCAGCGGGAAGCCGTCCCACTCGGGGAACCCCGTGACCCGGTGCAGGACACCGCGGACGTGGTCGAGCGGGCCGGGCAGCGCGACCCCGATCCCCAGCGGGGAGCCCGCGCCCGGCACCCTCGCGGCCAGCGCTCCCGCCTGCTCCGCGACCGCGCCGACCACGGCCCGCGGTCCCGCTCCCAGGTCCAGCGGGACGCGCCGCTCCCCCACCACGGCGCCCGTCAGGTCGACCAGGACCGCCCGCAGTTCGTCCCGGTCCAGATGCAGTCCGACCGCGTGCCCCGCCTCGGGCACCAGCCGCAGCACGGTGCGGGGCTTGCCGCCCGTGGAGGCGCGGCGGCCCGCCTCGGCCGCGAGACCGTCGGCCCGCAGCCGGGCGGTGATCTTGCTGACGGCCTGCGGGGTCAGCCCGGTCCGCTCGGCGAGCTCGAGCCGGCTGATCCCCGCCGTGCCGGCCGTGCGCAGCAGATCGAGGACGAGGGCCATGTTGTGGCTGCGCAGCGCGGGCAGATTCGCGCCCGCCGCACCCGACGTACCCGCCGTGACCGGCGCACTCGCCGGCCCCGTCCGCCCGCCGGCCGTCCCCGCCCCTGTCCCCGCCACCGCGTTCGTCCTGTCCACCCCGGCATTGTCCCCCGCGCTTGCACTTTGGCAACAGCGTTGCGAAAGTGGAGCCATGACTCGTACTCCTCTGCCTCCTCTGCGCGTGGGCCTGGTCGGCTACGGCCTCGCGGGCTCCGTCTTCCACGCCCCGCTGATCGCCGCCACCGAGGGCCTCGTCCTCGACACGGTCGTCACCTCGAACCCGGAGCGGCAGAAGCAGGCCCTGGCCGAGTTCCCGGACGTACGCGTGGCGGCGACCCCCGAGGAGCTGTTCGGCCGCGCCGCCGAGCTGGACCTCGTCGTCGTCGCGTCGCCGAACAAGACGCACGTGCCGCTGGCGACCACCGCCCTGGAGGCCGGCCTCCCGGTCGTCGTGGACAAGCCGATCGCCGGTACCGCGGCCGAGGCGCGGGCGCTCGCCGCCCTCGCCGAGGACCGCGGTCTGCTCCTGTCCGTCTTCCAGAACCGCCGCTGGGACAACGACTTCCTGACCCTGCGCACACTGCTCGCCCAGGGCGCGCTGGGCGACGTGTGGCGCTTCGAGTCCCGCTTCGAGCGGTGGCGCCCCCAGCCCAAGGGCGGCTGGCGCGAGTCGGGCGACCCCGAAGAGATCGGAGGTCTCCTCTACGACCTCGGCAGCCACGTGGTGGACCAGGCCCTGGTCCTCTTCGGTCCCGCGACCCAGGTCTACGCCGAGTCGGACATCCGCCGCCCGGGCGCGCAGGCGGACGACGACACGTTCATCGCCCTCACGCACGCCGGCGGCGTCCGCTCCCACCTGTACGTCTCCGCGACGACCGCCCAACTCGGCCCGCGCTTCCGGGTGCTGGGCTCCCGGGCGGGCTACGTCAAGTACGGCCTCGATCCTCAGGAGGCGGCCCTGCGGGAGGGCCGGCGGCCCGGCACGGCGGCCCGGTGGGGCGCGGAGGCCGAGGAGTTGTGGGGCCGGGTCGGCGCCGGGGAGTCCCCGCTCACCGGCGGCGGCCGCCGCGAACCGACGCTCCCCGGGGACTACCCCGCGTACTATGCGGCCGTGGCCAGGGCTCTCGTCGACGGCGGCGCCAACCCGGTGACCGCCCTCGACGCGGCCGCCGCCCTCGACGTCCTGGAGGCGGCCCGCCGCTCGGCCCGCGACGGAGTGGCGGTGACGCTGTGACGCACCAGGAGATCACACCCAAGTTCCAGCCGGAGATCACCCCCTCCGTGGAGGAACTGGAGGCGCAGGAACGCCGTCTGGTCTTCAGCCGCTTCACCTTCGAGGACGCCTGGGCCCTCGGCTCGCTCCTGGTGGAGCTGGCCCTGGAGCGGCAGGCGCCGCTCGCCATCGACATCCACCGCGCCGGACAGCAGCTCTTCCACGCCGCGCTGCCGGGCTCGACGCCCGACAACGACGCCTGGATCGCCCGCAAGCGCCGGGTCGTCGAGCGCTACGGCTCGGCCTCCTACCTGGTCGGCGCCCGCTTCCGCGCCAAGGGCACCACCTTCGAGGACTCCTCCCGCCTGGACCCCGACACCTACGCGGCCCACGGCGGCTCGTTCCCGATCAGCGTGGAGGGCGTGGGCGTCGTCGGCGCGGTGACGGTCAGCGGCCTGCCCCAACTCCAGGACCACCGCTTCGTGGTGGAGGCCCTTGAGGAGTTCCTGAACAAGCGGTAGTACGGCGTCCCGAAGGGGCGTGGGGAACCGCGCGACGCGCCACCACGAACACGCGGCCGCCACCGAGGCGCAGTCCCCCACCCCCTCAGGCGTCCTTCAGTTCCTGCCGCTGCCGCCCGAGCCCCTCGATCTCCAGCTCGACGACGTCCCCGGCCCGCAGATACGGCTTCGGCTCGGGCTGCCCCATCGCCACGCCCGCGGGCGTACCGGTGTTGATGACGTCCCCGGGGTACAGCGTCATGAACCGGCTGACGTAGCGCACCACTTCCGCCACCGGGAAGATCTGCTCCGCGGTCGTGCCGTTCTGCTTGAGCTCGCCGTTGACCCACAGCCTCAGGGGCAGGTTCTGCGGATCGGCGACCTCGTCCGCCGTCACCAGCCACGGGCCGAGCGGGTTGAACGTCTCGCAGTTCTTGCCCTTGTCCCAGGTGCCGCCGCGCTCGATCTGGAACTCGCGCTCGGACACGTCGTGCGCCACCGCGTACCCGGCGACATGCGCGAGCGCCTCCTCGGCCGACTCCACGTACCGCGCCGTACGCCCGATCACGACCGCCAGCTCGACCTCCCAGTCGGTCTTCGACGATCCCCGGGGCACCAGCACCGTGTCGTTCGGCCCGACCACGGTGTCCGCGGCCTTGAAGAAGATCACCGGCTCGGCGGGCGGCTCGGCGCCGGTCTCGCGCGCGTGGTCGTGGTAGTTCAGCCCGATGCACACGACCTTGCCGATCCGCCCGAGCGGCGGCCCGACGCGCAGCCCGGCCGCGTCCAGCGCGGGCAGCTCACCGCTCTCGGCGGCCGTACGGACGCGCTGGAGCGCCGCGGTGTCGGCGAGCAGCGCTCCGTCGATGTCCGGGACGACACCGGAGAGGTCCCGCAGCACCCCTTCCGCGTCGAGCAGCGCGGGCTTCTCCGCTCCCGCCGTACCGACTCGCAGCAGCTTCATGATCACAGTCTCCCTCGATCGCGGGCGCCCGACCGATGGGTGCAGCCATCGGAGGACTGGTCGATCCTCCAAGCTGGGAGTCCAGTCCGCAATACCCGGTTCACGGACTGGACCGTAACCGCGCGTCCTAGCGGTGGAGGACGGCCCGTTCGGCCGCGCTCCACGTCGTGCTCGTCACCACGTACAGTGCGGCCGCCAGCGGTACGACGGCCACCGTGACGAGCGTGAAGAAGGACAGGTAGGGCGCGATCTTCCCGATGGCCGCGGCGCCGGGGACCTGCTCCGGGAGGGCGACGCCGTCGGCGGTCGCGGGGGCCGCCGTGGTCCTCCTCACCCGCAGGAAGGTGAACGCCGCGACCGCCGCGACGACCGCGAACAGCCCGAGGTACACGAGCCCGGCCGGCCCGAACGGCCCGCCGCCCGCCAGCGCGTCCGCCCAGCGCCCGCCGAGGGGCGCGGCGAACAGCCGGTGGTCGAGGAGGCCGTTGCGCTCCCCGCCGACCGTGGTGTTCGAGAACAGGTGGTACAGCAGGAAGAACGCGGGCAGCTGGAGCAGCCCGGGCAGGCACCCGGACAGCGGCGACACCTTCTCCTCGGCGTGCAGGGCGAGCAGGGCCTGCTGGAACTTCTGCGGATCGTTCTTGTGCCGGGCGCGCAGCTCGGCGATCTGCGGCTGCAGCGCGGTGCGGGCCTTCTGCCCGCGGGCGGCCGCCCGGGACAGGGGATGGACGAGGAGCCGTACGAGAGCGGTGAACAGGACGATCGCGGCGGCCGCCGCGGTGGCGCCGAACAGCGGCTGGATGAGATCGGCGAGTTGCTCGACGAGATGCGCGAAAGCCGGGAAAACGGACATGGATGAGCCCTCCGAGGGTCATGCCGGAACGGGTGACGGCGGCATGACGACCACGCGAAGGCACCGGGCCGGGGGATACGAGCCGGGCCGTGTGCCCTACGCGACGGTCGCCGGAAGGGCGCGTCCAGGGGCTCGGGGGCGGGTGCGGCCCCGCGCGTCGGGGTCGCGTTGCGGCAGGAAGGCCGTACGGCGATCGCGGTCGCGCAGGGCGGTACGCACGCGTGTGGGCGGCACCACGGGAACGCAGCGCGCGGCGAGCAGGGCGCAGACGGCGAGCGCGGACCCGGCCGCGGCCGTCGCGGCGAGCGCGACGGTGGCCGTGAGGCTGCCGGTGTCGGCGAGCAGGACGGCCTGGAGGACGAGGAGCAGCAGCACGACGGCGGGACGCGGGAAAATCCGGGCCGACTGCGGCATCCGGCTGCGGATCACGGCCGCTCCCCCTTTCCCCCGCGCACGGGTCCTGCTCCCGGTTATACAGGATCCGTCGCGGCCGGCCGCTCGACGGGGGCCTTCGCGGGGGCCTCCACGGGGGCCTCGATGAGGGCCTCGATGGGGTCCAGCAGGCGCTTGGGCCTGAGCAGCGCCCGGCTGACCGGATCCGCCGGGTCCGCTTCGAGTCCGGGTCCCGGTTCCATGAGGACGTCCTCGACGGGTACGACGGCTGCGCACAGGGGGCATTCGCCGTACGACCCCAGTTCGGTGCCGCAGTCCGCGTGCCGGAAGGTGCGCAGCTTGGTCTCGCCGAAGTGCTCGCGGCCCCACAGGCCGAGCGAACGCAGCGTGGGCCACAGGGCGATGCCGCGCTCGGTGATCACGTACTCGTCCCGCGGCGGCGCCTCCTGGTAGCGCCGCTTCTCCAGGATGCCCTCCGTGGTCAGCGTCTGGAGGCGGGCGGCGAGGACCGCCCGCGGGATGCCGAGGTGGACGAGGAAGTCGTTGTAGCGCCGCACGCCGTAGAGGGCGTCGCGGATGACCAGCAGCGTCCAGCGCTCGCCGACGACCTCCAGCGCGCGGGCGATCGAGCACTGCTGTGTCGCGTAGTCCTTGCCCAATGCCATGCCGTCCACTGTAACCATTTTCCCCGGCCTTGGTTCAATGACTGAACCGAGCGTGTATCGTGGCGGGCATGGCTAGGTTCAATGAACGAACCCTCACTGAGGGCGAGGCGTCCACCGCACCCGCGGCACCCCGTGCACAGACCGCGCAGGCGTCCGCGCACCCCCGGGCGACCCTCGCCCTGACCAGCGCGGCCACCGCCGTCACGCTGATGACGTACACCGCGCCGATGGTGACGCTCCCCGACACGGCGGCCGCCCTGCACACCCCGGTCTCCGCCCAGGCCTGGCTCCTCAACGGCACTCCGCTCGGCCTGGCCGCGCTCCTCCTGGTCGCCGGCAGCCTCGCCGACGACTACGGCCGCCGCCGCATCTTCCTGGCCGGCACGCTCACCCTCGGCATCACCACGGCCCTCGGCGCCCTGGCCTCCTCCACCTGGCTGTTCACGCTGGCCCGTATCGCGCAGGGCGCGGCGAGCGCGGCGATCCTGGCCAGCAGTCTGGGCCTGATCGTGCACGCCTTCCCCACACCACGCGGCCGGCTGCAGGCGACCGGCGTGTGGGGAGCGTTCGTCAGCGGCGGCATCGCGGTGGGCCCGCTCGTGGCCGGCGCGTTCTCCGACTGGCGGGCGGCCTACGGCGTGCTGGGCGCGGCGGCGCTGCTCGTGGCCGCCCTCGGCACCCGCAGGCTCACGGAGTCCCGTTCGCCGCGGGGCGGGCGCCCCGACGCGGTGGGCGCCGTCACCTTCGGCCTGGCCCTGGTCGCGCTGGTCGCCGCCCTGACCCTGGGCCGGGACGGCTGGCTGCGCCCGCAGGTGGGCCTGCTGCTCCTGGCGACGGTGGTCCTCCTGGCGGTCTTCGCCCTCGTGGAGCGCCGCACGGCCACGCCGATGATCGACCTCGGCCTGCTCCGCCACTCCCGCTTCCTGGCCTCGTCCGCGGGCGGCCTGTTCACGGGCCTCGCGGTGATCGGCATGTTCAGCTTCCTGCCGGCCCTGCTCCAGCAGACGCTCGGCCTGTCCGCGATGGACACCGCCTGGCTGTTCCTCCTCTGGTCCGGCCTGTCCTTCACGGTCGCCCTGCAGGCCAAGCGCCTGGCCGGGCGCGTCCCGCCCCGCCACCAGCTGGCCGTCGGCTTCGCCCTCCACGCGGCCGGTGTCCTCACCATGCTCGGCGCCCTGGACGCCCACTCCTGGCCCCGTCTCCTGCCCGGCCTCCTCATCGCCGGAACCGGCAGCGGCCTCCTCAACGCCGCGCTCCCGCTCCTCGCGGTCGAGTCGGTGCCCGCGGCCCGTGCCGCCATGGGCTCGGGCGCCCAGCAGACCTTCCGCTACATCGGCTCCTGCGCGGGCGTGGCCCTGACGATCGCGATCGCGACGTCGTCGGGTGGCGGCCTGGCGCACGGCGCGGACATCGCGATGACGGTGTCGGCGGGCCTGGCGGCCGTGGCGGCGGGTGCTGTGCTGGTGCTGCGGGAACGGGGCTGAGCGGCCGGGCGAGCGGGCGTCCGGCCCGAACGGCCACCGCGGCACGCACGGAGTCGCGGAGGCCGGAGGCGCGGAGGCCGGCCGGCCTCCGTACGCTCACGACCGAGGCCGCATCGACACCAGCTTGCCCCACACCACCAGCCGGTAGCGCGAGGTGTACTCCGGCGTGCACGTCGTCAGCGTGATGTAGTGGCCCGGCTCGTCGTACCCGTAGCGCGGGTCGACGAGCGAGCGCGGAATCGGGCGTACGACGCCGACGTCGCGGGACGAGGTCTGCGGCAGGGTCGTGTCGACGGCGTACGTGTACGTCGCGCTCCTGGTCTCCACCCGCACGACGTCCTTCGGCCGCAGCCGGTTGATGTGGCGGAAGGGCTCGCCGTGGGTGTTGCGGTGGCCCGCGAGGGCGAAGTTGCCCGCCTGACCCGGCTGCTGGGTGCCGCGGTAGTGGCCGACGTACCCCTTGTTCAGGACGTTCGGCTTGCTGACGCCCTCGGCGACGGGGACGCGGAGGCCGAGGCGGGGGATGGTGAGGACCGCGTACGCCTGCGACCGGGCGGGGCGGGACTGCCGTGCCGCCGCGGGCCGCCGAGAGCCGGAGCCGGTGCCCGTCTGCCGCTCGGACGAGGACGAGGACGCGGGCGACGAGGACGGCGCCGGCGCGGCGGACGCGTCACCCCCGGACCCACCCGAACCCCACTGCCGCTCCAGCGACTCCACCTTCCGCTCGGCGCCCTGCCGCGCCTCCCGGTTCGTCCACCACAGCTGCTGCACGACCAGGAGCAGGAGGACGACGCCCGCGGTGACGAGGAGCTCGCCCCCCGTCCACCACACCCGCCGGCGCCGGGCCAGCCGCCGCCTGCTGCTGTGCTGCACGACCGGAACGCGCATCCGTACGCCTCCTCCACCAGGCCGCCCGCACGATAAGGGCAGCGCCTCAAAGTCACCAGGCAAGTCACCAGGGCCGTACCCGTCGCGGCCGGCGCGGCCCGCGTGTCCGAGACTTCGTACATAGGTTTTAGAAAGCCCTGTCGGAACCCTCGACAACCCACGCGCCACACCCGATGCTTCCTCGTGGCACGAGCGGCGCGACCGACGCAACCGGCACGACCGGCACGACTGTCATGAACGGCACGACTGTCATGAACACGACCATTGTCATGAACGGGACCTGCAGCGAAGCGGAGAAGCCATGATCCGACGCAGAACCCTGCTCACCGCGGCGGGCGGCACCCTCCTCGGCAGCGCCCTGGCCACCGGAACCGCACGCGCGGACGCCACGATCTCGGTCGACCCCGGCACGTCGTACGGCACGTGGGAGGGCTGGGGCACCTCCCTCGCCTGGTGGGCCAACGTCTTCGGCGCCCGGGACGACTTCGCCGACATCTTCTTCACCACCAAGTCGACGACGTACAACGGCACTTCGCTGCCGGGCCTCGGCCTGAACATCGCCCGCTACAACCTCGGCGCGTGCAGCTCGAACAGCGTGAACGGCGAGAGCATGGTCGCCTCCCCCAACATCCCCGCCTTCAAGCAGATCGAGGGCTACTGGCAGGACTGGAACAACGAGGACCCCACCTCCTCGGCCTGGAAGTGGACGGCGGACGCCACCCAGCGCGCGATGCTGACGAAGGTGGTGGCCCGCGGCGCCACCACCGAGCTCTTCGCCAACTCCCCCATGTGGTGGATGTGCCTGAACCACAACCCGTCCGGCGCCGCCGGCGGCGGCAACAACCTCCAGTCCTGGAACTACCGCCAGCACGCCTCCCACCTCGCCGCGGTGGCCCTCTACGCCAGGAACAACTGGGGCGTGGACTTCGCGACGGTGGAGGCGTTCAACGAGCCCTCGTCCTCGTGGTGGACGGCGACCGGCACCCAGGAGGGCTGCCACATGGACGCCACCGTCCAGTCGGCCGTACTCCCCCATCTGCGCAGCGAGTTGGACAAGCGCGGCCTGACGGGCACGGAGATCTCGGCCTCCGACGAGACCAGCTACGACCTGGCCCGCACGACGTGGGGCTCCTTCTCCTCCACCACCAAGGGCTACGTCGACCGCGTCAACGTCCACGGCTACCAGGGCTCGGGCGGCCGTAGGGACCTGCTCTACACCGACGTCGTCACAACAGCCGGCAAGGCCCTGTGGAACTCCGAGACCGGCGACAACGACGGCACGGGCATCACGCTCGCCGGCAACCTCCTCTACGACTTCCGCTGGCTGCACCCCACCGCATGGGTCTACTGGCAGGTGATGGACCCGTCCTCGAACTGGGCGATGATCGCCTACGACGCGAACACGCTGCAGCCGGGCGCCATCACGACGAAGTACTACGTCATGGCCCAGTTCAGCCGCCACATCCGCCCCGGTATGAAGATCCTCGACACGGGCGTGAGCTACGCGGTGGCGGCCCACGACGCGAGCGCGAAGCGGCTGGTGATCGTGGCGGCCAACACCTCGTCCTCCGCGCAGACGTTCACCTTCGACCTCGGCGGCTTCGCCACGGTGAACGGCGGTTCGGGCGGGCTGGTGCCGCGCTGGACCACGGTGACGACGGGCGGGGACCGGTACAAGGCGTACTCGGACACCCGCCTGAGCGGGAGGACGGTCGCGGTGCCGTTCGCGGCGAAGTCGGTGCAGACCCTCCAGATCGACGGGGTCGTGATCTGACATCGGCACCGCAGCGGAGTCCGTGCGCGGCACCGGTGCGCCCGGTGGCGCACGGACACCCGCCGGGCTGGTCGCCCTCGCCCTCGGCGGGTTCGGGATCGGCCTCACCGAGTTCGTGATCGCCGGGCTGCTCCGCTCCACGTGGGAGCGGCCCTCGTCCTGGCGGGCCTGGTCACGATGGGCCTCACGGCGAGGGACGCGAGACGAACGGGAGCTCATGAAAGGCGACGCACGGGGGCCGGGTGGCGGGCGGACTGGTGACCAGCACCTGCCTCTTCTTTGTCACTGATCGGCAGTACGGTTTCCCTCATGCGCCCCGACACGCCAGCCGAGAACGCTGACCACACCGCCGAAGCGGCCCGCCTGGAGCGGACCGCGGGCCTGTACCCCGAGGACGCCGAGGCCCTGCTGCTCCAGGCCGCGGCCCACCTGGAGCTGGCCGGCGACCGCCCGGCCGCGACCACGCTCTACGACCGCCTGCTGTCCTCCACGGACGGCCTGGACAAGCCCTCCCTGGTACGGGCCCTGAAGGCCTCGAACCTGTGGGAGTACGGCCACGAGGCCGAGGCCCGCGCCATCATCGACGGCGTCCGCGCGGCGGCCCCGAGGGACCCGGCGCCCTGGGTGATCGTGGCGGAGGCGCTGGAGTCGCACGACGAGCTGGAGGCGGCGCAGGAGACGTTCACGCAGGGGGCGACCCTCCTGCTCTCGGACGTGCCCGAGCCGCCGTACGCCACCCACCCGCTCCTCTTCGGCCGCCATCGCGTACGGCGCATGCTGGGCGCGGAGCACGACGACTGGGACATCCTGGCCGACACCCTCCACACGGCCCCGGTCCCCCTGGACGAACTCCACGACCCCAAACGGGTCTGGTCCCTGGGCTCCGACAACCCCCAGGAACTGGCAGCGGAGATCTCCCGCCTGCAGGCCGAACTCGGCGCCTACCGCGAGGCGTTGTCCCGCCCGTTCCCGGTGGCGGTGCTCCACTGGCCGGCGCCGGAACTGGCCGAACTGGTGGAGGCGTACCCGTCCCTGTCGGCCGAGTACCCCTCCCACGAGGAACACCTCGCGACGATAGAAGCGTCCCTCCGGGAACTGGCGGCCTCCGGCACCCCCAACCTGGGCATCGTCACGGGCACGGTCCCGTCGTACGAGGCCTTCGCGGCCTCGGAGGCGACTTCCCCGGCGAACATGGACCTCCTCCCCCAGTACGCGACGACACTGGCGGCACGAGGACGCGCCGAGGAATGGCCGCCGCAGCGGGGAGCGGAGTGCTGGTGCGGGTCGGGACGGGCGTATGAGGGATGCCACGGGTCATAGCCACCACACCGGAACGGGCACCCCACTCACCACGCGGCCACCGCCCCACTCGGCGAAGGCCGCTGAGCCGTCCCGGCGTGCCCCGAGCCGCCGACGCGCCCCTGACTCCGGCCACCGGCTGAACCGAGGTACTCCCCCACCAACCTGGCTCCGCCTCCCCGGGCCGCCCGCTCGCCTCTCCCTCGTGCCGGAGCGGCCCGGATCAGGGGTCGGCCACAGGCTGATCACCGAAGGCGACGCGCAGCGCCGTTGACGCGGGCCACGGAGACACGACACGGCGAAAGAGGGGGCGGCCGACGGTCGCCACAGCGGGCGACGGCGCCGGAAGGACGCCGGCACAATGCCCATGTGCCAGACGCAGTCCCCTCCTCCGCAGCCGTTTCCGCCCGGATGAGCCGTCAAGGTAGACGTGACACGGCTCCCGAGATCGCGGTCCGACGACTCCTGCATGCCTCAGGGCTGCGTTACAGGGTCAACGTGCCGGTACCCGACGCACGTCGCCGTACGATCGACATCGTTTTCGGCAAGATCAAGCTTGCAGTCTTCATGGACGGCTGCTTCTGGCACGGCTGCCCCGAGCACGCGACCCAGCCGAAGGCGAATGCGGAATGGTGGCGAGCAAAGCTGGACAAGAACATGGCCCGTGACCGCGAGACGACCGACAAGTTGCGCGCCGCCGGCTGGACGGTGCTGAGGTTCTGGGAGCACGAATCCCCCGAGGAGGTGGCCCGCCAGATCACCGACGCGGTGACGGAACGGCGATCACCGCACCAAGAGCGCTGATGCGGGACGCAACACCCGACCCCGATCGCCCGAGCAGCCCGCACCTTGCCGGCCGAAGCGTATCTTCCGTACAAAATTCGCAACCTGATCGAAGTCGCGTATGATCGTTGCTCACGATCCCTGTATCTACACCGATCCCGCCCAATAGTGTGTAGACGTCATAGGCAATGGCGTGCCAGCTCTCGCCCGGGCCCTGTGCCGTTCACGGATCCATCCACGGAGTCGGCAAGCCCTGCGCGTCGGCCGGCCCGGCGAGCGGGAACGGGGAACGGGCGAATCTCATGTCCGACGCATTCGACGGTATGTACGAAACGTTCAAGGCGCTCTTGGAGGGGTTCCCCCCGTCGGAAGCGGTCAAGCGCCTGGAACAGCTCGGCGTCAGTCCTGACATCGTCGAACGCATTCGTGAACGGCACGAGCAGCAGACCATACGCATCAAGGAGATGGACGAACCGCACGCGGTGGTCCTGGACAACCGCGACACCTGGTACACGGGACCGCAACCCAAGGACAAATGCTGGCCGGCAGTCGTCGACCTGCTACGTATGGACGGCTGGCCCCAGGACCCCGCGATCAGCAGCCTCGACGACTCCTCCACTCGCGTCGTGTCGCTGCTGAACCATCCAAAAGAGAAGGCATTCTCCACCCGAGGCCTGGTCGTCGGCCATGTCCAGTCCGGCAAGACGACCAACTTCACCTCGGTCATCGCCAAGGCCGCCGACCGCGGATACAAGCTGTTCATCGTGCTCGCGGGCATTCACAACGGCCTGCGACGCCAGACTCAGGCACGCCTGGTGCAGCAGCTCATTGAGCCGAACCCCTCCATGTGGTCCCAACTGACCGGCCTGGAAAAGGACTTCACCCCGCAGGAAAACCCGGCCTCGTACTTCGGGAAGAGCAACAAGACGCGTGTGCTGTGTGTGGTGAAGAAGAACGCGACAGTGCTGCGCAAACTCGCCCGGTGGCTGGAGAAGGCGTCCGACTACCTGGAGGACTGTCCCACTCTGATCATCGACGACGAGGCCGACCAGGCCACCGTGGCAACGAAGTCGATCAACCCGCTGATCCTCGACATCATGGGCTCGCTGCCGAAGTGCGCCTATGTCGGTTACACAGCCTCGCCGTTCGCGAACCTGCTGATAGATCCGAGCGCCAAGGACCTCTATCCCGAGCACTTCGTGGTCAACCTTCCCAAGCCGCAGGGACACTTCGGCACCGAGGTTCTCTTCGGGCGCTACGCGCTCGACGGCGAAGATCCCGAGCAGGTGGACGACGGCTACGACATGATCAGGTCGGTGCCGGACGAGGACGTACCGCTCGTACGCCCCGCAACACGAGCCGACGTGGAGGGGTTCGAACCCGTCATCACCGACACCCTTCGTCAAGCCATCGAGTATTTCTGGCTGGTCACGGCGGCAAGGCGCGTCCGCGGCACGGGCAACCCGCACAGCACGATGCTGATACACACGAGTGTCAACACGGCCGTGCACAACAGCTTCGGAAGGCCCCTGAGGCACCTGCGCGACAAGGCGATACAGTCCCTGGCCGATCCCCAGTTCCTCTCCCGCCTGCACAACTTGTGGGAGCAGGAAACCGCGCGGGTCCCGGCCCAGGACTTCGGTGAGACGAAGGTGCCGTTCGATGAGCTGCTGTCCGAGCTGCGGGGAGTTCTGCACAGCTGCCGCGTCATCATGGACAACTCCAGCAGCGAGGACCGTCTCGACTACGAGAACGGTCCGGTCGTGGCAATCGCCGTGGGCGGCAACACCCTTTCGCGAGGTCTGACCCTCGAAGGGTTGTCGGTCAGCTACTTCGTCCGAGCTGTCTCTGCCTACGACACGCTCTTGCAGATGGGGCGCTGGTTCGGTTTCCGAGGAGGCTACGCCGACCTGCCTCGTATCTGGATGACCGACGAGTTGGCCGAGTGGTTCCGTCATCTCGCCACGGTCGAGACCGAGATGCGTCGGGACGTCGACATCTACATGACCGAGGACGAGACGCCGCTCACCTTCGCAGTGCGCCTGCGCACCCATCCGGCACTCCGAGTGACCGCGGCCGCAAAGATGCGCGGTGCTGTCAAAGCAGCGGCTTCCTACGGTGGCAAGCGGATCCAGACTCGCTACTTCCACACCAACGCCGGCTGGCTGCGCGACAACATGGACGCGGCGCGCACTCTGGTGAACGCGTCCGTCGCGAGCACGGCAAGGGTGGAGGAACGACCCGCAGACGGCCGGTACGTCTTCCGAGACGTACCGCATGACGTGGTCATCACCTTCCTCGAAACGTACAGGTTCCATGAGAAGTCTCCGGAGAACGACGCCGCACTGATCGTCGGATACATTCGAAAGCGCGTTGCAGCGGCAAGGTCCCTGAAGCGATGGAACATTGCGATCGTCGGTAATCCCCGCGGCAGCGGGAAGGACTTCGCATTTGCTTCCAACGTGGCCGTGGGACTCAATGCGCGTGCCCGTCTCGCGGTGACCAATCCCGACCCGGACTTCGCGGACATCAAGACCCTGATGAGCCGCCGCGACGCCGCGGTGGATCTGGACGGTGACACGGCGAAGCTGAATGAACAAGGCATCAAGGATCTGCGTCGCGACAAGCTTCCCGACACAGGCCTCCTCGTCCTGTATCCCATCGACAAGGTGTCCGAGCCGAGCCCGGCGAAGAAGCTGCGTGCACCGCTGAACGCCGATGATCACGTGATCGGCGTCGGTCTCGTCTTCCCAGAACCATGGGATGTCGACAGCACGGTCGACTACGTCTCCGCCGACCTGTCCAACGTACGAATCGAGGACGAGGACTACAGCCTCCTCGACAGCGAGGACGTATGAGCAAGGAAGCGCTTCGTAAGCTCGTCGAGGAGCGATGGACCGCGCTCGCTGCCGAGGAGGTCTCAGGCGAACGACGGCTGAGAATTTCGGAGTTGTCCGCCTCTGGCGGAGGCGAACCGTTGGCCTTGGCCGCCGACCACGAAGGACACCGCCATCTGCTGGTGCCGATTGATCCTCATCGCAAGGTCCGTCGCGGCACGGACGGGCCCGTGCTGCGTCTGTACAAGCGGGCTCTGGAGGACGACGAGACCTACCAGACGTACGCCGATCTCGCCTGCCTTCACTCCGATTTCGCTGATCTGTTCGCGGAGCTGTGCGTGGACGTGTTGTCCGCGGCGGCAGCCCTCCCTCACAACCCTGTCAAGGCGTTGTACCAAGTTCTCGATCGGTGGAAGGCTCTTTTCCGAATACAAGGAGCCCCACTGGGGCCTGAACAACTTGCCGGTCTCTTCGGCGAGTTGTCGGTGCTCCACCGGCTGCTCGGACTGGATTCCAGTGCACACCGCCTATGGCGGGGTCCTGAGGGTTACCGCCATGACTTCACGGCCGGCACCATCGCCGTCGAAGTCAAAGCGGCCACCGTCGACGAAGGGCGGAGACCGCGGATCCACGGACTCGACCAGCTGGAGGCGCCCGAGGGCGGAACTCTCTGCCTGGCCTGGTTCCGCCTGCAACGGGCGACAGGGAACAATGCCGGTACCTCCGTCGTGGATTTGGTCAAGCAGGCTTCTCGACTTTGCGACGACGAAGCTGCGCTGCTCGATCTCCTCGCAGCCGTCGGCTATCGCTCGCAGGACTCCGAGTTCTACAGGGACGCGCGCTTCACGGTCGGTGAGGAGCGGTGGTATCGCGTCGGCCCGAGTTTCCCCCGACTCACGGGCCAGGCACTCACCGAGGCCGGCGTTGCCGTCTCGGTTCTGGACGTCGAGTACACCATCGACCTCTCCGGTGAGACGCCCGCTCCTCTGCCGTCCGGCCAGGTGCCGCAATTGATCGAGCGCATGATCCGGGAGTCTGCATGACCGAGCCACGGTGGTTCTCCCAGCCCTATCCGCCGGAGGGTGCGAGCGCGGCCGAAGGTATTCGAAACCAACTCGGGCGTCCGGAACTCGACCTGCTCACCATCCTGGTACGCGAATCCGCTCAGAACAGCTGGGACGCCCGCCTCTCGGGGGCCTCCTCCCCGGTGGACTACCGCATCGACATGTGGACGGTCGGTCCGGCCCACACAGGCGCATGGCGAGAGCTTCTGCTCGGCGGCGCACCTGCGGGCGCGGAGAACTTCCCTTTGCGTGACACCCTGCGGAACGGCCCGGTCCGGGTCCTGGCCGTGACCGATCGCGGCACCCGAGGGCTCGGGGGCCCCACGCGTGCCGACGACGCGGTAGGGCCGGAGCGAGACTTCGTTTCCTTCATCCGCAACATAGGCGAGCCTCGGGACACCGAACTCGGCGGAGGCACCTACGGCTTCGGCAAGGGCATCTTCTATCTGCTGTCCAAGGCCGGAACCGTCCTTGTCCACTCCCGCTGCCGTACCTCGGTGGGAGGGCACGAGACGCGACTCATCGGTTGCACCCTGTGGAAGAGCTACGTTGCCGATGAAACAGGAGTAGATCGCCGCTACACCGGCCGGCACTGGTGGGGTGACACATCGGGCGAGGTCGTCGAGCCCCTGGTCGGACGTGAGGCGGAGACCGCCGCTCAGCGTCTGGGGCTCAGGCCCTTCGGCCCGAACGAAACCGGCACAACCGTAGTCGTCATTGATCCGGACCTCGATGAACTCCCGCCGTCCGAGGCGGCCCACTACCTGGCGGAGACCATCGCCTGGCATCTCTGGCCGAAGATGATTTCGGACGACGGCGAACAACCCGCCATGCGATTCCGCGTGGTCTGTGACGGTGTCGAGCACCCCGTGCCCAATCCTCGGGAGACCCGTCCTCTCAACATGTTCGTCGCGGCCTACGAGTCGATGAACAGCCCGGATGGCAACGACCTGCACTGCCTGAGACCCAAGCGCCTTCTCGGGCGTCTCGGGCTCGTGAAGCGAATCATGCCATCGTTGGATCCGACACACGCCTCGCGCATGCTCGACATCGAGGACATCGTGCATCACGTGTGTCTGATGCGACCGGCAGAACTTGTCGTCACATACCATCCCGGACCGAAGCCCCCCAGTGTGAACCAGGGCTACGCCGGCGTGTTCCGGGCCGACGAATCGATGGACGAGGTCTACGCGAAGGCCGAGCCGCCCACGCACGACGCGTGGAACCCTCAATCCCTCGTGAGGCCTGAGAGCACCTTCGTCCTGACAACGTTCCGCCGCATCCACGACGCGCTGGACGATCTGCTCTCTCTCGGGGGTGGTGCCCGCCCCGGAGCCCGCAACATCGCTCTGGGAGCGGCCAGTTCGCTCTTCTCCGGGTTGGTCGGCGGCGCGTGGGGAATCGGTGGAGCCACGGACTATGCCAAGCCCGGCAGCACTGCCACGCGCGCGAACAGGGGCGACGCCGAGGGTGTCGCAACACGCTCGGTGCGTGGTCGTCCGCTTCCGACGCCCGTATCGTCCGCCTCGGAACAATCAACCGTAGGCGGATCGGCCGGCTGGAATGGCATCGGTTCCGGCGTCGAGTCGCTCCCCGACGCGTCCGGAGCGGGTGCACCACGTCGACGTCCTCGGGTGCAGTACATCGGCGAGCCCTATTACGACGATCGTGGCAACGACTCCGTGCTCGTCCAGGACTTCCGACTGCCCGTGCCAGGTCCGCAGCGGGTCCACATCGATCTGGCAGTCACTCTTCCCGGTACCGGTGGACGGGAGACCGATCCACCCATCGGGGCAAGCATGCCCGTACTGATCGGATGGGAGGACGACGCCGGTCGCCTGCATGGGTCCGAGCCGTGGGTGATCGAGGGCGGTGAAGCCGTCTGGAGAGCCCTGGTCAGGCCGGCCCCGGACACCATGACCGAGATCGGTATCAAGGTGGAGGCGGTGAAGGCATCGTGACGCGGCGTGTACTGCCCTACCGGATACCCTCCGAGGACGTCGTCACCACCGAGTCCTGGTTGCTGGTGACCCCGGACGGCAATGTCGACCTGCCCGAAGCCCTGCCGGACTGGGACTACCAGATGGACCTGCATCTCCGTAGAACCGTCCGTGTCGACCTGGACCGAGCAAGAACGCAAAGCGGTCTGCCGCCCGACACGGCCCTCGTACTCGCAGCAGTGTGGACCGCCACAGGATCCAACCTGAGCGGACCGGCTGAGCACGTCCGTCTGACCGCGAGCGGCACGTGCGCCGTGGAACTCGAGGTTCGCCTGCGGGGCGCTGATCTGGGTGGTCTGCTCATGCTCGACACGGCCCTCGTCCTGGCCGAGCGCAGGAGCGACGCACGCCCATCGTCTCCACGCCGAGCAGGCTCTGTGCTGTGGAGCGACCGGGAGCTTCTGCGCCTCCAAGGCGACGCACCACAGTTCCCGATGGCTGTGATCGATTTCGCGCTGACCTCGTTTCCCGATCACGCGGCCTGGCACCTGCAGATCAGCGGCAGCCTGGAGAGTGCGACGATGGGGTCCCTCCTCCTTCTTGTCAACGAGAAGAACACGGTCACCGCCACCGCGTTCGAGAACGCGGGCAAACCGCGGCCCGTCGACCGGATCGTGCTCTCCGCGGTGTACGCGGACGCCGCTCGGCTCATGGTCGAACACGCCTTGAGCAACGACGACTTCGACGAGGACTCCGACTACCCCGAGGGCTCGCTGGGTGCAACCATGCTGAGCCTGTTCACCCAGCTCTTTCCAGGACAGCCGATCGCCGACGTCCGCCTCCGGCAACGACAGTCACCAGCCTTGTTCGGCTCGGATCTGCAGGCGGCGGTCAAGATCTTCGAGGTGTCCTGATGAGCTTCCTCTACCCCCGGTTGTTGGCCGAACAGGCAAGACCACTCTTCGAGGAGTACGGGGGACTCTACGTCGCAGATTTGACGAGTCGTGTGGCCACGTCCCACGCCTCCGCGGTGTACGTGGCCACCGGAGGTGATCGCATCTCCTCGGCCCAACTCCAAGAACTGCGCGCGGGAGTCGTCGACCTCGCCAAACAGGCCGGCTTCCCTGACGACTCCGATCGCGTTCGCAATGCCGACTTCGATCTTCGGCTCGCAGCTCTGTTGCACGCCGAGACGGGCATGGTGCCCGCCGAGGCCGCCTCACGGGACGTCTGGGCCTTCCTCGCACTGGTCCTGCTGCCCGATGTCGCCTACTGGCGGTACCCCAAGCCGCCCAAGGACCGCGTCCTCGCAACGGACCTCACCCGGCACGTCTTCGGCCGGTTGTGGTGGCGAGCCCAACTGATCCATTCCTCCGACGCCCCGGAACCGTACGGTGCCCTCACGATCTTGGGCGAAGCCGCGTTCGATCAGATCTATGCCCGCCGGGCAGCGTTGGGCGGAAGCCCGCACATGGTCCGTGCCATCCTCCGTGTCTGGAAGGACCTCGATCTCTCCGGCCTGAACGAGCGCGAGACACTGCGTGACTTCCTCAAGAGACTGTTGCGACTCGCCCCCTTCGTGCTGTTCGACGGCATCGAGGAACACGCCCTGGATCAAGAATTGCGCGCGGTGGCCGAGGAGTCCGTCGACGCACAGCGATCGACGTCCAAATCGACGTCACTCGCGGGGCAGAAGTCGACGTCCAAGCCGCTTCCCGTGGACACGCCCGAATCGCCTCGATTCCGATCGGTGGAGATCTGCGCCGGGGCCGGGGCACAGGCGCTCGGACTGGAGAAGGCGGGTTTCGACCCGGTTCTCCTCATCGACAGCAAGGCCGATGCCTGCTTCACCATCGACCTGAACCGACCCGAGTGGGACGTGATCTGCATGGATGTAGCTCAGTTCCGTCCCAGTGAGCGCCCGGAAATTCTTGGCGTCGACCTGGTCAGCGGTGGGCTGCCCCGCGTGAAGTCACCTGCAAGCGCGGGGCGCACGGAGGACAGGGAGGAACGCGGCGTACTCAGAGCCGCGATTGCGTTGGTGCGCGCCGTCGGCCCGAGAGCCGTGCTCCTGGAGAACGTACCGGATCTGGTCGAGAGCCCGGACTTCGCGTCCGACCGCGCGTGGATAGAGACCGAGCTCAGGGATTCCGGTTACAACTGGAGCTGGCGCGTCCTGAACGCCGCGAACTACGGCGTGCCGCAGAACCGCAGCAGTGGCTTCCTTGTCGCCCTGCAAGAGCCCTACTTCTCTCGATTCTCCTGGCCCGAGCCACACGTGTTGCCGCCTCCGACGGTCGGCAAGGTGCTTGGCCCCTCCATGTCGGCGCTCGGGTGGCCCGGCGTCGAGCGTTGGATCAAGGGCGCGGACCGGATCGCTCCTGCGCTAGTCGGCGGCTCCGACCGTCGCGGAGGTGCTGATCTAGGTCCCACAGGCACCAAGAATGCGTGGGCCACGCTCGGTGTCAACGGCAACAGCCTCGGTGACGCTCCCCCTGGGCCAGACTTCCCCGCGGACGGGCAACCCAAGCTGACGGTGGAGCAGGCTGCTCTGGTCCAGGCGATCCCTCAAGAATGGAGCTTCTTCGGTGGCAAGACGTCCAGGTACCGTCAGATCGGTCACGCCATGCCCCCGCCCCTGGCCACTGCTGTCGGTCGAGCCGTCGCGGCCGCTCTGCGCGGCTAAGATCTCTTCATGAGCACGCCCCGCCCCCTCACCCCCGAGCCCATCACGGTCCTTGATCTTTTTTCTGGATGCGGTGGCTTCACCCAGGGGTTCCACGAGTTTCGCCCGAAGGGGGCGGAGGACGGCGGCCCTGTCTTCCGCAGCGTCGCGGCCGTCGAGCACGATCGCGCCGCCGCAGCCACGTACGCGGTTAATTTCGGAGGCAAATCGGAGAACGGGCTTCCACCGGCACGTGTCCACCTCGAAGACATCGAGGACTGGAAGCCCACGGAAGAAGCCCTCCACGCGGACGTGGTGGTCGGGGGACCTCCCTGCCAGGGTTTTTCGGCTCTCAACCGACACAAAAAGGGCGCTGAACGCAATCGCCTCTGGGAAGAGTACGTTCGCATCGTCGGGAAGATCCGACCCAAAGTATTCGTCATCGAAAACGTTGATCGCTTCCTCAAGTCGGACGAGTTCATCAACCTTCTGAGCGAAGTGAAAGAGGGTGGTGGACTTTCCGAGTACCGGTTGATCGATCCTCCTGGCCACCGACCCGGCGAAGCAGACGAGGAAAAGCACAGGCGCTACCTCCTCAACGCGGCCAACTACGGCGCAGTTCAGGCGCGTCGGCGAGCGATCGTCATCGGCGTCCGCAAGGACATCGACACCGATCGCACGATGGCGTACCCGGATACAACGCATCGCCGGCGCCCCAAAGCCGGCGCCGCATTCCCACTCGAACCGCTCGACGGATTCACCGGCCCGGACGTGGGGTCGCCGTACTGGCGAGCCGTCGACGCCATATTCGACGAATCCGCACAGCTCCAACTTCGAGGAACTGAACTCCCCGACACCAAAGAATACGTCCCGGACGTGGATGCCCTGATTCCCGGTATTTTCACGACCGCCGATCTCCACTTCGGCAGGAACCCCGAGTCACTCTCGATCGCCCGATACAAGGCAATCCCCAAGGGTGGCAACCGCAAGGATCTGAGCGGTAAGTGGTACACGGTGGACAAGGACGGCGAGATTCGAATCTTCGAGACCTCACAGCCTTCCGGAGTGAAGACACCCGTCAGGTACCTCTCGACGGAGAGCTGGGACAACCACAACACGGGCACCGGCGACGTCATGGGTCGACTCCGGCTGGGCGAGCCGTCTGTCACGATCCGAACCGAGTTCTTCAAACCGGAGAAGGGTCGATACCTCCACCCCACGGCGGCTCGTCCGATCACGCATTACGAGGCTGCGCGTATCCAGGGCTTCCCGATCGACTTCCGCTGGTGCGGCTCGAAGACCGACATCGCCCGACAGATCGGCAACGCGGTCCCCATCCCCCTCGGGACTGCCATTGCCTCCGCGATCCATGCCTACTTGCGCGACTGACCCGGCTCCCGTTCGACGCTCGGGGGACCCCGTAGTCTTCCCGAAGTGATTGAGACCATCGTCCTCGACGTCGGCGAGACCATCACCCGCGACGACCGCTACTGGCACTCGTGGGCGGACTGGCTCGGCATCCCCCGCCATACCCTCTCCGCCCTGGTGGGTGCTGTGGTCGCTCTGGGGCGCGACAATGCCGACGCCGTACGCCTCGCTCGGCCGGGAATCGACCTCGCCGCCGAATACCATGCCCGCGAGGCAGCCGGTCGGGGGGAATTCCTCGACGAGACGGATCTGTACGAAGACGTCCGTCCGGCTCTGTCCGGACTGCGCAAACTCGGCATCCGGGTCATCGTCGCCGGAAACCAGACATCGCGTGCAGGCGAGCTGTTGAGAGGGCTCGACCTCCCGGTCGATCTCGTCGTCACATCCGGCGACTGGGGCGTGGCCAAGCCGCACGCGGAATTCTTCGAGCGTGTTCTTGAGGTGGCACAGGCCGCGCCTCGGGAGACGGTGTACGTCGGCGACCACCCTGCCAACGACGTCTTCCCGGCTAAGGCCGCCGGCCTACGTACCGCGCACATCCGACGCGGACCGTGGGGTCATCTGTGGGCGAACGACCTGGAGTTGGAGGCGGCGACCGACTGGCGGATCGACAGCCTCACTCAGCTCACCACGATCGTCGCGACCTGACAGCAGCCGGCAGGACCGACGGCCCTCAGGTCGAGCAGACCTAGCCCCGCACGAACACTCCACGTACCGACTCGGGTACGTTTCGGAGTGGACGCCTGGAACGGGAGTCGGTATGCCTGCAGAAGCACACGGTGGAGTCGGAAAGCGGATCGCCTACTACCGCAGCGTCATGCGCCCGAAGCTGACGCAGCGGCAATTCGCCGACGCCGCCAATGTCGCACTCGGCACGGTCCGGAAGATCGAACGAGGTGAGCGCGGCGTCACCGATGCGACGCTCGATGTGTTCGCCGCCGTGCTCGGCGTCGACCCGAGCCGCCTCTGTGCAGACCGCGGCCCCGCGCACACCCGAGTGAGGGAGGCGATGCCCGCGCTCTCCGCGGCGATCGCCCTGTACGACGTCCCTTGTGATGGTCCGACACGCCCCCTCGACCAGCTACGAGCTGCCGTCTCCGAGGTCGCACGTCGGCGGCTTGCCGCTCAATACACACGGATCGTCCACCAGCTTCCCGACCTGCTGCTTGAGCTGGCGCGCGCCTATCACGGAGCCTCTGCGGAAAACAAGCGTGAACTGGCCGCGCTCCTGGCCACGGCCTACCGCGCAGCGGACGCGGTCGCCTTCAAGTTCGGGGCCCTCGACCTCTCCGCCCGCTTGGTGGAACTGATGCGTTGGGCCGCACGTGATGCGGACGATCCGCTGCTCGACGCGTCCGTCGCCTACGTACGGACAGAGACATTCTTCGCGGCGTGCGCCCACGACGCCGGACTACGCGCCCTTGAGCATGCCATCGACTCGGCACCCGTCCCCGATACGGAATCCGCCGTAGCGGCGAGAGGAACCCTGCACATGAGAGCTGCCGTCATCGCCGGCCGCGCGCGGAATGCGGCGGTTTCCGAGACGCATCTCGACGAAGCTCGAAGGCTCGCGGACCAAGTGCCCGAAGCCGTCTATCACGGCACGGCGTTCGGGCCCGACTCGGTACGTATCCACGAGGTGTCCGTCGCCGTGAGCTTGGGCAACGACCACGTGGGCCGTGCTCTCACTGCGGCACGCGGTTGGACGCCACCGTCCGATCTACCGGCAGAACGGCGCTCCGGGTTCCATATCGAACTGGCCAGGGCCCAGCTGTGGTCCGGACTCGCGGGCCATGCCTTCGAATCCCTTGAAGTCGCCCGTCACATCGCCCCGCAGCACACGCGGGAGCACCCGTGGGTCCGTGAAGACGCAGCCACGTTGAGGCGGTTGAAGCGTTCCGACTCGGAAGCACTGACGAACTTCGCGGAGTGGTGCGCCGCCACCTGACAGACAGCGCTCGGGGTACCCCTGACCGGGGTACTTGTGCCTCTTGCGCAGCCTCACCATCTCTCTCACGCGTTGGGACCAGTAGATGGGAACGGGGATGTCTGAAGCAATCCCGCTCGCGTTCGTCCTCATCGAGGATTGCGTGAGCATCGCTCGGCAGCACGACATGACCTCCGAACACCGATTCCAGGCGGTCGCATGAACGCCGTGTCACGGGCCCAACTGCTATGGGTGCCCCCCGAGGGCACCATCTGGCACGTCGAGGCAGGGACCCACTTCGACGCCGTACGCGTCGGCCGAATCATGGCTGTCGCGGCGCTCGCCCTGCTCGAAGGCAAGTCAGGGGCCGTGATCTGCGACCCGTGGAGCCGTATCCACTACTTCCTGGCCGAGCCGTCCTCGACGTCCGGTTGGAACGTGCCCGGGACAACCCCCTGCGGGCTCTCGACCTATGTGGTCGTTCCGCCGCTCAACACCCCTGAATCGGCACTGCATTGGGCTGTACGGCCCTCCCAGGATCGTCCGTTCACTCCGGTGTACCGGCTACGCGAAGCCCTCTCGGCGGCTGTGGACGCGCAGCACGGCAACCGAGCGGAGGACTCCTGATGAGTGCCGAGGCGGCCGCCGCAACCGTCGATGCTTTCGACGTCCTTGCCGATCACTGTCTCGCCTGCCACGGCTGCCGAGCCACGCCCGACCGGAAGTGCGGCGAAGCGCAGCAGCTGTACCGGGTCTGGAAAACGCTGTGGAAGGAGCACCACCACGGTGATCTGCGGGAAGTGTGACCGGGAGATTCAGGTCGGTGAAGAGTACGACCTGCACGACAAGGTGTCGGCGTCGGGCGGCGGCATCACGATCCACCTGCACAAGCAATGCCCGTCGAAGACCCTCGGCGTATGCGTCGGGGCACCGTCCGGATCTCACCAAGAAGGCTCCGGCCGGCGGGCACCGACCCGAATTCCATGTGCTGATGACGGCGAGATTGCGCTGCCGAACCCCTGCGCGGGGGCTGAGGCCAAGGTGGACAGCGGTGGGAGCCCTTCCAAAGTCCTGGCAGCTGAGAGTGGCTGAGCGCGCCTTCGCCACTGCCGGCCCATGAGGCCGCTTCTGGTCCCGTTGTCGGCAACGCACCGAAGGCCGCCCGGCGTGGCCGACGATGGCGGTTGCGGGGCTGGGCGGCCCGGGGGTGGGGACGGTGGGACGGGGTGTGCGGTGGTCGGCCGGGGGACGGATGTCGGGCCGTGGACTGCCGGTGCACGTGCGGGGTCCTCAGGCGTGCTGCCCCCACTGCCCCCGGTGGATGACCTCCCCCGCGCTTCGTCGGCGTTCCGCGACTCGCGCGCCCTGCGGGGGTGCGTCGTCGGCGCGGTGGCCGACCGTGATCCCGCCGATGGGGGCGTACTCGTCCGGCACCCCGAACTCCTCGCGGAACGGCTGGAGATGCTCCGGCATGATGCCGAAGAAGCAGGCGCCGAGGCCCTCGTCGACGGCGGTCAGGAGCATCAGCAGGGCCGCCATGCCGGTGTCGATGTGCCAGTACGGGGCCGGCCAGCGGGCCTCGGCGCGGTCCTCCCAGCCCTTGTCCGGTTCGGCGTAGCGCTCCAGGTAGGCGGCCTTGTGGGCGAGGGGGACGACGACCAGTGGAGCGTCCTGCATGGTCGGGGTCTTCTCGACCCGGGTGGGGACGAACGGCCAGAAGCGGGCACGGTCGGCGGGGTCGGTCAGGGCGAGGAACGCCCAGCCCTGGGAGAAGCCGGCCGAGGGCGCCCGGAGCGCCGAGGCGAGGACGCGCTCGATCACCTCGGGGGCGAGGGGCTTGTCGGAGTAGTGCCGGATCATGCGGCGTCGACGTACGACCTCGGAGAATTCCATGTCGGCCGATCTTGCCACTGGCTCCTGTGCCCGCAACGGCAGTTGCGTCGTTTTTCGTTGCTCCGCAGCCTCTCCGCCGAGCCGTCTGCCTGCCCGGCGCAACATCCATCGTGGGACTTGCGCGTGTTCAGTACGGCTGCCTGGACTTCCGCGTGAGGGCACATTCGTCCTGCCGTTTGCTACGGCGTCTCGTTCAGGCGTTGCAGGAGGTCCAGGAGGGTTGCTCGGTCCCGTTCGGGGAGGGGGGCGAAGTGCTCCGCCAGGACCTCGTACGCCACCTTGTGGCCCGCCTCCAGGGTGCGTTCGCCCGCCGGGGTCAGGTGGTGTTCGATGCGGCGGCCGTGGCCGGGGCGGCGTTCGATCAGGCCCTGGGCGGTGAGGCGGCCCGCCAGGGTGCCGAAGGCCTGTTCCGTCTGGAAGGTGGCCGCGGCCAGGTCGCGCGCCGACGCCCCCGGGGTGCGGCCGATCGCGCGCAGGGCGTCCCACTGGGCGAGGGTCGTGCCGATCGCCGTCAACGCACTGTCCAGGGCGCGATGTTGGCGGTACTGGGTCTGCTTGACCGCGCGGCCGAGGAGTTGCAGGTCGGCGGTGGCGTCAGGGTGCATGGGGTCAGCTTAGCCTGAAACTAAGCTAGCTTATATAAGCATGTTTAGTTAGAGTGGCCGGCATGCCTACAGATCACACCTCGCAGGTGTACGCCGACCTGCCCCTCACCCTGTCCGAGGCCGGTTCCGGGACCGGCCGCCGACCCGTACTCGTGCTGCACGGCGGTGGCGGGGCCGCCACCGTCGCGGGAATCGCCCGGCATCTGGCCCCCGCCGCCCACACGTTGGTGCCGGTCCATCCCGGTTGGGACGGCACGCCACGGCCCGAGTGGCTCACCGGTGTCGACGACCTCGCCCTCGCGTATCTGCATCTGCTCCAGGACCGGGGGCTGGAGGACGTCCTCGTCGTCGGGTCCTCGCTCGGGGGGTGGATCGCCGCCGAGATGGCCGTACGGGACGGTGGGCGGCGGATCAGCGGGCTGGTGCTCGTCGACGCCGTCGGTGTGCGGGTGGCGGGCGAGCCGATCGCGGACTACTTCGCGCTGGAGCCCCGTGCGGCGTTCGAGTTGTCGTGGCACGAGCCGGATCGGTACTACGTCGATCCCGCCACGCTGCCCGCCGATCAACTCGCCGTGCGGCAGGCCAACATGGCGACCATGCGGGTTCTCGCCGGGGAGCCGTACATGCACGATCCGAAGTTGCTGCGGCGGCTGGGGCGGGTGCGGGTGCCCGCGCTGTTGATCTGGGGGGAGAGCGATCGGATCGTGACTCCCGCGTACGGGGCCGGCTACGCCGGGGCGTTCGCGGACGGACGGCTGGAGGTGGTGCCCAAGGCCGGGCATCTTCCGCAGATCGAGCAGCCGGAGGTCACGTTCGGGCTCATCGACGAGCACCTGCGGTGGACCGGTGGGGGCGGCGGTGTCGGTTGACGGCCGTGGCGCCGGTGGGGGCGGGCCGGCGTGAGGGCCACCCCTGCCTCCGGGGCGGTGCGAGGGGGGATTAGCCTCGGAGCGGATCCGTCGTATCGGTAGGAGGCAGGCATGGCCAGGATTCCCAGTGCGGCGGTGGCCGCGGGTGGGCTTGTCGGTGGGTACGGCGTTGCTCGCTGGACCAGGAAGCGGGAGCTGGGTGGCTTCGTGCTGGCCGTGGCCGGGGCCACGGCGGCTTCACAGTGGCGGGAGCGGGCCGGTGGGGTGGCTGCGGGGGCGTTGAGCGCGGGGTATGTGGCCGCGTTCGGGGCGTCGCATCCTCTGGCCAAGAAGGTGGGGGCGTGGCCTGCGGTGTTCGGGGTGGCCGGGGCGATGGCGCTGGCCGCTTGGGCGGTGGCTGACCGGCACGCGTGAGGTTTTTTGGGGGGGCCGCCGCTCGCTGCGGTGTGCGGACGGGGCGCCGGGTGAGATACCGCCCGCTGCCGTGCACAGGCCGGGTGCCCGACCCGGCGCCCGGCGAGATGCCGCCCGCTGCCATGCACAGGCAAGCTGCCCGTCCCGGCGCGGGTGAGGTGCCCCCCCCACCACCACCGCAGTGCACAGGCAAGGTGCTGAGCCCGGCGCCGACGTTGGTGCCGCCCGCGCCCACCCGTGCCGCCCCAGGCGGCCTGAAGGCCCGCAGACCCGCAGACCCGCAGACCCGCAGACCCGCAGACCCGCAGACCCGCAGGCCCGCAGGCCCGCAGGCCCGCAGGCCCGCCCACAGGATCGCAGGCCCGCAAGCCCGCAGGCTGTGCAAGCAAGCTCCCGCCGCCGCCCCCCTACGCCGTAGCCGGCCTGGAGCCCGGCTCGCTGCGCCCCTTCCCCCGGAGGGAACTCGCGGCCGCCGTCAGCGGCCTGGCGATGTCCTCCAGGGAGCGGCGTTCGGCCTTCACGGCGAGGAACGCCGCCACCAGGCCCGCCGCGCACATCAGGGACGCGCCGATCTCGAAGGCCAGGACCGTGTCGCCCACCTTGCCCGTGCCGGTCAGGTCCGCGAAGAGCAGGGGGCCGCTGATGCCGCCGGCCGCCGTGCCGAGGGCGTAGAAGAAGGCGATGGACATCGCCCGGGTCTCCATGGGGAAGACCTCGGAGACCGTCAGGTAGGCGCTGGACGCGCCGGCCGACGCGAAGAACAGGACCGCGCACCAGCAGGCCGTCATCGTCGTGGCGGTCAGCGATCCCCGGTCGAACAGCCAGGCCGTGCCGAACAGCAGCAGGCCCGAGAGCAGATACGTACCGGAGATCATCACCCGTCGCCCGACCGTGTCGAACAGCTTGCCCAGCAGCAGCGGGCCGCAGAAGTTGCCGACCGCGATGACCGCGAAGTAGTAGCCGGTGTTGCCGCTCGGCACGTCGAAGAAGGTGGTCAGGATCGCGCCGAAGCCGAAGGTGATCGCGTTGTAGAGGAACGCCTGGCCGATGAAGAGCGAGAAGCCGAGGACCGAGCGCCTGCGGTAGTCGGCGAACAGCGTGCGGGCGATCTCCAGGAAGCTGACGCTGCGCCGCTGGTGGATGGTGATCTCGCCCTCGGGCCGTGTCAGCGGCTCGTCCGCGTCCGCCGCCACCCGTTCCTCGATCGAGGTGACGATCTCCTCGGCCTCCCGGTCCCTGCCGTGGATCAGCAGCCAGCGCGGGCTCTCCGGGACGTGCCGCCGCACCAGGAGGATGACCGCCGCGAGGACGGCGCCCAGGGCGAACGTCAGCCGCCAGCCCACGTCCTTCGGGAAGACGCCGGTGTTCAGCGCCACGATCGACAGCAGCGAACCGCCGACCGCGCCCAGCCAGAAGCTGCCGTTGATGATCAGGTCGACGCGGCCGCGGTACTTGGCGGGGATCAGCTCGTCGATCGCGGAGTTGATCGCCGCGTACTCACCGCCGATGCCGAAGCCGGTCAGGAAGCGGAAGGTGAAGAACCACCAGGGCGAGAAGGAGATCGCGGTGAGCGCGGTGGCGGCCAGATAGACCGCCAGCGTGATCATGAACAGCCTCTTGCGGCCCCATTTGTCGGTCAGCCGGCCCCAGAACAGCGCGCCCACGCAGGCGCCGGCCACATACAGCGCGGCCGCGATCCCGGTGATCTGGCCCGAGCTGATCGGCAGACCGCTGCCGGCCTCCGAGAGGCGGCCGGCGATGTTGCCGACGACCGTGACCTCCAGGCCGTCGAGGATCCACACGGTGCCGAGACCGATGACGATCGTCCAGTGCCAGCCCGACCACGGCAGGCGGTCCAGACGGGCGGGAATGTTCGTGGTGATGGTACGGCCGCCGGCGGCCTCGGCTGTTGTCATGGGCTCCCTCCTCGGCGAGTGGAACCCGGGTCGGGTGCCCGCGGAAGGCGGGATTACGCCCCCAGTGCCCGCGACACCGTGTAGATGAGCAGGCCCGCCAGCGAACCGACCACCGTGCCGTTGATCCGGATGAACTGCAGATCGCGGCCGATGTGCGCCTCGATCTTCTTCGTCGTGTGCTCCGCGTCCCAGCCCGCCACGGTGTCCGTGATGAGGGAGGTGATCTCCGTGCGGTAGGTGGTGACGACGTACACCGCGGCGCCCTCCACCCAGTGGTCCACCTTCTCCTGGAGCCTGGGATCGACGGCCATCCGCGCCCCCAGCGACAGCAGCGAGGCCCGCACGCGCAGCCGCAGCTCACTGCGCTCGTCCTCGGCCGCCGAGACGATCATCGAGCGTACGGAGGTCCACGCGGAGGCGATCAGGTCCTGGACCTCGCCACGGCCCAGCACCTCGCCCTTCAGCCGCTCCACCCGCGTCCGCGTGTCCGTGTCGGACTGGAGGTCGGAGGCGAAGTCCCCGAGGAAGCGGTCCAGGGCGCCCCGGGCCGGGTGGGAGGGCATGTCGCG
Source organism: Streptomyces sp. NPDC101225 (assembly GCF_044767585.1). NCBI lineage: Bacteria > Bacillati > Actinomycetota > Actinomycetes > Kitasatosporales > Streptomycetaceae > Streptomyces > Streptomyces sp. NPDC101225. The sequence goes on from NZ_JBIWOE010000002.1 coordinate 313,640, forward strand.
CATCTCGGTGACGAAGCGCAGCAGCTCTCGGTAGACCCGCTCGCCGACCTTCTTGTCGACGAAACGCGGGGTCCAGCCGGGGGCGCCGCCCTGAACGGCGTTCATGATCTCGGTGTCGTGCCAGACCAGCCAGTCGTGGGCCCGCGTGACGACCAGGTCGACGACCCGCCGGTGGCCGCCGTCGGCGACGATCTTCTCCAGCATCTTCCCGATGCCGGGCGCGATCTCCTGGGCGTCGGCGCGCCGGGTGATCGCCTCGCCGACCACCGCCTGGACGTCCGAGTCGCGCAGCACGGTCAGCGCGCCCCGCAGGGCGGCCGACAGCTCGGCCGTGACCCGGTCCGCGTGCTCGGGTTCCGCGAGCCAGGCGCCGAGCCGGCTGCCGATGCCGACGGCACGCAGCCGGCGACGTACGACGTCCTCGGAGAGGAAGTTCTCGCCGACGAACTCGCCCAGGGAGACGCCCAGCTGGTCCTTCTTGGTCGGGATGATCGCCGTGTGCGGGATGGGCAGGCCGAGGGGACGGCGGAAGAGCGCGGTGACGGCGAACCAGTCGGCGAGCGCGCCGACCATGCCTGCCTCGGCGGCCGCGGCGACATAGCCCGCCCAGGCGCCGGCGCCGGAGTTCTCCGCCCACTTGGCGAGGACGTACACCAGCGCCACGAACAGCAGCAGCCCGATCGCGGTGAGCTTCATCCGGCGCACCCCGCGCTGCTTCTCCTGGTCGGCGGCGCTGAAGGTCGTCATCGCGCGTGCGGCCGCGGCGGGGACCTTCTGCTGGCCCGCCGCGGCCGGGCGGGCACCCTCGCCGAGGGCACGCTCACCCGCTTCTTCACGATCCGTACGTTCCATTCGCTCCACCCGTTCGTGATCCCCTGCACACATTGTCCCTTCCTGACCGACTCCCGGAACGGAACGAGAGTTCCCGGCGTCTGTCCGGGCGGGGAGGTGCGACCTCAACTCCGGTGGCCCACAGGGGGTCCGGTGCGCCTCGCCCTCACCCCATGACGCATCATGGGGTGATCACACCGGAGCCTCGGGCTCCCACTCGTCCGAGGAGACCCGCACCGCATGACCAGGCGTCACGGTTATGCCCTGCTGTCCGCGATCGTCGCCGTGATCGTGGGCCTTTCGGCCGCCATCTACCTCGGTGCCGCGGCCGACGGCACAAGCAACGGCAGCACCCTCGCCGGGGGCCGCTCCCCGCGCAACTCCGCCGCCCCCGCCTCCACCGGCATCTGGGTCGGCGCCTGGTCGGCGTCCCCGGCGGGGGCCGAGCCCGGCACCGAGACCGGCGGCATGGCGGGACGCTCGGTGCGCAACGTCGTGCACGCGAGCGTGGGAGGTACGAGTGCCCGCGTCACGCTGTCCAATCTCTACGGCCAGTCGCCGCTGACCGTCACCCACGCCTCGATCGCGCTGGCCGCCACCTCCGGCACCGCGGCGGCGAACGCCGGCACCATGCGGCGGCTGACGTTCGGCGGCAGCACCGCGGTCGTCATACCGCCCGGCCGGCAGATGCTGAGCGACGCGGTCCGCATCGCCCTCCCGCAGGGCAGCGACGTGCTGGTCACCACCTACTCCCCCAGCTCGTCGGGCCCGGTCACCTACCACCCGCACGCCCGCCAGATCTCCTACCTCGCGGCCGGCGACCGGACCGAGGACGTGACCGGCGGCGGGTACACCGAGCAGACGCCGTTCTGGCGCTACCTCACCGCGCTGGACGTGCTGAGCAACGAGTCGGACGGCACCGTGGTCGCCTTCGGCGACTCCCTCACCGACGGCATAACCTCCGGCCTCGGCGCCAACCACCGCTGGCCGGACTTCCTTTCGCGGCGGCTGCGCTCCGCGATCGGCTCCGGCCAGGACCTGCCGCGCTACAGCGTCGTCAACCAGGGCATCAGCGGCAACCAGGTCCTCGCCGACGGGCTGGGCCGCCCCGCCGACAACCCCAGCGGCCTGCTGCGCTTCTCCCGCGACGCGCTCTCCCGGACGAACGTCAAGGTGGTCGTCGTGGACCTCGGCGTCAACGACATCCTGCGCAACCCGCGGCTCGCCGACCCCGGCAAGATCGTCGGCGGTCTGCGCACCCTGGTCCGCGAGGCCCACGCCCGCGGCGTCAAGGTCGTCGGCGCGACCCTGATGCCCTTCCGGGGGCACCGCGGCTACACCCCGGCCCGCGAGGCGGTACGCCGGCAGATCAACGCGGAGATCCGCTCGGGCCGGGTCTACGACGCCGTGGTCGACTTCGACAAGGCGCTGCGCGACCCGTACGACCCGCGCAGGCTCCGCTCCGACTACGACTCGGGCGACCACCTCCACCCGAGCGACCGGGGCTACGCGAAGATGGCCGACGTCTTCGACCTGGACGACCTCAAGGGCGCGGCGCCGGCCGAACTCTAGGGCGTGCGGGGCGGTCGATCAGTCGCCGAAGTGGCGCCGGTGGCGCTCCTCGCGGCGTTCCCGGTGCCGCTCGCGCCGCTCATCGAGCCGCTCCCGGCGCTCCTCGTGCCGGTCGCGCCGCAGATCCCGGTGGCCCTCCAGCATCCTGCGGTGCGCGTCGTGCCCGTCCTCGCCGTGGTCCTCCTCCAGCTCCCGCGGGGAGGCCTTGCGATCCAGCTTCTGCTGGCGGCGCTCCTCCTTCAGGCGGCGCCGCTCCTCCCTGGTCACCTTGCGCTCCACGCCGACGCCGCCCCAGAAGGCGAAGCCGTTCACGATCACCCGCGGCGCGCCGGGCTCCCCGGGCACGCCGGACTCCCGGTGGTCGAACCCGCCCATGATCCCGATGCCGCGGACGACGACCTCGACGCCGGGCGGCACGATGACGTTCACCCCGCCCATGATCGCGACGCAGGTGATCTCGACCTCGCCGTCGGCGAAGTTCGCCTCGCGCAGGTCGAGCTCGCCGCCGCCCATGAAGGTGAAGCAGGTGAACCGCTTGGGCACGGTCCAGCGACCCCTGCGCTCGAACCCGGACATCACGGCGACCGCCCAGGTCGAGGACCCCTCGCCGCCGACGATCCGCCCGGCCCAACTTCCGCTCGCCACCGGCTCCTTGGTGAGCGAGGTGGGCGGCGGCGCGACCTCGCCGACGGGCAGGTCGCGGGTGATCGGCGCCAGCTCGCCGTACGTCCGGGCCTGGTAGGTGGCCTCCAGCCGCTCCTCGAACTCCGCCATGTCGAGACGGCCCTCCGCCAAGGCGTCCCGCAGGACCTCGGCGACTCGCTCACGGTCGGCGTCGGATGCCCGGATTTCGGGGACTGCGGCGTCATCGGTCATGGACAGCAGCCTACGAGTTCACCCGGCCGGAGGCTACGAGACCGCTCTCTCCGTCCGCCCCGGATCGGCCTTCTCCGCCCGCCCCGGATCCGTGCCCGCGTACATCCTGGCGATCACGTCCTCGATGTCCGGTTCCCGCACCGAGAGGTCCGCCAGCGGATACTCCGCCGCGATCCGGGCGACCAGCGCGGCCGCCGACTGCCCGGCCGGGAAGGCCAGCCACTGCCGCGGCCCCTCCGCCTTCACCACCCGCGCGGGCGCCGCGTCGATCGGCGCCAGCTCCCGCTCCAGGTCCACCACCAGGATCCGCTCGCTCTCCCCCACCTCGTGCAGGCCGGCGAGCGGGCCGTCGTACATCAGCCGTCCGTGGTCGATGACCATCACGCGCGAGCACAGCTGCTCGATGTCCTGGAGATCGTGGGTGGTGAGCAGGACGGTCGTGCCCTGCTCGGCGTTCAACTGCCGCAGGAATCCCCGCACCTTGGCCTTCGAGATCACGTCCAGGCCGATCGTCGGCTCGTCGAGGTAGAGCACCTCCGGGTCGTGCAGCAGCGCCGCCGCGATGTCCCCGCGCATCCGCTGCCCGAGGGAGAGCTGCCTGACCGGGACGTCCAGCAGATCGGCCAGTTCGAGGAGTTCGACGCAGCGGTCGAGGTTCTCCCGGTAACGGGCGTCCGGGATGCGGTACATGCGGTGCATCAGCCGGTAGGAGTCGATCATCGGCAGGTCCCACCACAGCGTCGTACGCTGCCCGAACACCACCCCGATGCGGTGCGCGAGCCGCAACCGCTCGCGCGAGGGGTCGATGCCCGCCACCCGCAGCCGGCCGCCGCTCGGCGTGAGGATGCCGGTGAGCATCTTGATCGTCGTCGACTTGCCGGCGCCGTTCGGCCCGATGTAGCCGACCATCTCACCGCGCGCGACGGTGAAGGACAGGGAGTCGACGGCCCGCACCTCGCGCCGCTCCCGTTTCATGAATCCGGTCCTGCGGCGCACGTCGAAGACCTTCTCGACGCGGTCGAGTTCGATCAGCGCCCGCTCTGTCACGCTCAACTCCCCGTACTCCGATACGACCCCAGGCCGGCCCGCCATGCCAGGCCGGCCGCCGCACAGCACGACAGCGCCACCAGGGGCGGCGCGAAGGCCGCCCACGAGGGCAGCTCCAGCGGGTACGGCCGCCCCAGCACGAAGCAGGCCGGCACCCAGTTCACGAAGGCGAGGGGCAGCAGATACGTCACCCCGCGCACGAAGTCCTTGCCGAACACCGCCGGCGGGTACTGCAGCAGCGTGGTGCCGCCGTAGGTGAAGGCGTTCTGCACCTCGGCCGCGTCCTGCGCGAGGATCTGGAAGGCCGCGCCCGCCACGAACACCGCGCAGAAGATCAGCGCGCCCGCGGCCAGCGTCACCGGCACCAGCAGCACCTTCGCCACGCTCCAGCCGACGTCGACCGACGCCAGCGCCCAGCCCAGCACCAGCGTGCCCTGGACGATCCGGCCCAGGCGGCGCAGCGCGAAGCGGTCCGCGCCGATCTGGGCGAGGACCGGCGCGGGCCGCACCAGCAGGGTGTCGAAGGAGCCGTCGCGGATCCGGGCGCCCAGCACGTCCATCGAGCCGAGCACCAGGTCCGCGATGCCGAACGACGTCACCGAGAGTCCGTACAGGAAGGCGATCTCGGGCAGCGTCCAGCCGCCGAGCGAGTGGACCTGCGAGAACATCAGCAGGATGCCGATGAAGTCCAGGCCCGTCACCAGCAGGTTGCCGCACACCGTGACCAGGAAGGACGTGCGGTAGGTCATGGAGGAGCGCACCCACATCCCGGCGATCAGCCGGTAGGCCCGCACCCCCTCCGTCAGGCGCTTCGCCTCAGCCACCCTGCACCACCACCCGCCGTGTCGCCGCCGACTGCATCAGCCGCCCCGCGGCCAGCAGCACCACCGCCCACACCGCCTGGAAGGCGTACGCCCGCACGGGGTCGGTCTCGCCCATCAGCACATCGGCCGGCATCTGGAGCTGCGCCGCCCACGGCAGCGCGCGGACGATCTCGCCGAGGGCTCCGGGGAAGGCGTTCAGCGGCAGCACCATGCCCGAGAAGAAGACGCCGGTGATCATCAGGACCTGGCTCACGCCCATGCCGTCCAGCAGCCAGAAGACGCTCAGAGCGGCCAGATAGCGGATGCCGAAGCTGACCACCATCGCCAGGACGAGGGTCACCAGGAACGCCGCCCAGGTGGTGACGTCACGCGGCAGGGCCATCGGGAAGAACAGCGCGCCGAACGTGAAAGGGATCACGCCGCGCCCCAGCATCTGGAACACCGAGCGCCCCAGGTCCCCTGCCAGCCACCACAGTTGGAGGTCGGCGGGCCGGTACAGGTCGACCGCGATCTCCCCGGTGCGGATGCGGTCCATCAGGTCCTTCTCGAACCCGCCGCCCTGCAGGGCGAGCGTCGCGTACAGGCACTGGCCGAGCCACACGTAGGTGACCGCCTGCGCCTGGTCGTACCCTCCGAGGTGCGGCTTCTCCTGCCACAGCGCCAGATACGTGTAGACGAGGATGAGTCCGAAGACGGTGTTGGTGAACACCCCCGCGGCCGTGGCCGCCCGATACGTCGCATACCGCCTGAAGCCGCCTGCCGCGACGGCCACGTACAACCGTCCCGAGCCCACGTCGGTCAACCTCCCGGACCTCTCGACACCGAAGCGCAGGAGCCTAGTCCGCCCGCAGTGACGCACGCCACGCATTTTCGGGGGCGGACGCGTGCCGCGATCCGGGAACGGAACGCATGGTGCGAGAGTCTTCAAGAGGGGGCGCAGAAGGCGTACGAGGGCGTACAGGAACGTACGACGCGAAACAGGAGTTCGGTACACGACATGAGCGACGAGCCGCAGCCGCAACAGCCTGTCCAGGGCTGGGCACCGAGAGAGCCGCAGGCGGCCGAGGCCGCCGGCCCGGGGGGCGGGGACGGCAGGCCGAAGCGCCCGAGGAGGACGGGCTGGCGGCGGCTGATCCCGACCTGGCGCATGGTGCTCGGCACCTTCGTCATCGGCGTCCTGTTGCTGATCGGCCTGTTCTACCTCGGCTACTCGCTGGTCAAGATCCCCCCGGCCAACGCCCTCGCCATGAAGCAGGCCAACGTCTACCTCTACGCGGACGGCTCACAGATCGCCCGCGACGGAGACGTCAACCGGGAGAACGTCTCGCTCGCACAGGTCTCCAAATCCGCCCAGCACGCCGTGCTGGCCGCCGAGGACCGCGACTTCTACACCGAGTCCGCGGTCGACCCCAAGGCGATGGTGCGCGCCGCCTGGAACACCGCCACCGGCAAGGGCAGGCAGTCCGGCTCGACGATCACCCAGCAGTACGTCAAGAACTACTACCTCGGCCAGGAACAGACCGTCACCCGCAAGGTGAAGGAGTTCTTCATCTCGATCAAGCTGGACCGGGAGAAGTCCAAGGACGAGATCCTCCAGGGCTACCTCAACACCAGCTACTTCGGCCGCAACGCGTACGGCATCCAGGCCGCCGCCCAGGCCTACTACGGCCAGGACGCCACCGATCTCGACCCGGCCCACGCGGCCTACCTCGCCGCGCTGGTCAACGCGCCCAGCGAGTACGACGTCGTCGCGCACCCCGAGAACAAGGCCTCGGCGGTGGCCCGCTGGAACTACGTCCTGGACGGCATGGTCAAGAAGGGCTGGCTGACCGGGACGGAGCGGGCCGGCCTGACGTTCCCGACGCCGAAGCAGCAGACCGCCTCCACCGGCATGTCCGGGCAGCGCGGCTACATCGTCAACGCCGTCAAGGACTACCTCGCCAAGAACAAGGTCGTCACCGCCGACGAACTCGACCGCGGCGGCTACCGCATCACCACCACCCTGCAGCGGAGCAAGCAGAACGCCTTCGTGAAGGCGGTCGACGACAAGGTGATGTCGAAGCTCGACAAGAAGAACAACAAGGTCGACACCTACGTCCGCGCGGGCGGCGCCTCCGTCGACCCGAAGACCGGCAAGATCGTCGCGATCTACGGCGGCATCGACTACGTCAAGCAGTACACCAACGGCGCGACCCGCGAGGACTTCCAGGTCGGCTCCACCTTCAAGCCGTTCGTGTTCGCCTCGGCCGTCCAGAACCACTCCGAGACCCAGGACGGCGAGACCATCACGCCGAACACCTACTACGACGGCACCGACAAGCGCCCCGTCGAGGGCTGGAGCGGCAGCTACGCACCCGCCAACGAGGACGACCACTCCTACGGCGACATCACCGTGCGCACCGCCACCGACAAGTCCGTCAACGCGGTGTACGCGCAGATGGCCGTGGACGTCGGCTCCGAGAAGGTGAAGCAGACGGCGATCGCCCTCGGCATCCCCTCCGACACCCCGGAGCTGACCCCCACCCCGTCGATCGCGCTCGGTGTCTCCCGGGCCAGCGTGCTGGACATGGCGGAGGCGTACGCGACGCTCGCCAACCACGGTGAGCGCGGCACGTACACGATGATCGACTCGATCACCAAGGACGGCAAGGACGTCGTCGACCTGCCCACGCCGCAGACCGGCCGGGCCGTCAGCCGCGAGGCCGCCGACACCACCACCTCGATCCTGCAGAGCGTCGTCGACAACGGCACCGCGACCGCCGCCCAGGCCGCCGACCGCCCCGCCGCCGGCAAGACCGGCACCGCGGAGGAGGACACGGCCGCCCTGTTCGCCGGCTACACCCCCGACCTCGCGACCGTCGTCTCGGTGATGGGCCAGGACCCGGTGACGGCCCATCACAAGTCGCTGTACGGCGCGATGGGCCTGGACCGCGTCAACGGCGGCGGCCCGCCCGCCGAGATCTGGGCGCAGTACACCCGCGACGCCCTGAAGGGGAAGCCGACGACGGACTTCGACCTCCAGCTCCAGGCGGGCGCCGAGGAGACCGCACCGCCCGCCGCCACCACCGAGCCGCCGCAGCAGCCGGACACGGGCGGCCAGGACAACGGCGGCACGACCGTCAGCCCGACGCCCACCACGGGCGGCACCACCGACGGTGCCACCACCGGCGGCCGGACGCCCGCCACGGGCGGCGCCGTCGCCGGCACCGACACCGGCGGCACGACGAACGGCGGCACCACGGGCGACGGCGGGACGACCACCACCGGCGGCACGGCCGACGGCGGCACCACGGACGGCGGGACGACGGGCGACACCACCGGCAACACGACGGACGGCGGCGGCACCACGACCGGCACCGACACCGGCACCACGACGGCGGGCCCGGGCACGCAGGCGGCCCGCACACGGACGCGTCAGTGACCCGAGGCCGCCTTCAGCCCCACGCCGGCGGCCGGCAGCAGGAGGGTCCTTGCGGCGTACGGCAGGAGCAGCATGCCGGCGGCGATCTCAGCGCCGGTGAACACGACGAAAAGGGCTGGTGACGACGGTCACCAGCCCTTCGGCCGCTTCCTCCCGGACGCGCTACAGGTACAGGCCCGTCGTGTCCTCGGAGCCCTCGAACCGGTCGGCGGCCACGGCGTGCAGATCGCGCTCGCGCATGAGCACGTACGCCACGCCCCGGACCTCCACCTCGGCCCGGTCCTCCGGGTCGAACAGGACCCGGTCGCCGGGCTCCACGGTCCGTACGTTCTGCCCGACGGCGACGACCTCGGCCCAGGCCAGGCGGCGCCCGACCGCGGCGGTGGCGGGAATCAGGATGCCCCCGCCGGACCGGCGCTCCCCCTCACCCGTCTCCTGCCGCACGAGAACCCGGTCGTGCAGCATCCGGATGGGCAGCTTGTCGTGCTGCGGGGTGCTGTGCTCGTTTCTGTTGGCGCTCACACCCTGAACCTACCTGTCCGCGCTCACTTCCGGCGCCGCCGGGTGCCGAGAGCGAGCAGACCCACGAGTCCGACGGCGACGACGGCGACCGGCACGATCCGCTCCAGCCGGGGCGCGCCCTCCTCGTCGACGAACTGGGCCCTGACGTCGCTCACGACCTTGTTGACCCCGACGTAGGCGCGACCCAGCGTGTGATCGATGTTGGAGACGACCTTGGCCTTGGCGTCCCCGACGATCGTCTTCGGGTGCACCCGCACCCCGATCTCGTCGAGGGTCTCGGCCAGCACTGCGCGGCGGCTCTTGATGTCCGCCTCGATCTGCGCCGGGGTTCTGGTGTCCGACGTGTCCGCCACCGTAGGGCCTCCGAAGTCAGCTGGTACGTGGTGCCGCTTGTTCTGGACAGTCTGTCAGTTCCGCCCGCGCCTGCACTGTCAGGACCCCCGGTTACGCTAGCCCGATGAGCGAGCGACTCCAGCCCGGGGACGTGGCCCCCGACTTCACCCTCCCCGACGCCGACGGCACCGAGGTGTCCCTGGCGGCCCACAAGGGCCGCAAGGTCATCGTCTACTTCTACCCCGCGGCCCTGACGCCGGGCTGCACCAAGCAGGCCTGCGACTTCACGGACAACCTGCAGCTGCTGGCGGGCGCCGGCTACGACGTCATCGGCATCTCGCCCGACAAGCCGGAGAAGCTGGCCAAGTTCCGCGAGAAGGAGTCCCTGAAGGTCACACTCCTGGCCGACCCGGAGAAGACCGTCACCGAGGCCTACGGCGCCTACGGCGAGAAGAAGAACTACGGCAAGACGTACATGGGCGTCATCCGCTCCACGGTGATCGTGGACGAGGAGGGCAAGGTCGAACGGGCCCTCTACAACGTCCGGGCGACCGGCCACGTGGCGAAGATCATCAAGGATCTGGGGATCTGAGCACCCCTTTGCCCCTGGCGAGCGGCCCGTACCGAGGTGATGGTACGGGCCGTTCTGCGTTTCCGGCATGACCGTCCGATGAGCGGTTCGTTCCTTCGCAGGAGACACCTGCGCGGGAAGATGGCTGAGGCCGGCGTGGAGTGCCCCGGCCGGACGGACACCTGCGCGAATCGATCTCGCCTCAAACCGGCTTCCCGCTGACCGGTAGAGTGGGCGGCGCTGCGGGCCCGTACCCCAGCTGGCCAGAGGGCGCCGGTTTAGGTCCGGTGTGTCGTGGGTTCGAGTCCCACCGGGCCCACCCCGTGAAGGGCGCCGTGCCACCCGGCGGGGCGCCCTTCGGTAGTCAGCCCAGCAGCTCCCGCACCGCCGGTACGAGCGCGCGGAACGCCTTGCCACGGTGGCTGATCGCGTTCTTCTCCTGGGGGGTCAGCTGCGCGCAGGTGCGGCTGTCGCCGTCCGGCTGGAGGACGGGGTCGTAGCCGAACCCGCCCGTGCCCTCGGGGCTGTGGCGCAGCACGCCGCGCAGCCGGCCCTCCACCACCCGCTCGGTGCCGTCCGGGAGTGCGAGTGCGGCCGCGCACGCGAAGTGCGCCGCGCGGTGCTCGTCCGCGATGTCCGACAGCTGGGCCAGCAGCAGATCGAGGTTGGCCTGGTCGTCGCCGTGCCGGCCGGCCCAGCGGGCGGAGAAGATGCCGGGCGCGCCGTTCAGCACGTCGACGCAGAGGCCGGAGTCGTCGGAGACGGCGGGCAGGCCCGTCGCCTGTGCCAGGGCGTGCGCCTTCAGCAGCGCGTTCTCCGCGAAGGTGACGCCGGTTTCCTTGACGTCGGGGATGTCGGGGTAGGCGTCCGCCCCCACCAGCTCGTGGTTCAGGCCTGCGTCGGCGAGGATCGCCCTGAGTTCGGTGATTTTTCCGGCGTTGCGGGTGGCGAGGATCAAGCGCGTCATGAGGGCCAGTATTCCGGTTGGGCCGGCCCGCCTCCCGCGCGCCCGTCGCCTACGAGGTGCACACCTTCGTCAGTTCGCCGGCCGCGTCCGTGACCGGGCTGATGTCCGGCGTGTTGTCGCCGTTCCGGACCGCCGTACGGACGTCGGCGACGGCCTTGTCCAGGTCGTCGACCGCCTTGTTGACGTCGGCGTTGTCGGTCCTGTCGCCGATCTTGCCGAGGTTCTTGTCGATGGAGGCGAGGGAGTCGTCGAGCCGGCTCGGGTCGTTGGAGGCGTTCTCCACGGCCTGCTGGAGTTCGGTGACGCTGTCGGCGATGGTGTCGGCGGTCTGGACGCAGTCCAGCGCCTTGTCGACGGCGTCGCAGCCGGTGGCGAGCGACACGGTCAGCCCGGCGGCGGCCAGTGCCGCGACGGCGATACGGCGGCCTCGGCTCACGGCCATGACTGCGGTCCCTCCTGTCTCCAGGCCCCGGTGAGGCCCCCCGTTACCGGTCGGGCGCACGGTGGTGTGCCGTGCGCCCGCATCCGTAGGGACGCGGGGGCGGGCGGCGGGGTTGCCCCCGGCCGCCGCTCGCCTTGGCGCGCCCTTTACCTTTCCAGGACGGTACCAAGTGCCTTCTGCTGAAGGGCAGCGAGTTCCGCGCAGCCGGAAACCGCCAGATCCAGCAGGGAGTTGAGCTCGTCGCGGGCGAACGGCTCGGCCTCCGCGGTGCCCTGCACCTCGACGAAGCGTCCGTCGCCGGTGCAGACGACGTTCATGTCGGTCTCGGCGCGGACGTCCTCCTCGTAGCAGAGGTCCAGCAGCGGGACGGTGCCGACGATGCCGACCGAGACCGCCGAGACGGTGCCGGTGAGGGGCTGGCGGCCGGCCTTGACCAGCTTCCTGCCCTGGGCCCAGGCGACGGCGTCGGCGAGGGCCACGTAGGCGCCGGTGATGGCGGCCGTGCGGGTGCCGCCGTCCGCCTGGAGCACGTCGCAGTCGAGGACGACGGTGTTCTCGCCGAGCGCCTTGTAGTCGACGACGGCGCGCAGGGAGCGGCCGATGAGGCGGCTGATCTCGTGGGTGCGGCCGCCGATCCTGCCCCTGACGGACTCGCGGTCGCCGCGGGTGTTGGTGGCGCGGGGCAGCATGGCGTACTCGGCGGTGACCCAGCCTTCGCCGCTGCCCTTGCGCCAGCGGGGGACGCCCTCCGTGACGGAGGCCGTGCAGAGGACCTTGGTGTCGCCGAAGGAGACGAGGACCGAGCCCTCGGCGTGCTTGCTCCAGCCGCGCTCGATGCTGACCGGGCGGAGTTGTCGGGGGGTGCGACCGTCGATTCGAGACATGACGACGAGCCTAGTCGCAGAAAGGGGAAGGGCTTCCACCGACGGAGAGGGCCCCTCCCGCCGGGAGGGGCCCTCTCCGTGCGCCGGTCCTGGCGGACCGGCGGCTCACATCATGTCCTCGATCTCCCCGGCGATGGGGTCCGCGTCGGTGCCGATGACGACCTGGATCGCGGTGCCCATCTTGACGACACCGTGCGCGCCCGCGGCCTTCAGGGCGGCCTCGTCCACCTTGGAGGCGTCGAGGACCTCGGTCCGCAGGCGCGTGATGCAGCCCTCCACCTCTTCGATGTTCTCGATGCCGCCGAGCCCGGCAACGATCTTCTCAGCCTTGCTGGCCATGACGTCTCCTCACGCACAGTTGGCCCAACTTCACGAGCGACGGCGCCGTGCGTACCCAAAGATGGCGTCACAGCATCCCAATCGTCGTAACTGGTCTACACCACCTCGCAGGCGGTCGCCAACTCATGAGTGCCGACACCGAGATTCCCCCAGCCCGTCGCCGGTGGCAATCGGCCTTCCAGGGCCTGCAGAAGATGGGCCGCAGCCTCCAGCTCCCGATCGCGGTACTGCCGGCGGCGGGCATCCTCAACCGGCTCGGCCAGCCCGACGTGTTCGGGGACGACGGGCTGGGCTGGACGAACGTCTCCAAGGTCATGGCGGGCGCGGGCGGGGCGCTGCTCGACGGCCAGCTCGGGCTGCCGCTGCTGTTCTGCGTGGGCGTGGCCATCGGCATGGCGAAGAAGTCCGACGGCTCGACCGCGCTGGCGGCGGTGGCGGGATTCCTCGTCTACTTCAACGTGCTGCGCCAGTTCCCCGAGGACTGCCCGAGCGGCACGAAGGCGGTGCCCGGGGTGGGCTGCCAGGCGGCCGACGCGACGGTCAGCGCCTTCACCTATCAGAACCCGGGCGTCTTCGGCGGCATCGTGATGGGCCTGCTGGCCGCGTTCTTCTGGGCCCGCTACCACCGTACGAAGCTGGTGGACTGGCTCGGCTTCTTCAACGGCCGCCGGCTGGTGCCGATCATCATGGCGTTCGTGGCGATCGCCTTCGCGGCGCTGTGCCTGTGGGTGTGGCCGCCGATCGGTGACGGGCTGGAGAGCTTCAGCAACTGGATGAGCGACCTGGGCGCCCGGGGCGCGGGCGTGTTCGGCGTCGCCAACCGGGCACTGCTGGTGGTGGGTCTGCACCAGTTCCTCAACGTGCCCATCTGGTTCCAGTTCGGCAGCTTCACCAAGCCGGACGGGACCGTGGTGCACGGTGACATCAACATGTTCCTGGCGGGCGACCCGAACGCGGGCCAGTTCACCTCGGGCTTCTTCCCGATCATGATGTTCGCCCTGCCGGCGGCCGCGCTCGCCATCACCCACTGCGCCCGGCCGCACCGCCGCAAGGAGATCGGCGGCCTGATGCTGTCGGTGGCCCTGACGTCCTTCGTCACCGGCATCACGGAACCGATCGAGTACTCCTTCCTGTTCGTCGCCCCGGTCCTCTACGCGATCCACGCCCTGCTGACCGGTGTCTCGATGGCGGTCACCTGGGGCCTCGGCGTCCACGACGGCTTCAGCTTCTCGGCCGGCCTCATCGACTACGTCATCAACTGGAACCTGGCGACGAAACCGTGGGGGATCATCCCGATCGGGCTGTGCTTCGCCGCCGTCTACTACGCGATCTTCCGTTTCGCCATCACGGCGTTCGACCTGAAGACGCCCGGCCGGGAGCCGGACGAGGAGCGCGAGGACGTGACGAAAGCCTGACGGCCCCGACCCAGTCGGCCCCCGGACCCGCCGGTCCGGGGGCTTCGTCCTGCGACAGCGCGTAGCGCTCCGGTAACAGGAATCGCGGGTTCCTTTATGCGGACCTCATCTGCTACAACAGGTCTACACCACTGAGTGGTGTAGACCACCACCCCGGAGGAAGTATATGAGCACCGCCACCGCGCCAACGGCGGCCCCCACGAAGAAGTGGGGATCGGGCCTGTTCCAGGGCCTGCAGAAGGTTGGCCGCAGCCTCCAGCTCCCGATCGCCGTGCTGCCGGCGGCGGGCATCCTGCTGCGACTCGGCCAGCAGGACATCCACGACAAGCTGAACCTGCCCGACAAGGTCACGGCGGTGTTCGCCACGGCTGGTGGCGCGATCTTCGACAACCTGCCGATGCTGTTCTGCATCGGCGTCGCGATCGGCTTCGCCAAGAAGTCGGACGGCTCGACGGCGCTCGCGGCGCTCGTCGGCTTCCTGGTCTACAGCAACGTCCTCAAGGCGTTCCCGGTCACCGAGGCCAAGGTCATGAAGGGCGCGGACATAGCCGCGACCTACAACAACCCCGGTGTGCTCGGCGGCATCCTGATGGGCCTGCTGTCCGCGGTGCTGTGGCAGCGCTACCACCGCAAGAAGCTGGTGGACTGGCTCGGCTTCTTCAACGGCCGCCGGCTGGTGCCGATCATCATGGCGTTCGTCGGCACGGCCATGGGTGTCTTCTTCGGCCTGGTCTGGAAGCCGATCGGTGAGGGCATCTCGCACTTCGGCGAGTGGATCACCGGCCTCGGGGCGCTCGGCGCCGGCCTGTTCGGCCTGATCAACCGCGCGCTGATCCCGGTCGGCATGCACCAGTTCGTGAACTCGGTCTCCTGGTTCCAGATCGGCGACTTCAAGAACTCGGCCGGCCAGGTCGTGCACGGCGACCTCACCCGGTTCTTCGCCGGTGACCCGACCGCCGGACAGTTCATGTCGGGCTTCTTCCCGATCATGATGTTCGGTCTGCCGGCCGCCGCGCTCGCCATCGCCCACTCCGCCCGCCCCGAGCGCCGCAAGGCCGTGATGGGCATGATGATCTCGCTCGCGCTGACCTCCTTCGTCACCGGTGTCACCGAGCCGATCGAGTTCTCGTTCATGTTCATCGCCCCGCTGCTGTACGCGATCCACGCGGTGCTGACGGCCCTGTCGATGGCGATCACCTGGGCGCTGGGCGTGCACGCGGGCTTCACCTTCTCGGCGGGCTTCATCGACTACGCGCTGAACTGGAACCTCGCCACCAAGCCCTGGCTGATCATCCCGATCGGTCTCGTCTTCGGCGCGGTCTACTACGGCCTGTTCCGCTTCGCCATCACCCGGTTCAACCTCCCCACCCCGGGCCGCGAGCCCGACGAGGAGGTCGAGGACCTCACCAAGGCGTGAGTCCCCCTCGCAGGTCATGACGTAGGCCCCGGCACCGAGAAGGTGCCGGGGCCTTCGGGCGCGGAGCGTCAGATCTCGTACGCGCGCCGCGGCGCCGCCAGTTCCACCGGCCCGGTGAAGACGTCGCGGGCGTCCCGGAGGTTGGCCTGGGGGTCGGTCCACGGGGGGATGTGGGTGAGGACCAGGCGGCGCGCGCCGGCGCGGGCCGCCGTCTCACCCGCCTCGCGGCCGTTGAGGTGCAGGTCCGGGATGTTCTCCTTGCCGTGCGTGAAGGCCGCCTCGCACAGGAACAGGTCGGCGTCGCGGGCGAGTTCCTCCAGTGCGGGGCTGATCCCGGTGTCGCCGGAGTACGTCAGGGTCGACCCGCCGTGCTCGATCCGGATGCCGTACGCCTCCACCGGATGGGCCACGCGCTCCGTGTGCACGGTGAACGGGCCGATCTCGAAGGTGGACGGCTTGACCGTGTGGAAGTCGAAGACCTCGCTCATGGAGGAGGCGGTGGGGGTGTCGGCGTACGCCGTGGTCAGGCGGTGCTCGGTGCCCTCGGGACCGTAGACCGGGATCGGGTCGCAGCGGCCGCCGTCGTGGCGGTAGTAGCGCGCCACGAAGTAGGCGCACATGTCGATGCAGTGGTCGGCGTGCAGATGGCTGAGGAAGATCGCGTCGAGGTCGTAAAGACCGCAGTGGCGCTGCAGCTCGCCAAGGGCACCGTTGCCCATGTCGAGGAGCAGCCGGAAGCCGTCGGCCTCTACGAGGTAGCTCGAGCAGGCCGATTCCGCGGACGGGAACGACCCCGAGCAACCGACGACGGTGAGCTTCATGGAGCAGAAACCTCCGCGGGCGGGAACTTTTTCTGGCGGGAGACGGGGGTCGTGCGGTCCGTCGAGCGTAAGGCGCAAAACGCCCGGTCGCTCCTCCGGCAAGGGCTGTTGTGGGCGAACTCACCTGTGGTGTCACCGGTTCGGCTGGAACCGGGGCCGGGCGGGCGCCGGGGAGCGAGCACGGGTTCGACAGAGGGCGCGCGGCGCTCATCGCGCGCCGGTACCGTCTCCGTATGGACACGTCATGGTGGCTCGCGCTCGCCGCGGTGGTGCTGCTCGCGCTGGTCGCCACGCTCGTCGACGGCTGGGGACGGGGACGGCGGCCCGCGGGACGCCGGACACGGCCGCCGGGCCGGCCCGGCGGGCGGCCGCGTTCACGGCCGCGGCCCGCGGAGATCTGGTGGGCGAACGTGCCCTACGAGGACGGACCCGGCGCGAAGGACCGGCCCTGTCTGGTGCTGGTGGTGCACGGGGAACGGGCGACCGTCGCGAAGATCACCAGCAGGTACCACGACGAACGGTCCGGGGTGATCCCGCTGCCCCCGGGCGCGGTGGGCGACGCGCAGGGGCGTGCCAGTTTCCTGGAGACCGACGAGCTGCGTGAGGTGCCGGTGTGGGAGTTCCGCCGGCGGGTGGGTGTGGTGGACCCGGTCCTGTGGGACCAGGTCCGTCACCTGGCGACGTAGGACGGCGGGGGCGCGGGAGGGCCTACGCCCAGAGCTGGCCGTGCAGCGTCTCGATCGCTTCCTCCGTGGTCGCCGCCGTGTAGACGCCCGTCGACAGGTACTTCCAGCCGCCGTCGGCCACGAGGAACACGATGTCCGCGCTCTCGCCCGCCTTCAGCGCCTTGTTGCCGACGCCGATCGCCGCGTGCAGGGCCGCGCCGGTGGAGACGCCCGCGAAGATGCCCTCCTGCTGCAGCAGTTCACGGGTGCGGGTGACCGCGTCCGCGGAGCCGACCGAGAAGCGGGTGGTGAGGACGGAGGCGTCGTAGAGCTCGGGGACGAAGCCCTCGTCGAGGTTGCGCAGGCCGTAGACCAGGTCGTCGTAGCGCGGTTCGGCGGCGACGATCCTGACGTCCGGCTTGTGCTCGCGCAGGTAGCGGCCGACGCCCATGAGGGTGCCGGTGGTGCCGAGGCCCGCGACGAAGTGGGTGATGGAGGGGAGGTCGGCGAGGATCTCCGGGCCGGTGCTCGCGTAGTGCGCGCCCGCGTTGTCGAGGTTGCCGTACTGGTAGAGCATCACCCAGTCCGGGTGCTCCGCGGAGAGCTCCTTGGCGACCCGCACGGCGGTGTTGGAACCGCCCGCGGCCGGGCTGGAGATGATCTCGGCGCCCCACATGCCGAGCAGGTCCCGGCGCTCCTGCGAGGTGTTCTCGGGCATCACGCACACCATGCGGTAGGCCTTGAGCTTCGCGGCCATGGCGAGGGAGATGCCGGTGTTGCCGGAGGTCGGCTCCAGGATGGTGCAGCCCGGGGTCAGCCGGCCGTCCTTCTCGGCCTGCTCGATCATGTGCAGGGCGGGACGGTCCTTGACCGAGCCGGTGGGGTTGCGGTCCTCCAGCTTGGCCCAGATCCGGACGTCGGCGGACGGCGACAGCCGCGGCAGGCGCACCAGAGGGGTGTTGCCCACCGCGGCCAGCGGGGAGTCGTAACGCATCCGGGATCAGGCCATGCCGCCGGCCACGGCCGGCAGGATCGTGACGTTGTCGCCGTCGGCGACCTTGGTGTTGATGCCGTCGAGGAAGCGGACGTCCTCGTCGTTCAGGTAGACGTTGACGAAGCGGCGCAGCTCGCCGTTGTCCACGATGCGGGCCTGGATGCCCGTGTGCCGGGACTCGAGGTCGGTGAAGAGCGCGGCGAGGGTGTCCCCGTTGCCCTCCACCGCCTTCCGGCCCTCGGTGTAGGTGCGGAGGATGGTCGGGATACGGACCTCGATGGCCATGACTGCGGGCTCCTGTCGGTGATTACGTCGGGTCTGTGGGCGCGCGGCGGCGCAGTGTGCGGGGTGGTACGTCGGTGCCGCGGCTCACGGCCGTACGGCGGCAGGGCAGCGTCAACAGATGGCGCTGGCAAGCCTGCACAGGTCGACGTGCAGCCGCGCCACGAGCAGCATGCCCGGCGTCTTCTCGCTCACGTCGTTCAGAACCATGGGGTCATCGTATCGATTCCCGGTCGGCCGCCCGGAGTGTGATCTCAGATGGCGGACGATTTTCATCCAGTGTTCGAGATCAGTATGCCTCCACCACCGTGACCTCCTCCTCCGTGACCTCGCCCTCCATGATCCGGAACGAGCGGAACTGGAAGTCGCCCAGGCCGTCGGTGTCGGCGGTGGAGACCAGCACGTAGTGGGCGCCCGGCTCGTTGGCGTAGGAGATGTCCGTGCGCGAGGGGTAGGCCTCGGTCGCGGTGTGCGAGTGGTAGACGATCACCGGCTCCTCGTCGCGGTCGTCCATCTCGCGGTAGAGCTTGAGCAGGTCGCCGGAGTCGAACTCGTAGAACGTGGGCGACATCGCGGCGTTCAGCATCGGGATGAAGCGCTCGGGGCGGTCGGAGCCCGCCGGGCCCGCGACGACGCCGCACGCCTCGTCGGGGTGGTCCTTGCGCGCGTGCGCGACGATCTGGTCGACGAGGGCCTGGGTGATGGTCAGCATGTGCGCCAGGATATGCAGAAGGGCCGTCCCGTACCGAGGCGTGGTACGGGACGGCCCGAATGCCGGACGCCGTGAGCGGTGCCGCGGCGGACGCCACGAGTGTCCGCCGTGGCCGGCGTCCCGCGGTGGAGGCACGGGGGCGGGTGTCAGCCCACCTTCTCCAGCGCCGGCTCGCGCCGCTGTGTCACTTCCGGGTTGCGGCCCTTCAGCACCGCCCAGCCGATGCCGAGGGCGGCCGCCCAGCCGGCCATCACGTACAGGCAGACACGGGAGTCGGCGTCGTAGGCGATCAGGCCGGTGACGAAGAGCAGGAACACGATGGCGATGTACGAGCACACCGCGCCGCCCGGGGCCGGGAAGGACGAGGCGGGCAGCCGGCCCGCCTCGACCGCGCGGCGGTAGCGGACATGGCTGACCAGGATCATCAGCCAGGTCCAGATGCCGGCCGCGGTGGCCACCGAGGTGACGTAGCCGAAGGCCTTCTCCGGGACCACGTAGTTCAGGACCACGCCGATGCCCATGAAGAGCACCGACACGGTGATGCCGAGCGCCGGGGTCCTGGAGGCCGACAGCTTCCGGAAGGCCCTCGGGGCCTCGCCGTTGTCGGCCAGCGTGCGCAGCATGCGGCCCGTGGAGTACATCCCGGAGTTGCAGGAGGACAGGGCCGCGGTCAGCACGACGAAGTTGACGAGGCCCGCGCCGGCCGGGATGCCGATCACCGCGAACGCCTTCACGAAGGGGCTGACGCCCGCCGCGAACTCGGTCCACTTCACCACGCACAGGATGACGGTGAGGGCGCCGACGTAGAACAGCGCGATGCGCCAGGGAAGGGTGTTGATCGCCTTGGGGAGGGTCTTCTCCGGGTTCTCGGACTCACCGGCCGTGACACCGACCAGCTCGACGGCGAGGTAGGCGAACATGACGCCCTGGAGCGTCATCAGGGACGATCCGACGCCCTTGGGGAAGAAGCCGTCGAACTGCCAGAGGTTGGCGACGGAGGCGGTGCCACCGGCGGCGCTGAAGCCGAAGGTGAGCACGCCCAGGCCGATGACGATCATGCCGATCAGCGCCGTGACCTTGACCATCGAGAACCAGAACTCCAGCTCGCCGAAGAGCTTCACGGAGATCAGGTTGACGCCGAAGAGCACCACCAGGAAGACCAGGGCGGTGACCCACTGCGGGACGGACGGGAACCAGTAGTTGACGTAGATGGCGGCGGCCGTCAGCTCGGCCATGCCCGTCACCACCCACATCAGCCAGTACGTCCAGGCGGTGAAGTAGCCGAAGAACGGGCCGAGGAACTCGCGGGAGTACTCCGCGAAGGAGCCCGACACCGGGCGGTACAGGAGCAGCTCGCCGAGCGCCCGCATGATGAAGAAGATGATCACGCCCGCGAGGGCGTACATGAAGATGAGGCTGGGACCGGCCTTGGCGATGTTCGCCCCGGCTCCCAGGAAGAGGCCGACGCCGACGGCGCCGCCGATGGCGATCATCTGGACCTGGCGGCTGCCGAGTCCGCGCTCGTATCCCTCTTCGGCCCGCTGCGGGGCCTCCTCGTGCTCGACCTGGGCGGAGGTCATGTGTGGTGCGCCTTTCTCCATGCCGACCCGGGCCTCTCGTCGGCCTCGGATCGGGTCTCGATCCCCCCGGATTGCTGGAGCTGGGCGGGTTTCGCGGACCCGCCCGTGCCTGGCCGGCGATCCGCCGGCTCGGTGGCGCACCCGGCCGAACATGGGTGGTGTTCGCCGGGCGGTCGTGAAGATCTATCACGGCCGCACCGAGGATCACCGCTGTGACATGTGGCGCAGGGCACAGGAAGAAGCGGACAAAGGCCGCCGGGCGGAGCATAGGAGGCCGCCGCGGTGACGTGATCGTTATCCGGATTTGAGCGTCCTCTGAGCGAACGCCGGACCGCCGCGAATGAGGGATCGCGGCAGGTCAGGGCGGTGCGAGGGAGCGCGAGCAGCGCGGCGGGTCAGGACATCAGCGTCGAGACGAGCGTCTCCTGGAGGCCGCCCAGCCACAGGTACGCCATCACCATCGGCTTGCGCGGGTCCTCGTCGGGGAGCCGGTAGAGGAGGTCGGTGTCGTCCTCGTCGGTGATCTCCAGCCGGGAGCCGATCGCCAGGCGCAGGTCGTTGAGGGAGCTCAGCCACTGCCGGGACTCCTCGGCCGAGAGCGTGAGGACCGCCCCGCCGTCGGCCGCCGGGGTCAGCGCGTCCAGGGAGCGGACGACCGCGAGCGCGTTCTCGCGCTTGCCGGCCCGCAGGTCGTTCTCGGTGTAGCGGCGGAACTCGGCGGAGTACGCCCGCTGTTCCTCCGCGTCCTGCGGACGGGCGGGCGGGCCCTCCGGATCGGTGTAGGCGTCCGGGAACAGGCGCCGCAGCACCGGGTCGGCGGGAGGCTCGCTGGGGCCCTCGGCGAAGAGCTCGGCCAGCGGGTCGTCGGGCGCGTCCTCACCGGGGCCCGGCCCGACGAGCTCCAGGAGCTGCACGGCCAGCGACCGGATGATGGAGATCTCGACGTCGTCGAGGGCGACGGCCGCGCCGCCGCCGGGGAGCGGTTCGAAGTGTCCTGGCATGGAGTGGGTTCGCTACTTCCGGTCCTGCTGGAGGGTGGCCCACAGACCGTAACCGTGCATGGCCTGCACGTCGCGTTCCATCTCCTCGCGAGAGCCGCTGGAGACGACCGCCCGGCCCTTGTGGTGGACGTCGAGCATGAGCTTGGTGGCCTTGTCCTTGGAGTAGCCGAAGTACGTCTGGAAGACGTACGTCACGTAGCTCATGAGGTTGACCGGGTCGTTGTGGACGATCGTGACCCAGGGGACGTCCGGCTCGGGTACGGCGGAGACCTCCTCCGCCGATTCGGTCCGTTCGATCTCAAGGGGAGCGGGTGACGTCACACTGCCCATGCTGCCATGGCCCCCACAAATCGTCACACTGACGCGAAGTGCGGTAGCATCTGTTGCCATGAACACAGCGGACCTAGGGCTGCCGGTGGACGTTCCCTCGACGGCGCTCTTCACGGATCAGTACGAGCTCACGATGCTGCAGGCCGCCCTCAGGGCCGGGACCGCCGAGCGGCGCAGCGTCTTCGAGGTCTTCACCCGGCGGCTGCCCGACGGGCGGCGCTACGGCGTGGTGGCGGGCACCGGACGCGTCCTGGACGCCGTGGAGAACTTCCGCTTCGACGCGGGCGTCCTCGGCTTCCTCCAGGAGCGGCACATCGTCGACGAGGCGACGCTCGAATGGCTGGCCGGCTACCGGTTCGGCGGCGACGTGTGGGGATACCCCGAGGGCGAGGTGTACTTCCCCGGGTCGCCGATCATGCGCGTCGAGGGCTCGTTCGCCGAGTGCGTGCTGCTGGAGACCGTGATCCTGTCGATCCTCAACCACGACTCCGCGATCGCCGCGGCCGCCTCCCGGATGTCCTCGGCCGCGGGCGCCCGCCCGCTGATCGAGATGGGCGCCCGCCGCACCCACGAGCTGGCCGCCGTCGCCGCCTCGCGTGCCGCCTACATCGGCGGGTTCGCCTCCACCTCCGACCTGGCGGCCGGCTTCCGGTACGGCATCCCGACCGTCGGCACCTCCGCGCACGCCTTCACGCTGCTGCACGACCACGAGCGGGACGCCTTCCAGGCCCAGGTCGACTCGCTCGGCCGGGGCACCACCCTGCTCGTGGA
The DNA here is from genome assembly GCF_044767585.1 of Streptomyces sp. NPDC101225. NCBI lineage: Bacteria > Bacillati > Actinomycetota > Actinomycetes > Kitasatosporales > Streptomycetaceae > Streptomyces > Streptomyces sp. NPDC101225. Next base: position 336,257 of record NZ_JBIWOE010000002.1, read on the forward strand.
CACCTACGACGTGGCCGAGGCCGTCCGCACGGCCGTGGAGGTCGCGGGGCCCGAGCTGGGCGCCGTACGCATCGACTCCGGCGATCTGCTGCTGGTCGCGCACCGGGTGCGCCAGCAGCTGGACGAGCTGGGCGCCACCGAGACGAAGATCATCGTCACCTCGGACCTGGACGAGTACGCCATCGCCTCGCTGGCGGCGGCGCCGGTGGACGCGTACGGCGTCGGCACCCAGCTGGTGACCGGTTCCGGGCACCCGACGGCCTCGATGGTCTACAAGCTGGTGGCCCGCGCGGAGTCCGACGCCCCGCAGGCACCGCTGGTGCCGGTGGCCAAGAAGTCCAGCGGGGGCAAGACCTCCGTCGGCGGCCGCAAGTGGGCCGCGCGGCGACTGGACGCGGAGGGGGTCGCGCAGGCCGAGGTCGTGGGCACGGGCGGCGTGCCGGCCGAGCTCGCCGAGCGGCAGCTGCTGATCGAGCTGATCAAGGGCGGTGACGTGGTCTTCCGCGAGCCGCTGGATGTCGTACGCGAGCGGCACGTGACCGCGCTGGCCGGCCTGCCGCTCTCCGCGACCCAGCTCTCCCGGGGGGAAGCCGTGATCCCGACGGAGTACGTGACCCGCGGCTCGGGTAGCTGACAGCCAGTGACCGAAGGGGGGTGGCCGGGCGGGCAACCCCCCGCGCCCTCTCCCGCACCGCCCACGAAGTCTCTAGGCTCGAACCTCACACACAGTCGAAGGACACCCGCATGCGCCGCGCCTTGATCGTCGTCGACGTCCAGAACGACTTCTGCGAGGGGGGCAGCCTCGCCGTGGCCGGCGGTGCCGACGTGGCCGCCGCCGTGACCGAGCTGATCGGGCAGGCGGCCGGCTCCGGCTACCAGCACGTGGTGGCCACCCGCGACCACCACATCGCCCCCGGCGGCCACTTCGCCGACAACCCCGACTTCGTCCGCTCCTGGCCCGCGCACTGCGTCGCGGGCACCGAGGGGGTCGGCTTCCACCCGAACTTCGCGCCCGCCGTCGTCTCCGGGGCGATCGACGCCGTCTTCGACAAGGGGGCGTACGCGGCGGCCTACAGCGGCTTCGAGGGGGCCGACGAGAACGGCGTCAAGCTGGCCGACTGGCTGCGCGCCCGGGACGTCACCGAGGTGGACGTCGTCGGGATCGCCACCGACCACTGCGTGCGCGCCACCGCGCTGGACGGGGTGCGGGAGGGCTTCCGTACCCAGGTCCTGCTGGAGCTGACCGCCGGGGTGGCCGCGGAGACCACCGAGCGGGCGCTGGAGGAGATGCGCGAGGCGGGCGTGGAGCTCACCGGGAAGCCCGTCGTCGCCTAGGGCGTGTGGCGAAAGTGGCGTCGTCCGCCCGCCGGGCGGGACTTTCGCAACACGCCCCAGGGGGTGTCCGACCCTTCCCGCCCTGGCGTCACCTGGCGCCTGTCGCGTCCCAGGAACGGGCCGGGGCCCCCTGGAGGCCGGCCGCCCGGGCGGGGGCCGTGGGGCGGCGCAGGAGGGCTCTGATGGGGTGCCACAGCTCCTGGGGGAGCTCGGGTCCGGGCCCGACACCGTTGTCAGGGGCCGTTCGCCATATCAGGCCGTCGGGATGGTGCAGGACCGCGGTGATCTCGTCCGGGGTGGGCGGGGCGGCGTTGCCGCGCAGATAGACCGCCCGCATGCCGAGGTTGCGCAGCCTGGTCAGGGCGCGCGCCCGGTTGCGGGCGTGGACGAGGACACGGACGCTGTCCGTGCCGTCGGCGGTGGGTCTGGGCAGGTTCAGAGCCACCACGACGCTGCCGGTCGGCAGCTTGCAGAAACCTCCTGCGGCCATGCAGGTCACTCCCCCGTGCGAGTCGGTGTCAATAAGCGAAGCACAGGACGCACCTAAACACGATCGGCGGCAACCCGCCAGGGGGTTGCCGCCGATACGCCTCTGACCTGCGGAGATACCGATTACCTCACCGCGGGGCCGACCTCGACCTTGATCGTCGAGCCGTTCCAGGCCTCGTGGACGATCTTGATCTTCGTGTTGGTGTCAGTGACCTTGACGCCGCCGGTCGGGTTCGACGCGTCGTAGTAGGTGCTGGCGTGGTCGTTGAAGACCGGCACCCCGAACGACCACTTGATCTTGGTGGCCACGTCCGCCTTGTGCAGCGTCATGCCCTCGGTCGGGTACCAGCTGAACGGCGAGTCGTAGGCCTGGATGCGGTTGCGCATCACCGTGCCGTCGGACCACTTGAGCGCCTTCGGGTGCGAGTCGACCGGCAGGATCAGGCCCGTGCCCGCGTGCTGGCTGGTGTTGTTGTCCTGCTGGGAGGTGTCCCACTTCCAGATCAACAGGCCGTTCTGGTACGGGAAGTGCTCCACCCAGTCCGGACGGGTCGTCGAGAAGCCGAAGTTGTACGGGCCGGTCTTCAGGGTCTTGTCGTACGACACGTACTGGCGGTTCTCGGCGATGTAGTACTGCTTGTAGTCCTTGGTGAAGGACGCGCCGACCCGGGAGAAGCCGTTCGCGGTCCAAGCGGCGTCCGCGGCCTCGGCGTTGTCGGAGAAGACCGTCGCGCCGTCCGCGGTCACGGTGATCTCGTCGGCCGCGAAGCCCTTCTGCGCCACGCCGCCGTCGGTCTGGTAGCGGAAGCGCAGCTGGACCTTCTGGCCCGCGTAGGCGTCCAGCGGGTACGACAGCTTCTTGTACGCGTCCACCGTGCCGGTCAGGGCGGGCTTGTCGCTGCCGTCGCGCGGGATGGCCTGGCCGTCCACCGTGCCGTCCAGAGCGGTCCAGTTGGCGCCGCCGTCCGTGGACACCTCGGTGTAGAGGTAGTCGTAGCCCGCCTCGATGTCGTACCAGCCGTCCAGCGTGAGGGTGGCCGACGCCCTGCCGGTCAGGTCGACCTCACGGGTCAGCGTGTTCTTCAGGTCGTCGCCGCTGCCGCTCCACCACTGGGTCGAGCCCTGCGCGGGGGTGACGACCTCCGTGGTGACCGCCTTGTCGGGCAGCGAGACGACCAGGCCCTGCTTGTTCTTCGTGTTGTACTCGGCCACGCCCAGCGTCTGCTTCGACTTCTTGCCGGCCGTCGCCGTGCCGTAGTTGAGCCAGCCGAGCTGGAGCTTGTCCCAGGCGTTCATGTCGCCCGGCAGGTCGCCGATGGCCTGCTTGCCGGTGCCGAGCCAGGAGCCGGAGGACATCAGGGTCCAGAAACCGGTGGAGTTGTCCCCGCCGCTGGTGTCGTACTCGTCCGGCAGGCCGAGGTCGTGGCCGTACTCGTGGGCGTAGACGCCGAGTCCGCCGTTCTCCGGCTGCATCGTGTAGTCGCCGACCCAGATGCCGGTGTCGCCGACCTGGGTGCCGCCGAGCTTGTTGTCCTCGGGGCCGGTGGAGCCGGCGTCGGTGCCGAAGGCGTACCAGCGGTGGGCCCAGATCGCGTCGGTGCCCTGGGCGCCGCCGCCGGCGGACTCGTCCTCGCCGGCGTGCACGATCTGGAAGTGGTCGACGTAGCCGTCCGGCTCGTTGAAGTTGCCGTCGCCGTCGTAGTCGTAGCGGTCCCACTGGTCGTACTGGGCGAGGTCCGCCTTGATGGCGGCGTCCGACTTGCCGGCCGCCTTCTGGTCGGCGACCCACGCGGTCAGGCCGTCGCGCACCAGGTTCCAGACGCTGGAGCAGGTGGTGGCGCCGCAGGCGTTGTTGCCGTAACGGGCCTCGTTGTAGGGGACCTTGACCCAGTCGGTGACCTCGCCGTCGACCGAGTAGCGGCCCGAGGACTGCTTCTCGTAGTACTTCTTCAGCGACTCGGTGTTCTTGCCGGTGCCGAAGTAGAGGTCCTGGAAGTGCTTCTGGTTGTAGTCGGCCTGCCAGGCCGTGGAGTTGTCCTCGGTCCGGTCGGGCTCGGCTATCTCGTTGTGCGCGGGGCCGGCCGTGCCGCCGTACTTCGGGTCCGTCTGGTCGCCGAACTCCACCAGGATGGTGAAGATCTTGTCGGTCTTCTCCCGGCCCAGTTCGACGTACTTGCTGTCGCCCTTCCTGCTCTTGAGCTGGACGACCTGCGAACCGTGCCGGTCCTTGACCTGGGTCCGGCCGGATATGACCTCGTTCAGCGCCTCCTGACGCTGTGCCTGCTGCGTCTTGGAGAGCGGGCCGTCGAGGTTGTGTTCCTGCATCTTCCCGACCGCCGCCGGGTCGTGGCGGTCGACTGAGGCGGTCTTGGCCGGTTCGGCGGCCTGCGCCATGGAGAACGTCGAGAAGGTGGCGGTCGCCGCCGCGAGCGCGACCCCGATCGCGGTCGCTCTGAACGTCCAAGGTCTATGGGTCACTTGAGTTCCTCTTGGTCAAGGTGGCCAGTCAAGTGACGCAATTTGACTAGAGTTCGGTAAGAAAAGACAGACCTTGACTTGAACAGGACAACTGCACTATGCGGAAGGGTGGTCCGCTTTACGGACGCCCCGACCGGCGCGTTCAGCCGTCCACGTGGTGGACGCCATGACTCCGTGCGCCCCCTGTGCACCGGCACTGTTGGTTAGGTCACGCTTACTGTTCGTTCCGCTCGGGCACACACGCGATTAGAGTCGGTTGGCGGACAGCCTTGAAAACGGCGGAAAGCCAGGCCGACACCCCCGTGGACCCCCACTTCCGAGGACACGATTGCCATGCCTCGTCCGACGCCCGCCCAGCTCGTCTACGGTTTGTGCACCGTGATCTTCTCGACGCTCGCCATGCTGCTGCTGTCGCAGACGAGTTCGGGCGTGGGGATCGCCGTCATCGCCGTCGCCGCACTCGCCCTCGGCCTCCTGGTCGCCATGACCGTGCCCCTGCCCAGGTCCAGGGTCGTCGCGGTGGAGCAGCCGGCCGAGCAGGAGACGCCCGTACCGGCCGCGGTCGGCACGGCGGCGTCCCGGCCGGTCCACGAACGCGCCGCGTCCTGAGGCCGCCCCGGCCGGAGTTGCCGCGCGCCCGCGTCAACGGGTGCTGACCACCACCGTCTTGGCGGCCTTGTCGTGCAGGCCCTGCTTGTAGGGCCGGTCGAAGAAGCTCCAGCCGCCCGAGATCGCGGTCCAGATGCAGGCGCAGCAGAAGGCGAAGGGGAGCCACAGCACGGCCGCGCGGGCCATCGAGGTCTGCACGGACGGCGTGGAGCCGTCGTTGAGGTTGGCCACCCGCATGTTCAGCCACTTCTTGCCGAGCGTCTGCCCCGTCCTGCTGATCAGGTACGTGTCGTAGGCCATGTAGAGGACGGCGGCGACGACGGACTGCGCGAAGGACTTGCCGTACTCGATCTTGTTGCCGTTCACGGTGTACTCGTGCACGCCCATCGGCCAGGTGAGCAGCCAGACGACGACGCCGACCAGGATCAGGTCGACGATCCGGGCCAGCGTGCGCCTGCCGCTGTCGGCGAGCGGGGGCATGCCGGCGAGCGGGTCGTTGGGGTAGGCGCCGCCGCCGTGGGGGTCACCGGCGGCGTAGGGACCGCCGTAGGGCGGCGGCTGGCCGCCCGGTGGCGGCTGCCCGCCGCCTCCCGGGGCGTCGTACGGTGAACCCGGCCCCTGGCCTGGCGGGGGCTGCTTCCTGAACGGATCGTCGTCCGGCGGCTGTCCGGAGCCCGGGGGCGGTTCGGTGCTCATGGCCCGAGTGCACCGCGAACCTCCGCCCCCCGCATCCGGCAAACGGCCGTCCGGAGTACCGAATCAGCTGATGCGTACGCCGTACGCGGTCATCCCGCGACGAACGTACCCGCCGCCTTGTCGTGCCAGCACTGATGCCAGGGGCGGTCGACGAGGCACCAGGCGACGCCCACGACACCCACCACCAGCAGCCCCGGCACGCTGTACACCAGCCAGCGGCGCAGCGCCGCGCCGAACGACGGGGGCTCGTGTCCCTCGATGTCGCGCACCTGGAGCCCGAGCAGCTTCTTGCCGAGGGTGCGGCCCCATCGGGCGGTCGGCAGCGCCTCGTAGAGGACGCCGAAGAGGAGCAGCACGGCGAGCACGGCGCCCAGGTACACCGAGGTCGTGCCGTCCACCAGCCAGACCGTCACGGTCCGGCCGGAGAGCTTGGCCGCGTCGATCTTCCCGTCGACGTGGTCGAGCGCCCTGGTGCCCAGCGGAACCGCGGCCACGGCGGTGACGCCGGCGAGGACGGCGGTGTCCAGCAGCCGGGCGGCCAGCCGCCTGCCGAGGGACGCGGGACGGGCCGCCGACTGCCGGCGGGCGGCGGCCGTGAAGACGTCCTCGACGGGCGGCTTCCAGGGGGCGACCGGCTGCTCCTCCTCGGCGCCCGCGAGCCGGTGCACCTGCTGCGCCCAGGAGGACTGACCGCCGCCGGGACCGCTGGTCAGGGGAGCCGGGGCCGGCTGCCCCGAGGGCGCCGGAGCGGCCGGCGGCCGGCCGGCCGCGGCGGGCCGGGCACCGCCGGGCTGCGGCGGAACGGTCGGGGAGGCCTGCTGGGAGCCGGGGAATGCGGGCTGCGCGGGCGGGGCGGCGGGGGCCTGCGCACCGGCGGCCCGCTCGGCCGCCGCCCTGCCCGCGCCGAAACCGGGCTTCTGCGCGTCCGCCGTCTGCGCCCCGCCCTGCGCTCCCGTGCGCGGGGCCACCGCGCGGAAGGTCATGGTGCCCTCGTCGCCCGCGGGGCCGCCGGGGCCGGGGATGCCGGGGGCGTCCGTGCCCCTGGTTCCCGCGGCCCCCGTCCCCGCGGACGGCGCGGCCGGCCGGCGGAAGACGAACGTGCCGCCCGAGTCCACGTCACCGGCGTCCTGCCCGGCCGGCGGGATGGTGGCCGTGCCGTCCGTGCGCGCGGCCTGGCCGTCCGGCCGGGACGGAGGCGCGGCGGGCACGCGCGGGTCGGCGGCCGGCGGGGAGCCCCACGACACCCGGCGGTCCTGGTCACCGCCGAAGCCGGACTGGCGGGCGGCGTCGGCGCCCCAGGCGGAGGCGGGTTCGGGACGGGCGCCGTGCTGGGCCTCGGCCGGGGTGGGTCCGGGCTCGGGGTCCTCGTCGAAGAAGTGCGGTCCCGTCTCCTCCACCGGAGCCGGGTGCGCACCGGGCGGCGGCGCGAGCGACTCGCCGTCGGCCGGCGCCGGACGGCTGGTGCCCGGTACCCAGGCCGCGCCGTTCCAGTACCGGACATATCCAGGAATGGACGGATCGGGGTAGTACCCCTCGCGGGGCCTGTGGTCACCGGGGGCCGGGGTTGGGGCACTCATGTCCGTCGTCCCGTATCTGCTCGGGGGTGAATATGGGGGGTCCACATCTACCAGACCCGCTGCTCCCCCACCGCCGGTCCCGCCGGACCCGCCCCTTTCCGGGCAAGCCCGTGCAGGGCCTTCACAGACCCGGAGAAAAAAGTTCCCGCGACCCGCGTAATGATCCGGCGGCCTCCCGCTCTCTCCTCGTACGGGCCCACCGCGCGGCCCGTACACCTGCCCGAGAGAGGAACCGCACGCCATGCACTACACCGTGGTGGAACGCGAGCTGGAACTCAGACTGATCCTGTCCCCGGGGCGCAGCGTCCCGGTCCCGGCCCGGCTGAGCTACCGCACCGACGACCCGTACGCCGTCCATGTCGCCTTCCACGTCAACTCCGAGAGCCCCGTGTTCTGGACGTTCTCCCGCGACCTGCTGGTGGAGGGGGTGTTCCGGCCGTGCGGGCACGGGGACGTGCGGGTGTGGCCGGCCAAGTCGGACGGCCGCAGCGTCGTCCTGATGGCGCTGAGTTCACCCGACGGTGACGCCCTGCTGGAGGCACCCGCCGCCCAGGTCTCGGCCTGGCTGGAGCGGACGCTGCGGGTGGTGCCCCCGGGGACTGAGGGCGAGCAGCTGGGGATCGACGACGCGCTCGATCAGCTGCTCGCCCAGTGACCCCGGCGGGGCCGGATCAGAACAGCTTGCCCGGGTTCAGGATGTCCAGCGGATCGAAGACCCGCTTGATCTGCCGCTGCATCTCCACCCCCACCGGGCCGATCTCGCGCGCCAGCCACTCCTTCTTCAGGACGCCCACGCCGTGCTCGCCGGTGATCGTGCCGCCGAGCTCCAGACCGAGGGCCATGATCTCGTCGAAGGACTCGCGGGCGCGCCGGGACTCGTCGGGGTCGGCCGCGTCGAAGCAGACGGTCGGGTGCGTGTTGCCGTCGCCCGCGTGCGCGACGACCCCGATGGTCAGCTGGTACTTCTCGGCGATCCGCTCGGTGCCCTCGAGCATGTCGCCGAGCCTGGACCGGGGCACGCACACGTCGTCGATCATCGTGGTGCCGCTGACGGCCTCCAGCGCGGTGAGCGACAACCGCCGTGCCTGCAGCAGCAGTTCGGACTCGGCGAAGTCGTCGGCGGGGACGACCTGGGTGGCGCCCGCCGCTCGGCACAGCTCGCCGACGGCGGCGAGGTCGGCGCCCGGGTCGGGGGTGTCGAAGGCGGCCAGCAGCAGGGCCTCGGTGGTCTCCGGCAGGCCCATCTGCGCCATGTCGTTGACCGCCTTGACCGTCGTACGGTCCATCAGCTCCAGCAGGGACGGCACATGGCCGCCCGCCATGATCCGGCACACCGCGTCGCAAGCGGCCGCCCCCGAGGCGAACTCGGCCGCCAGCACCAGCTGCTGCGGCGGCTGCGGCCTGAGCGCCAGGACCGCCCGTACGACGATGCCGAGCGAGCCCTCGGAACCGACGAAGAGGCGGGTGAGGTCGTAGCCGGCGACGCCCTTGGCCGTACGGCGTCCGGTGGACATCAGCCGCCCGTCGGCCAGCACCACCTCCAGGCCGAGCACGTACTCGGCGGTGACCCCGTACTTCACGCAGCACAGGCCGCCCGAGGCCGTTCCGATGTTGCCGCCGATGGTGCACATCTCCCAGCTGGAGGGGTCCGGCGGGTAGTACAGGCCGTGCTCTCCGACCGCGCGGGAGAGGGCGGCGTTGACGACGCCCGGCTCGACCACGGCGATGCGGTCGACCGGGTTGATCTCGAGGATCCTGTCCATCTTCGTCAGCGACAGCACGATGCAGCCGTCGGAGGCGTTGGCGCCGCCCGACAGGCCGGTCCGGGCGCCCTGCGGCACGACCGGCACCCGCAGTGCGGTGGCGACGCGCATGACGTGCTGCACCTGCTCGGCCGTGCGCGGCAGCACGACCACGGCCGGAGCGCCGGCCGGGCAGAAGCTGGCCATGTCGTTGGCGTAGGAGACCGTGACGTCCGGGTCGGTCAGGACGGCCTCGGCGGGCAGACCGGCCAGGAGCCGGTCGACGAGGTTTCCGTTCACTGCTGTGTCCTCATCGCGACGCGCTTGGATACGGCTCATGATCACAGGTTCGCACCCGGGGCCATCGGTGTGAACCCCGTCTACGGCACTGGACGTATGCCGGGATGTGCTCGTCGTACTGACGCACAGTGATCGCCATGGAGAAGCAAGCGGAGACCGCCGGGCGGGCGCGGGGCGGAAGAGGCCGGCGGGCGCTGGTCGCCGCGGTCATGGGGTGTGCCGTGCTGGGCGGCGCGCTGGCGCTGTGGCCCTGGCAGCGGTCCGCCGTGCGCCCGCCGCTCGCCCCGGCGCCGGGCGCACAGGCGCTGACGGCGGTCACCGCGGGCGTGCCGGCCGCGCTGCCCGGGCTGGCGACGCTGATCGGCGAGCGCGAGGCCCTGCTGCGCACGCATCCCGGGGACGCGCGGTCGTGGGCGGTGCTCGGGGCGGCCTACGTCGAGCAGGGGCGGCGCACGGCGGACGCCGGGAACTACCCCCGGGCCGAGAAGGCCCTGCGCACCTCGCTGAACGTGCGGCCGCAGAAGAACGCGGCCGCGCTGGACGGCCTGGCGGCCCTGGCGAACGCCCGAAGGGACTTCCGCACGGCGCGGGCCTGGGGCGAGGCGTCGCTGAAACTCGACGCCGGGCGCTGGACGGCTTATCCGCCGCTGATCGACGCCTACACCGGGCTCGGCGACTACAAGGCGGCCAAGCGGACGCTGGACCGGCTGCTGGAGCTGCAGGGCGGGGCGGCCGTGCAGGGGGTCGCCGCGGCCGTCTACCGCGACCGGGGCTACCGCGAGGACGCGGCGGCCGCCCTCTCGGACGCGGCGGCGGCCGCGGCCCAGCCCGCCGAGCAGGCGGCGTATCTGGAGCGGGCCGGACAGCTGGCCTGGGAGCGCGGTGATCCGGCCGAGGCCCTCAGGCTCTTCCAGGCGGCGGTGCGTCTCGACCCGGACCAGCGGGCGGCACAGGCCGGGCAGGGGCGGACACTGGCCGCGCTGGGCCGCACCACGGAGGCGCTGAACGCCTACCGGGTGGCGCTCGACAAGCAGCCGTGTCCCCGGTACGCGCTGGAACTGGGCGAGCTGTACGAGTCGCTCGGGCTGGCGCAGGCGGCCCGGGTGGAGTACGACCTGCTGCGCACCCGGGCGGCGCACGACGCCGCGGGCGGGATGGACGACGAGCTGGTGCTCGGGATCTTCGAGGCCGACCACGGCGACGCGCGGACCGCCGTGCGCCGGCTGCGCGCGGAGTGGCAGCGGCAGCCGGGGATCGAGGTGGCCGACGCGCTGGGGTGGGCGCTGCACCGGGCCGGTGACGACAAGCAGGCGCTGAAGTACGCCACGATCGCGACGGACCGGGCGCATGGGGGCGGTGTCCGCAGCGCCCCGTACTCCTACCACCGGGGCATGATCGAGCGGGGGCTGGATCTGACCGCGCCCGCACGGCGCCACCTTCAGGAGGCGCTGCGGATCAACCCGTACTTCTCGCCGCTCGCCGTGCCGCCGGCCAGGCGGGCGCTCGCGGCGCTCGGCGAACCGCCCGACGAGCCGGTTCCCACGGGCACGCCGGGCCGGGACGACGAGGACGGCAAGGCCCACCGGCAGCCCCGTTGAGTCAGAGCGCGGCGGTGCCGATCAGGGCGTTGCGGGTGACGAGGGCGGCCAGTTGCTCCTCCGCCAGGCCGTCCGTGCCCCCGGGGCGGCGCGGCAGGACCATGTAGCGGGTCTCGGCGCTGGAGTCCCACACCGTGATCTCCGTGCCCGCGGGCAGCTCGACGCCGAACTCGGCCAGCACGGCCCGGGGTTCGCGCACCACGCGGGAGCGGTAGGCCTCGGACTTGTACCAGCTCGGGGACGGGCCGAGCAGCCGCAGCGGATAGCAGGAGCAGAGGGTGCAGACGATGACGTTGTGCGTCGTCTCCGTGTTCTCGACCACCCTCAGGCGCTGGTAGGAGCCCTCCATGAAGCCGAGTTCGCGCACGGCCGCGGTGCCGTCCGCCAGCAGCCGCGCCCTGAACCGCGCGTCGGTCCACGCCCGGGCGACGACCCGCGCGCCGTTCGCGGGCGACGCCCCGGACAGCGAGGCGTCGATGATCTCGTCCAGCCGGGCGCCGGAGAGCACCCCCTTCTCCTCCAGGAGCGTCTCCAGCCGCCGCACCCGCCGCGCGATCGTCGCGTCCCCGTGGTCACCGCTCATCGGCCGCATCCTCTTCGTACGCTTCGAGATAGCTTTCCCACAGATCCAGTACGACGTGGTGGTCGCCCTCGCCCCACAGGTCGCGGGCCGCGAACCGGACCGCGTAGATCTGCTCGACCGGCGCGTCCCCGCGGCCCTGTGCGCTGACGTCGGCGAGTTCGGCCGGGCCCTCCGGCTCGACGACGACGCCCCGCTTGCCGCGGGCGTAGCGCGGCAGACGGGTGTGGTGCGGCGGGTCGTGGCGGTAGGTGCGCACGGGCGTGCCCGGCGCGAAGCGGTCAGTCATCGAGCTCACCCGGCTCGATCACGCCCTTGCGCTCCAGCAGGGTGCGCACCGCGAGGAACCAGCGCTCGTAGTAGGACGTCGACAGATACCGGGCCGGCGGCATCGACTCGATCGCGTCCCGGAACTCGTCGGTGTTGAAGATCCCCTGGGCGCGCAGGGCGTTGACGAGGCCGACCACGCGCGCCTCCCAGTCCGCGTGGAAGGGTTCCGCGTCGTCCCGGATGTCGATCGCGCCGAAGCCCTGGAAGCCGCCCACGTCGTTGATCCTGGCCATGCGGCAAGCCTACGGCCGGGCCGCCGCCACGTCGTCCTTGACGAGGATCGAGAAACGGCGCGCCCCCACCGCCCCCGACGCCAGGCCGAAGTACACCTTCGCGTCCGCGCCGCCGCGCACCGCCACGCCCTCCGGTTCGCGGTGGCTGAGCTGGTACCCGGCCACGGTGCGCTCCTGCTGGAGGAGTTCGCCGCCGGGCAGCGAGATGCTGGAGAGGTAGGCGTTGCCGCGCCCCGCCGCCGGATTGGTCCGCGCGTCGTAGGCCGAGCCCGCGATCTGGTAGATGACGTCGCCGTGCAGGGCGTATCCCTGGAACGGGACCGCCGGGTCGGGGTGCGCGCCCACCTGGGCGACGTCCGCGACCGGGTCGCCGTAGTGGCCGGCCACGAAGGCGTCCAGGTCCCAGACGCGGTAGCGCGGAGTGTTGGCCCGGTCCCGGTAGCGGACGGCGATGCGCTGCGACGTCGTGCACACCGACGGCTGGTTGTTGATCGAGTCGGGCACCGGGTGGCGGACGGCGACCTGCGAACGGGTGCGCACGGCGCCGTTCTTGAAGTGGAAGCGGGCGACGCCCTGGCCGAAGCCGTTCGCGGCGTCGGCCTCGGTCCAGATCCAGGTGCCGGCGTCCTTGGCGTCGTGCTGGACGCCGATGCTGACGCCGTGGCCGAACCGCCTGAGATACATGTGGCCGAGCAGCCTGCCCTCGTGGTCCAGCTGGTTGAGGCACAGGTCGCCGGCGGCGTGACCGGTGGCCGTGACCTGAAGGACGTAGAGGCGCTTGGCCGGCTCGTCGAAGGCGAACGACTGGAGCACCGTGGGCTCCTTGAGCGTGGCCTTCCGCCAGAGCCAGCGCTCGGACGGTACGGCGAGGTCGATAGCAGCGGACACCGCTCCCCCACGGTCCTGTGGAGGCCCTCGCGGCATCCACAGGACATGACGTTGTCAAGGTCCCTTCACCGCCCGCAAGCTCTGCGGGCTCACGGGTTCCGCACCGGCCTCACAGGTTGCCGCGCTTCTCCTGCTCCCGCTCGATCGCCTCGAACAGGGCCTTGAAGTTGCCCTTGCCGAAGCCCATCGAGCCGTGCCGCTCGATGATCTCGAAGAAGACCGTCGGCCGGTCCTGGACCGGCTTGGTGAAGATCTGCAGCAGGTAGCCGTCCTCGTCGCGGTCGGCCAGGATCTTCAGCTCGCGCAGCGTCTCGACGGGCACACGGGTGTCGCCGACCCACTCGCCGAGGGTGTCGTAGTAGGAGTCGGGGGTGTTGAGGAACTCCACGCCGGCCGCGCGCATCGTGCGGACCGTCTGCACGATGTCGCCGGTGTTGAGCGCGATGTGCTGCACGCCCGCGCCGCCGTAGAACTCCAGGTACTCGTCGATCTGGGACTTCTTCTTGGCGACGGCGGGCTCGTTGATCGGGAACTTCACCTTGAGCGTGCCGTCGGCGACCACCTTCGACATCAGCGCGCTGTACTCGGTGGCGATGTCGTCCCCCACGAACTCCTTCATGTTCGTGAAGCCCATGACCTTGTTGTAGAAGCCGACCCACTCGTTCATCCTCCCGAGCTCGACGTTGCCGACGCAGTGGTCGACCGCCTGGAAGGTGCGCTGGGCGGGCGGCTCGACGATCGGCCGCGCGGCGACGAAGCCCGGGAGGTAGGGGCCGTCGTAGCCGGAGCGCTCGACGAGGGTGTGGCGGGTCTCGCCGTAGGTGGCGATCGCGGCGAGGACGACCGTGCCGTGCTCGTCCTTCATCTCGTACGGCTCGGCCACCGAGCGGGCGCCGTGCTCGATCGCGTAGGTGTAGGCGGCCCGGGCGTCCGGGACCTCGATGGCGAGGTCGACGACGCCGTCGCCGTGCTCGGCCACGTGCTGCGCCAGGAAGTGGCCCCAGGTGGTGGCGGGCTTGATCACCGAGGTGAACACGAAACGGGCGGAGCCGTTCTCCAGGACGTAGCTCGCGGTCTCGCGGCTGCCGTTCTCCGGTCCGGAGTAGGCGACCAGCTGCATGCCGAAGGCGCTGGAGTAGTAGTGCGCCGCCTGCTTGGCGTTGCCCACGGCGAAGACGACCGCGTCCATTCCCTTGACCGGGAAGGGGTCGGCCTGCCGGGCGGTGTCGGGAGTGTGGTGTGTGGTCTGCGTCATGACGGCAGCCTGGCCTCCGTACGCAAGGTGCGCAATAGTTTGCGAAATCGCTGGGCAATCTGCTCAGGCAAAGGCGCGTATTCGCGGCCTTTCTGTACAGGATGACCACTCGATCGGGAGGCTGATGTGGCGATCGACCAGCTGGACGGCCGGATCATCGTGCTGCTGGCACGGGAGCCGCGGATCGGGGTGCTGGAGATGTCCCGGCGGCTCGGAGTGGCGCGCGGGACGGTGCAGGCCCGGCTGGACCGGCTTCAGTCGAATGGCGTCATCCGCGGCTTCGGCCCCCAGGTGGATCCGGCCGCTCTCGGATACCCGGTCACGGCCTTCGCCACCCTGCAGATCCGGCAGGGCCAAGGGCCGGACGTACGCGCCCACTTGGCGACCGTGCCCGAGGTGCTGGAACTGCACACCACCACCGGCAGCGGGGACATGCTGTGCCGCCTGGTGGCCCGCTCCAACGCCGATCTCCAGCGGGTCATCGACCGGGTTGTCGGTTTTGATGGCATTGTTCGGGCAGCCACCGCCATCGTCATGGAAAATCCCGTGCCGCTGCGGATCATCCCGCTGGTGGAGCAGGCGGCGGAGGAACCGGAGCGGACCTAGCCGATCCTGGGGTGAGCGCACGTGAGCTTCTGGGAGTACCTGAGCAGCCGTCACCAGCAGTTGCTCGCGGACGCCTACCAGCACGCCAGCGCCGTCTTCCAGTGCATGGTCGTGGCGACCGTCCTCGGCGTGCTGATCGGGATCGTCACCTACCGCACCGAGTGGGCCGCGAGCCTCGCGACCGTGACCACCTCGACCCTGCTGACCATCCCGTCGCTCGCCATGATCGGCCTGCTCATCCCGCTCGTGGGCCTGGGTGTCGCGCCCACGGTCATCGCGCTGACCCTGTACGGGCTGCTGCCCATCGTGCGCAACGCGATCGTCGGGCTGCGCGGGGTCGACGCCTCCCTGGTGGACGCGGCGCGGGGCATCGGGATGTCGCGGCCGGCGCGGCTGGTGCGCATCGAGCTGCCGCTGGCCTGGCCGCCGATCCTGACCGGCATCCGGATCTCCACGCAGATGCTGATGGGCATCGCCGCGATCGCCGCCTACGCCTCCGGGCCCGGCCTCGGCAACGAGATCTTCCGCGGCATCGGCTCCCTGGGCAGCAAGAACGCTCTCAACCAGGTCCTCGCGGGCACGCTGGGGATCGTCATCCTCGCGCTGCTGTTCGACGCCGCCTACGTCCTGATCGGACGGCTGACCATCTCTAGGGGGATCCGTGCCTGACACCTCTGCCGGCCAGACCGCCACCGGGGCGACGATCGAGCTCGACAACCTCTCCAAGCAGTACCCGGGCAACCCCGCGCCCGCGGTCGACAACGTCTCCATGGAGATCAAGGCGGGCGAGATCGTCATCCTCGTCGGCCCGTCCGGCTGCGGGAAGTCGACGACCCTGAAGATGATCAACCGGCTGATCGAGCCGACCGGCGGCCGCATCCGCATCGGCGGCGAGGACGTCACCGACATGGACCCGGTGAAGCTGCGCCGCAAGATCGGCTACGCCATCCAGTCGGCCGGGTTGTTCCCGCACATGACCGTCGCCCAGAACATCGCCCTGGTGCCGAAGATGATCGGCTGGCCGAAGGCCCGTACCAAGGCGCGGGTGGAGGAGCTGCTGGACCTCGTCGGCCTCGACCCGGGCGAGTTCCACGGGCGCTACCCGCGCCAGCTGTCGGGCGGCCAGCAGCAGCGCGTGGGCGTGGCGCGGGCGCTGTCCGCCGATCCGCCGGTACTGCTGATGGACGAGCCCTTCGGCGCGGTCGACCCGATCACCCGCGACCACCTCCAGGACGAGCTGATCCGGCTCCAGCACGAGCTGCACAAGACGATCGTGTTCGTCACGCACGACTTCGACGAGGCCATCAAGCTCGGCGACCGGATCGCCGTCCTGCGCGAGCGCTCGCACATCGCCCAGTTCGACACCCCGGAGGCCATCCTCACCAACCCGGCCGACGACTTCGTGTCCGGGTTCGTGGGCGCGGGAGCGGCCCTCAAGCGGCTGAACCTCACCCGCGTACGGGACGTCGAGATCACCGACTACCCGACCGTCACCCTCGACGACCCGCTCCAGGAGATCTTCAACCGGCTCCGCGGCAGCGGCACCAACGAGATCCTGCTCCTCGACAAGCGCCGCCGCCCCTACAAGTGGCTCAGGCGCGGCGACCTGATGCGCGCCCGCGGCTCGCTCGCCCGGGCGGGCACGCTGGTCAGCGACACGGTGACCCGGGACGCGACCCTGCGCGACGCGCTGGAGGCCGTGCTGACCGACAACGCCGGACGCGTCGCGGTCACCGGACGGCGCGGCGCCTACGAGGGCGTCGTCGACATGGAGACCCTGATGAACTCCGTGCACGAACTGCTGGAGGCCGACCGGCTCGAGGCACTGGAGCACCAGCACGAGCTGGAGGAGACGCGCTCCGCCCAGACCCACGCCGAGCAGGAGGGCCCCGGAGGGGTGGTGAAGGCGTGACCACCCCCGAGCTGGACGAACCGGAGGCGCGGGAGGAGGCCGGCACACAGGCGCCGCCTCCCCCGGAGCGACCGAAGGCGCGCATCAGCCTGCGGAAGCTGACCTTCCTGCCCACGGTGATCGTCGCCGTCCTGCTCGCCACCTGGTTGTGGTTCCGGCAGGCCGACCTCGACCCGATCTCCGAGAACGCCCTCTCCAACGGCCAGGTCTCCAAGGCCCTGTGGCAGTCCGTCAAGCTGACCGTGGTCTCCACGTTCTTCGTGCTGATCATCGCGATCCCGCTGGGCATCCTGCTCACCCGCAAGGCCTTCCGGAAGGCGACCCCGGTGGCCATGACGATCGCCAACATGGGCCAGGCGACCCCGGCGCTCGGCCTGCTGGCGCTGCTGGTGATCTGGCTCGGCACCGGCACGAAGGCGGCATTGATCGGCATCATCGTCTACGCGATCCTGCCCGTGCTGTCCAACACCATCACCGGCCTCAAGGCCAACGACCCGACGCTGCTGGAGGCGGCCCGCGGCATCGGCATGTCCGCGCTCGACGTGCTGAACAGGGTCGAACTCCCGCTGGCCGTACCGCTGATCCTCGCCGGTGTCCGTACGGCCCTGGTGCTGAACGTCGGCACCTCGACCCTGGCCACCTTCGGCGGGGGCGGCGGCCTCGGGGTGCTGATCACCACCGGCATCACCAACCAGCGCATGCCGGTGCTGATGCTGGGCTCCATCCTCACCGTCGCCCTGGCGCTGCTGGTCGACTGGCTGGCCTCACTGGCCGAACTCCTGCTGCGGCCGCGCGGGCTGGAGGTGGAGGCATGAGACGCTCCACGGGCCGCCTGCTGCTGGCCGGGGTGCTGGTGGCCGCGTCCGGCTGCGGGCTGCAGAGCGGCTCCCCCATGACCGACTCGGTGCGGCCCGGCACGATCGGCAGGGGCGAGCCCCTCAAGGGCGCCCATCTGACCGTCACCTCCAAGGAGTTCACCGAGCAGCTGATCCTCGGCGCGATCATGGGCATCGCCTTCCAGGCGGCCGGCGCCGACGTCCTGGACCGCACCGGCATCCAGGGGTCCATCGGCTCCCGGGAGGCGGTCAAGTCCGGGGACGCGGACGCCGACTACGAGTACACGGGCACGGCCTGGATCACCTACCTCGGCAACAGCAGGCCCATCCCCGACCCGCAGAAGCAGTGGGAGGCCGTCCGCGCCGCCGACCTGAAGAACGGCGTGACCTGGCTGCCGCCGTCCAAGCTCGACAACACCTACGCGCTGGCCATGAACCGGGCCAACTACCAGAAGTACCGCACGAAGACGCTGTCCGACGTGGCCGCGCTGGCCAAGAAGGACCCCGGTGCCGTGACCCTCTGCGTGGAGGGCGAGTTCGCCAACCGCGCGGACGGGCTGCCGGGCATGGAGAAGGCGTACGGGATGAGCATCCCGGCGAAGAACATCACGCAGATGGACACCGGGATCATCTACACCCAGGTGGCGAAGGGGAAGTGCACCTACGGCGAGGTGTTCACCACCGACGGGCGCATCAAGTCGATGAACCTCGTGGTGATGGAGGACGACAAGAGCTTCTTCCCCAACTACAACGTCGCGCCGATGATCAACACGAAGACGCTGAAGAAGTGGCCGGCGATCGCCCAGGTCCTCGACCCCGTCACGAAGAAGCTCGACAACGACGTCGCGCAGACGCTCAACGCGAAGGTCGACGTCGACGGGCAGGACCCGCACCAGGTGGCCCTGGACTGGATGGAGCAGGAAGGGCTGGTGAAGTCCGGCTGAGCCGGCCGTTCGGCAGGGCCGGCCGTTCGGCAGGAGGGCCGTTCGACAGGAGGGCCGTTCGACAGGAGGGCCGTTCAGCAGGAGGGGACGGAGCCCTTGCCCGTCTCCAGGGAGACGAGGGCGTTCACCGCGCCGTCCAGCGTCTTCACCGGGATCAGGCGCAGCCCCTTCGGCAGCTCGGACTTGGCGTCGGAGCACTCCGCCTTCGGCACCAGGAACACCGTCGCCCCGTCCCGGCGCGCCGCCTGCGTCTTCAGCGCCACCCCGCCGACGGCGCCCACCGTCCCGTCGTCGCTGATGGTGCCCGTACCGGCGACGGTACGGCCGCCGGTGAGGTCGCCGCCGCTGCCGTTGCCGTCCAGCTTGTCGACGATGCCGAGCGTGAACAGCAGCCCGGCGCTCGGACCGCCCACGTCCGCCAGTTTCAGCGTGACCTTGATCTTGTCGGAGCCGAGGTGCAGATAGTCCAGCGCGGCCTGCGTCGCCGCGTCCTGCGACTCCTTCATCTGGGCGCGGTTGTGCTCCTCGATCTGCTGGGTGGTGTCACCGCTCGGATAGACCGAGTCGCGCGGCAGGACGGCCCGGTCGGTGGCGAACCAGGCGCTGACCACGTCCCCCAGCGACACATGTGTGTCCGGGCTGGTCGCCTCGATCGTCGTCATCCGCAGCTGCCCGCTGGTCGCGCGGGTCTTCGCGCCCGAGATCGTGATCACCGGGGTGCCCGCGTTCTTCCCGAGCACGTTCGCCGTCATACCGGGCTGCGCCAGCGAGAACGGCAGCGGCGCGAACACCGCCGTGGCGATCAGGGCCACGACGGGCAGCGCGTATACGGCGAGGGCCTGGGGGCGTGTGAGGCGTGAGAGCACGGGATCAATCTAACGTGACGGCGACATCCGGCCAGGTGCCGGTCTACTCCCGTACAGTCTCGCCGCCGGACGGCCCTTCGGGGGAGCTGCCGGACCGGCCCGAGCCCCTCCCCCGGAACGCGGGGCCGCGACCGGCCGCGGGACACCCGCAGACGGCGTGCGGCCGAGCGCGGCCGGCTGACGGCCGAACCGCGCCGGCCCCGCGGCCGAACCGCCGGCAGGGTGCTAGCGCAGGGCCTCCGCGACTTCCTTCGCGGCGTCGACCACCCGGGGGCCCACCCGTTCGGGCACCGCGTCGGCGAGCATCACCACGCCGACGCTGCCCTCGACCCCCGTGACGCCCAAGAGCGGCGCGGCCGCCCCGCTGGCGCCCGCCTCCAGCTCCCCGTGCGTGAGGGTGTAGCCCGGCTCCTCCACCGGCCTGGCCCGCGCGGCGAGGATCGCCTTGCCCGCGGCCCCCCGATCGAGTGGATGCCGGAACCCGGCCCGGTAGGCCACGTGGTAGTCGGTCCAGGTCGGCTCGACGACGGCCACGGCCAGTGCTTCCGCGCCGTCGACGAGCGTGAGATGCGCGGTCGCCCCGATGTCCTCGGCCAGCGACCGAAGCGCCGGCAGAGCGGCCTCCCGCACCAGTGGATGCACCTGGCGGCCCAGTCGCAGCACGCCGAGTCCCACCCGGGCACGGCCGCCCAAGTCCCTTCGTACAAGGGCATGTTGTTCGAGCGTGGCGAGCAACCGGTACACCACGGTCCGGTTCACGCCCAGTCGATGGGAAAGCTCGGTGACGGTCAACCCGTGGTCCGTGTCGGCCAGCAGCTTGAGGACACGCAGTCCCCGGTCGAGCGTCTGAGAGGTCTCCGCGGTCACGACGCCCACTCCTCCAAGTGGTGAGGTCGGCGGACCTCCACGCGGCGGTGCGTCACCGAGTCCCGTCAGTGACGCGCACAGAGGCCGCCGATCGGCCGGCGGCCCGGCCTGTACCGAGCCGCGTCGCTTCACGGCTGCGCTCCGCGGCGGCTCTGCCACGGGGCGTTTGCGTAGCGGGACAGTAGCGAAATGAGTTCGCTCAGCGGAAGGCTCCGTCCAGAATCCGGGCACCGGTAGGGACGGACTACGTCCGTATGTCGTGATTCGTACAGGGCGCAACAAGCGGCTGCACCAGGATCCTGCGCCCCCCTGACCAGGCGTGCGCCGGGTCAGCGCATCCGCGTCGCCCACTCCTGCACCTTGGCGATCCGCTGCCTCAGCTGCCCCGCCGTGGCCTCGGCGCTCGGCGGTCCGCCGCAGGTGCGCCGCAGCTCGGTGTGGATGACCCCGTGCGGCTTGCCGCTCTGGTGGACGTACGCGCCGACCATCGTGTTGAGCTGCTTGCGGAGCTCCATCATCTCCCTGTGCGAGACGACGGGCCGGCGCTCGGCGGGCAGTTCGAGCAGGTCGGCCTCCGCGTCCGGCTTCTTGCGGCTGTGCGCGATCTGCCGCGCCTGCCGCTTCTGCAGCAGCAACTGCACCTGGTCGGGTTCCAGCAGCCCGGGAATCCCGAGGTAGTCCTGTTCCTCCTCGCTCCCCGGGTGGGCCTGCATGCCGAACTCGGCGCCGTCGTAGAGCACCCGGTCGAAGACGGCCTCGGACTCCAGCGCCTCGAAGGCGAACTGCTCCTGCTCGCCGGTGTCCTCGTCCTGCTCCTTGTTCGCCTCCTCCATCTCCTGCTCGGACTCGGCGTACGGGTCCTCCTCGCCCTCCTTCTTCGGCCTGTCGAGGGCGTGGTCGCGCTCGACCTCCATCTCGTTGGCGAAGGTGAGCAGGTCGGGGACGGTGGGGAGGAAGACCGAGGCGGTCTCGCCGCGGCGCCTGGAGCGTACGAAGCGGCCGACGGCCTGGGCGAAGAAGAGGGGCGTGGAGATGGTGGTGGCGTAGACGCCGACCGCGAGCCGGGGCACGTCGACGCCCTCCGACACCATCCGGACCGCGACCATCCACCGGTCGTGACTGCCGCTGAAGTCGTCGATCCGCTTGGACGCGCCGGCGTCGTCGGACAGGACGAGGGTCGCCCTGTCGCCGGTGATCTCGCGGATGAGCTTGGCGTAGGCGCGGGCGGAGTCCTGGTCGGAGGCGATGACCAGGGCACCGGCGTCCGGGATGCCCTTGCGGACCTCGGTCAGCCGCTGGTCGGCGGCGCGCAGCACGCTGGGCATCCACTCGCCGCGCGGGTCGAGCGCGGTGCGCCAGGCCTGGCTGACGGCGTCCTTGGTCATCGGCTCGCCCAGCCGGGCGGCGATCTCGTCGCCGGCCTTGGTGCGCCAGCGCATGTTGCCGCTGTAGGAGAGGAAGATGACGGGGCGCACGACCCCGTCGGTCAGCGCGCTGCCGTAGCCGTACGTGTAGTCGGCGGCGGAGCGCCGGATGCCGTCGTTGCCCTCCTCGTACGCGACGAAGGGGATGGGGTTCGTGTCGGAGCGGAACGGCGTGCCGGTGAGCGCGAGCCGCCGCGTGGCCGGCTCGAACGCTTCGAGGCAGGCCTCGCCCCAGGACTTGCTGTCACCGGCGTGGTGGATCTCGTCGAGGATGACGAGGGTCTTGCGCTGTTCCACGCGGTTGCGGTGCAGCATGGGCCGCACGCCGACGCCGGCGTAGGTGACGGCGACGCCCTGGTAGTCCTTGCCGAGGGGCCCGGCGCTGTACTCGGGGTCGAGCTTGATCCCTATCCGCGCCGCCGCGTCCGCCCACTGCTTCTTCAGGTGCTCGGTCGGCGCGACCACGGTCACCTGCTGCACGACATGGTGGTGCAGCAGCCAGGAGGCGAGGGTCAGCGCGAAGGTCGTCTTCCCGGCGCCGGGGGTCGCGACCGCGAGGAAGTCACGCGGCTGCTCCTGGATGTACGTGTCCATCGCCCCCTGCTGCCAGGCACGCAGCTTGCCGGCGGTGCCCCAGGGGGCGCGGCCGGGGAAGGCGGGAGAGAGATGGTGGGAGTGCGAGGCAGAGCTGGCAGACATAGGCGTGGGCCCGGAGGGCCCTCCGTTGAGGGTGGTGGCGGGCGACGGGCGGGCAGTAGTCACGGTCTCCGGGGATATGGGGTCGGGCGGCTCGTTACGACGAGAGTTCTCCCGGCCACGGGGGCTCTCGCTCACGGGGTCTGTCGGCTACGTATGACAACCGGGCCACCCTACCGGCGGCTCCCACCGCCCACGCCCGGACGGGGCCGGACCGGACCGGGGTGCGACATACTTCACACCACGACGCCCCGTCATCGACGGTGTACGGCCGACCCGTTGCGGCCCTGCGCGGGTCTTGAGCCCCGCACCTTGCCCAACCTATCGATATTCGATAGATTTCCATCGCAACTCGATGGAATGGAGAGTCATGGGGACGCTGGCTGTGCGTGCGCTGCGCGCCGTGCTCGTGGTGGTGTTCGCCGGCACCGTGTTCGTGCAGGCGGGAATGGTCTGGGCGCTGGCCGGCGGGAAGGACCCGGAGGACGGGTCGCTGCCGCTGACCTCGCTGCGGGTGATCACGATCCTGGGCATGGCCTGCGCCCAGGTCGCGCTGGTCTGTGTCTGGCGGCTGGTGACGATGGTGCGGCGCGCAACCGTGTTCTCCCACGACGCCTTCCGCTACGTGAACGGGGTGATCGGCGCGATCGTGGGCGCCGCCCTGGTCTGGTTCGCGGTCACGGCCGTCAACGCGCCGGGCCAGCGGGACGATCCGGGCGTCACCGTCATCATGGCCGGGATCGGCGTGGCCGTCCTGGGGGTCGCGCTCATCGTGCTCGTGCTGCGGATGCTGCTCGCCCAGGCCGTCGCGCGCGATGTCGAGGCGGCGCGGATGCAGGCCGAGTTGGACGAGGTGATCTGATGCCGATCGCCGTCGACATCGACGTGATGCTGGCCAAGCGGAAGATGTCCGTGGGCGAGCTCGCGGACCGCGTCGGGATCACGCCCGCCAACCTGGCGGTCCTCAAGAACGGCCGCGCCAAGGCCGTGCGCTTCGCCACGCTCGCCGCCCTCTGCGAGGTGCTCGAGTGCCAGCCCGGCGATCTGCTGCGCTGGGAGGCCGACGGCACCGCGGCCGGATGACGCGCTCCGGGGCGTGAGCCGCCCCCGTCACCGCACCCCGCACCCCTCGTCCACGAGCGCCCTCGTCCAGGAGCGGGGGGCCGGGGGCGCCGCCATGGCGGTCGGGCCGGCCGACGACCGCGTGCGGATCACCGTCAGGGCCGGCTGGTCGTGGGCGTCGGTGCTCCGCCCGCCCGGCAGGTTCGTGTCCACGGCCTCCTCGCGGTGCAGGAGCCAGAGGGTGCAGGCCAGCGTGGAGACGTCCCTGTTGACCGGGAACAGGGCGGCATCGGGCTCGCTCCAGTTGAGGACCTCGCCCGTCTCGCCGTCGACGACCAGGCTGTCGCCCTCGGCGACACGGCCGAGCCGGATCAGGTGCGAGGCCCGGCGCGGCAGCCGGGTGGGGTCGAGGCCGTCGGGGTCCTGGTGGGCGTAGTGCTCGGCCAGCGTCGGCAGGGGTGCGTCCGTGTCGAGGCCGAGGAGGGTGGCGTCCTCGGGCAGCCCCGTCTCGCGCAGGAAGCGGCGGGTCGGCTCGTGGGTGAGGGTCGCGGGGAAGTCGACGTCCTCGAAGCGCCACATCCTGCCGGGGCCGAACTCCCGGTCCAGCAACCGGGCGGGAAGGTCCAGGGCGAGCCCGGAGGCGGCGCCCGGGCCCGGCACCGGTGCGAGCGGACGGATCAGTGCGGCCGCCTTCCACAACGGCGGGACCTCGGCGTCGGCGCCCGCCTCGAAGACCGCCAGCAGCCGGCGGGCCGCCTCCGCCGCCGCCTTCGGGCCGCAGCGGCCGGCGTAGGAGGCGAGCCGGGCCCGCAGTCCGGCCAGTGCGTCCGCGGCCGTGGCGAACCGCACCAGCGTCCTGAGCGACGGGGCGAGGGGCCGGCGGTGCATCAGGTCCGGGCGGTCGTACAGGAAGTACGCCGTCGTCACCGCGCCCGTCGCGCCGAGCAGCACCGGCTCCCCCGTGGCGCCCCGCGGATCGAGCGGCGCGCCGACGACCAGTCGGTCCCGCAGCTTCGCCGTCGGGCGTCCGCCGGGGTCGCCCGTGGAGGCCCCGGCCGTCCGCAGACCCTCCCTGCACCGCTCCTCGAAGGAGAGCAGGTGGCAGCCGGCCGGCAGTCCGGGCCCCGCCGGCCGGCGGCGCGTCGGCCCGTGCGTGACGTACGGATCGAGCTGGTCACCGCTCAGGGTGATCGCCGTCATGGCGGCACCGGTCGTGCTCATCGCGTCCCCCGCATGTGCTTGCCCACAGTCCCCGTGCGGGGCGCGGCCGGGCGCGCGTCATGACGCCGTACGACCCGGGCAGCCGTCCCCACTGCCCGGAACATTACGCCTCGCCACTGACAACGCTCCCGGATCACAGGACGCCGGCGCCGCCCCGTCCGTTCCCGCCCGGCACGGATCACCGGCACCGCCGCACGGCCCTGGAGCGCGTTTCGAACGACACCCCCTAGGTGAAGTACACGCCGCCCAGCACGACGGCCAGCGCCGCCACCATGAACACCAGGAACCAGATCAGCAACTTGCCGATGCCGGGCGGGGGTTCGTAGCGGGGCTCCTCGGGGCCGGGTCCGGCGTCCGGGTCGGTCATCGGTCCGTCACCACCGCTGCCTGGGGCCTTATCGGGAGGCGGTTGACCGGGCGTCCGGTGGCGGCGCGTACCGCGGAGGCGACCGCCGCCGGGGAGGTGACCACCGGCACCGCGCTCACCGCCTTCGCGCCGAAGGGGGCCACCACGTCACGCTCCTCCACGAGCTTGACGATCCGGATGTCCGGTGCGTCCAGGGCCGTCGGGAGGGCATAGCCGGTGAGGTCCGGGTGGCGGATCAGCCCGCGCGCGGTGCGCAGGTTCTCCGTCAGCGCGATGCCCACGCCCTGGGTGACGCCGGCCTCGATACGGGCGGCCAGCTGGGCCGGGTTGAGCACCCGGCCGACGTCCTGCGCGAGCGCCAGCTCCACGACCCGTACCGAGCCGAGTTCGATGTCCACGTCCACCACCGCGCGGATCGCGCAGAAGGACATGCCCACGAACGCGTCGCCCTGGCCGGCCTCGTTCAGCGGCTCGGTGGGGTGCGGGCGGCACTGGGCGGTCGCCCACAGCTCCTTGCCGTCCATCGCCTCGGTGACGGTGGTCGACAGCACGCCGTCGTACGACGTGATCTTGCCGTCGGTGATCTGCAGCAGCTCCGTCGACATGCCGAACTTGTGGGCGAGGGGCTGCAGGAGCTGGGTGCGGACCATCTTCGCCGCGCGCTCCACCGCCCCGCCCGACACCCAGGTGTGACGGCCGCGGCAGCCCGCGCCGGCCGGCGGCTGGTCGGTGTCGACGGGCGCGACGTGCACCTCGTCGATGCCGAGGGTCTCCTGGACGATCTGGCGGGCCAGCGTGGTGAATCCCTGGCCGGTCTCGACGGCCGCGCAGAGCACGGTCGCCACACCGTCCTGGACCTTGACCGTCGCCGTGGAGACCTCGTCGGCGCCCTCCGTGCCGAGCATGTGCACCATGCCCAGGCCGTAGCCCACGCCCCGGCGCACCGCGCCCGGTTCACCCGCGCCCTCGGGGCCGCCCGGCAGCAGCCACTCGTCCTCGGGAGTGTCCTTGGGCAGCGGTGGCAGCGGGAAGTCCCGTACCGCCTGGAGGAGTTCGGCGACCGGCGCCGGGCAGGTCACCGTCTGTCCCGTCGGCAGGACGTCCCCGGTCGCCATGGCGTTGCGCAGGCGCAGGTCCGCCGGATCGACGCCCAGCTTCTTGGCCAGCTTGTCCATCTGCGCCTCGTAGGCGGCGCAGACCTGCATCGCGCCCTCTCCGCGCACATGGCCGGAGGGCGGGTTGTTGGTGCGTACGGCCCAGCCCTCGATGAAGGCGTTCGGCACGACGTAGGGACCGCAGGCGAAGGCCACGGCGGCGGCCAGGGCCTCGGCGGAGGTGTCGGCGTAGGCGCCCGCGTCGAGCAGGATCTGCGCCTCGACCTTCACCAGCCTGCCCTCGGCGTCGGCGTGGTGGCGGTAGCGCAGGAGCGTCGGATGCCGGTGGGTGTGGCCGAGGAAGGACTCCTCGCGCGTCGCGGTGAGCTTCACCGGGCAGCCCGTCCTGAGCGCGAGCAGGCCGAGCGGGAGCTGGAAGCCCCGGTCCTCGCGGTCGGCGGTCGCGCCCGGCACACCGGTGACCACGATCTTCACGCGCTCGGGTTCCAGGCCGTAGCAGGCGGCGGCGGTGTCGCGGTCGGCGTGCGGGTCGGTGGAGGCCAGGTACAGCTCCACGCCGCCGTCGGGGCGGGGCACGGCGAGGCCGGCCTCGGCACCGATGGGGGCCGGGTCCTGGCGGCCGATGCGGTACTGGCCCTCGACGACGACGTCGCCGGCCGCGTCGGGGTCGCCGTGGCGCAGCGGGATGTGCCGGATCAGGTTGCCGTCCGGGTGCAGCGGCTCGGCCTCGAAGGCCTGCTCGGGGTCGGTCACCGGGTCGAGCACCTCGTACTCGACGATGACGGCCGCGGCGGCCATCCGCGCGGTGTCGGGGTGGTCGGCGGCGACGGCGGCGATGGGCTCGCCGTGGTGGCGCACCACCTCGGAGGCGAACACGGGCCGGTCGGCGCTGCCGCGGCCGTACCGCGCCTCGCCCGGCACGTCCTCGTGCGTGACGACGGCCCGTACGCCGGGCATCTCGCGCGCGTGGGTGGTGTCGATGGAGACGATGCGCGCGTGCGGGTGCGGGGAGCGCAGCACGGCGGCCCACAGCAGCCCCTCGGCCCACAGGTCGGCCGCGTACGGGAACGTGCCCTCGGTCTTGGCGCGGGTGTCCGCGGCCGGCAGGGAGGCACCGAGGCCGTGCGGCAGCGACTCGGGGGCGGGTACCGGCTCCGTCGCGGCGTTCGCCGTCACGGTCTCGTTGCTCACGCCTGGCCTCCGTCCTGGCCGTACGGCTGGTCATGCGGTCCCGGCGCCGCCTCGGCACCGGGTGACTCGAACGCCGACGCGTTGACGCCGCCGGCTCCCGGGCCCGCCTGGTGAGGGATACGGGCCTCCTCGCCGTCCTGTTCGGCGGAGTCGCCCGCGGACAGCGTCTCGCGTTCGGCGACGACCTCCTGGACGGCTTCCACCACGCCGCGGTAGCCGGAGCAGCGGCACAGGTTGCCGCACAGCGCCTGGCGGGTCTCCAGCCGGGTGGGCGCCGGGTTGCCCTCCAGCAGGTCGTGCACGGTCATCGCCATGCCGGGCACGCAGAAGCCGCACTGCACCGCGCCGCACCGGGCGAGCGCGCGCTGCACGTCGGAGGGCTGCCCGTCGACGGCGAGCCCCTCGACCGTACGGACCTCGCTGCCGGCGGCGGTCACGGCGGGGACCAGGCAGGAGGCCACGAGCCGCCCGTCGACCTGCACGTTGCACGCCCCGCACTCGCCCTGCGAGCAGCCGTCCTTGGCACCCGCGAGACCCAGCCGCTCGCGCAGCACGTACAGCAGCGACTCGCCGATCCAGGCGTCCGAGACGGGGCGCTCCACGTCGTTGACGCGCAGCACGTAGGAGGCGAGGGGGTGCTCCTCGCCGGGGAACGGCGGCGGCGCCTCGACCTCGGCGTCCGGCGCGCCGGCGGGCCGCGGTCCTGCCGAACTGCCGTCGGACTCGGGCGCGTTGGGGGCGGCCGGCGCGGAAACGGCGTCCGCCGGGGGCTCCGCGCGCCGCTCCACGGCCTCCTCAGGCGCCTCCACGGGCCTCTGGGCGGCCTCGTCCGTCCCCGGGGCCTCACCGGCCCCACCGGGCCCGCGCGGGTCCTGTGCGGCGGTCCGGGCGGCCTCGGCGGGCGTCTCGGCGTGGGGGCCGTCGGGGGGCGCGTCCGCGTAGGGACCGCCGGTGTGCGGGCGGGCGTGGTCCTCGGCGGCCCGCGCCCGGGACTGCCCGGCGGTGTGCGCCGGCACGCCGTCCGCCTCGCGCGCGGCCGGGTCCGGCTCGGCGGGGCCGGGGGGCCGCGGCGCGCGCTCCTCGGGGCGGCCGCCGGGGTGCGCCGCGGGGCGCTCGTAGGGGTGGCCGGCGTCCGCGGGAGGCTCGGCGGGCGCGTGCGCCTGCCCGGACCCCTCGTCGTGCGGGGCCTGCTCCTCGGACTGCGGCGGGGCCCACTGCTGTCCCGTGCCGTCCGTCGCCCAGGGGGCCGCGGCGCCGCCGGGAAGCGTGGCGGGCGGTGTGCCGCCCCACTGCTGCACCAGGGACGATGTCGTGAACTCGCCCGATTCGTCCGGAAGGTCGCCTCCGGCGACGGGGATCGACCACTGCCCGGTCACGTCGTGGCCGGGGGCGGACCCCGCCCCGGGGCCCGCGGGTTCCTCGAAGTTCCACTGCTGGGTGGCCGCGGGGTTGTACGAGAACCGGTCGTCCGCGCCCTCCTGCGGGGCCGCGTTCGGGTCGGGCCACCGGGCACCGTCGGCGGGCGCCCCCCAGGCGCCGGCGGCGTTCGGGCCGGCCTCCGCGGCCGGCTCCGGGTCGGGCGTTATGGGCGGCGGTACGTAGCCGTGGCCGGGCGCGGCGAGCGGGCTGCCCTCGGCGGCCAGCAGGGCGTCGATACCGCCCTCCGGGAGTTTCACGAAGGCGGTGGCGCCGTCGTCGTAGTCGCCCTGGGGCAGCGGGTCCCAGCGGCCGCCGCTGCGGGGCGTGCCCTCTCCGTGCTGGTCGTCGCTCACGACAGCGCCCTCCCCAGTGCTCGTCGGGCCAGCGCGGCGACGGTGCGCCGCAGGTGCAGTACGGCGGGCGGAAGCGGCTGGACGGTGCCGTCCGCCTCGGGGACGGAGTCGGGGATGCAGGCCGCGGCGACGTACTCCCCGAAGGCGTTCAGCGCGTCCGGCACGATCGTGCGGCCGTTGTCCCAGTCGATGAGCCGGGCGACCCACTGCTCGGCGTCCAGGGGCCTGAGCGGCATCGGCGCTATGGCGCCGACGGCGCACCGCACTCCGCGCCGGGCGGGATCGAGGACGAGCGCGACGGAGGCGACCGCGCGCCCCGGGCCGGTCCGGCCGGTCGCCTTCAGGAAGACCTGCGGCGCGTGCAGCAGGGGCACGCGCACGTACCCGATGAGTTCGCCGCCGCGCAGCATGTCCACACCGGCCAGCAGGTGGGAGACCGGGAGCTCTCGGCGGGCTCCGCCCGGGCCCGCGATGATCAGGGTCGCCTCCAGGGCGGCCAGCACCGGCAGGGCGTCCCCGGTGGGGGCGGCCGAGGCGATGTTGCCGCCCAGGGTGCCCGCGTTGCGGATCTGCGGGGGACCCGCCGCGCGCGCGGCGGCGGCGAGCGCCGGGATCAGGGCGGCGAAGTCGGGGCGGCCCATGCGCGCGTGCGTGAGCCCGGCGCCCAGCAGGGCGTGCCCGTCCTGGTACTGCCAGCCGCGGATCTCGCTGATCCTGCCGAGCCCGACCAGCGCGGACGGCCGGAGCTGGCCGGAGTTGACGGCGGCCATGAGATCGGTGCCGCCGGCCACCGGCACGGCGGTGGGCACGGCGGTGAGCGCCGCCACGGCCTCGTCGAGCGTCGTGGGCAGCGTGACGGCCTGCGCCGCCTGCGGTGCGTGCGTGGTCAAACCGGCTGCCCCTTCCCGCTGCCCCACCTGGTCCCACCTGTGCTGCCGTACGGTACGTGCTGACAGGGCGGACGTGGCAACTCTGGCACATCTTCGCAAGGGCCGAAGACAGGGGTCCACTAGGAGGCATTCGCCCACCTCACCTGCGGGATGGACCGTTTTCGCCCAGCATCACCGATGCGTTCCGATTGGCACTCTTCGGTGATGCTTACGACGATTTTGCCTCACGTGTTCGGGGGCGGGCCTACCTGTTCGGGGGCGCTCCCTCGATGGGCCGCCCGAGCACGCCGGGGCGCCGCTGCCACGGCAGCGGGCCGGCCGGCCGCCGGTAGCCCACTCCCAGGGCGTCAAGTCGCCGGTAGTGCGCGGACATCCGCCGCTCGAAGCCGGCGAAGTCCCGCTCGGCCGGGGCGGGCAGGTCGCTCCAGGCCACCTCCGCGAAGGCGGCGAGCCTCGGGTACGTCTGGTAGTCCACGCGCCCCTGGTCCTCCATCACCTCGGTCCACACGTTGGCCTGTGTGCCGAGCACATGACGGGCCTCGTCCTCGGTGAGCTGCGCGGGCACCGGCTCGAACCGGTAGACGTCCTCCAGGGTGCGGACGAAGCCGATCGGCACCGGCTCCTCCTCGCCCGCCGCCTGACGGTGGTCCAGATACACGTACTGTTCGGGGCACATGACGACGTCGTGGCCCGCCCGCGCGGCGGCGACCCCGCCCGCGTACCCCCGCCACGAGGACACGGCCGCGCCCTTCGCGAGCCCGCCCTCGATGATTTCGTCCCAGCCGATGAGCCTGCGCCCGCGCGCGCTCAGCCATGTGTCGAAGTGCCCGACGAACCAGGACTGCAACGCGTCCTCGTCCCTCAGCCCGAGTTCCTCGATACGGGCCTGCGCGGCCGGGGACCGGCGCCACTGGTCCTTGCGGCATTCGTCGCCGCCCACGTGGACGAACTCCGAGGGGAACAACTCCAGCACTTCCTCGAACACCCCCTCGTAGAAGCGCAGGGTGTTGTCGGTGGGAGCGAGTACGTTGGCGGAGATCCCCCAGGTGTCCCAGACCGGGAGGGCGGTGGTGTCGACGACGTCGGTGTTGCCGAGTTCGGGATACGCGGCGATGGCGGCCTGCGAGTGTCCCGGTACGTCGATTTCGGGGACGACGGTGATATGCCGCTCGGCGGCGTAGGCGACGATCTCGCGGATGTCGTCCTGGGTGTAGAAGCCGCCGTGCGGCTTGTCCTCCCACAGCGGTGAGGCGCGGTGGCCGAATTTGGTGCGCGCCCGCCAGGAGCCGGTCTCCGTCAGCTTCGGATACCGCCGGATCTCGACGCGCCAGCCCTGGTCGTCCGTCAAGTGGAAGTGGAGGACGTTGAGTTTGTGCGCGGCCATCAGGTCGAGCTGGCGCAGGATGCCTTCCTTGGGCATGAAGTGCCGGGCCACGTCGAGCAGGAGACCGCGCCAGCGGAAGCGCGGCGCGTCGCGGATGCCGACCGCGGGCACGTCCCACCTCCGCCTCGAGGTGACCGGGGCCCGGCGGAAGGCGTCGGGGCCCAGGAGCTGGCGGAAGGTCTGGGCGGCGTAGAACAGCCCGGCCTCGCCGGCGCCCCGAAGACGGATCAGGCGCTCGTCGACGACCAGGTCGTAGGCCTCCGGGCCGTCGGCCTCCTGCGGGTCGATGCGCAGCACGACGCGGCTCGCGCCGTCGGTGTGGGGCCGCAGCGGCAGCCCGGTCGCGGCGCCGACGGTGGCCCGCAGCCACTGCGCGACCCGCTCGGTGCCGGGGCCCGCGTCGACCTCCGTCCCGGCGTCGAGGACGTGGCCCACGCCCCCGCCGGGCAGAGCTTCCGCGATGCCGCTCGGCGCGGGAACCAGTTCCGTCTCTGAAGTCACGTCAGTCCTTTACCGCTCCGCCCAGTCCGGAGACCAGCCGTCGCTGTACGAGTACGAAGAACACCAGCACCGGAATCGTCATCACCGTGGAGGCGGCCATGACCCCTCCCCAGTCCGGGTCGTCCGGTTTGTAGAACACCAGCAACGCCATCGGCAGGGTCGACTGCGAAGTGTCGCTGATGATGAAGGACTTGGCGTAGAGGAAGTCGTTCCAGGCGGAGATGAAGGAGAACACGCTCGTGGCCACGAGCCCCGGCAGCACGAGCGGGAAAAGGATCTGCCACAGAAATCGCGCGCGGCTCGCGCCGTCGATGTACGCGGCCTCCTCCAATGCCTCCGGGACCGCCTTCACAAACCCCCGCAGCATCCAGATCGCGAACGGCAGCGAGAAGGCGATGTGCGGCAGGATCAGCGAGCCGAGTGTGTTCAGCAGACCGAAGTCCCGCATCTGGAAGAACAAGGGGATGGTGAGCGCCTCCACCGGCACCATCTGGGCCACCAGAAACATGATCAGCAAGGTGGTCCGGAAGCGGAAGCGGAATCGGGTCACGGCGGTCGCGGCGAGAAAGGCGATGAGCGCCGATACGAGGACGACACTGCCCGCCACCACCAGGCTGTTGACGAAATACCGGCCGAAATCCTGCTGCCCGAACACCCGCCGGAAGGAATCCAGGGACGGCGCCGTGGTCCACGGCCGCGGCTCGGTCGACTCGATCTCCCCGGCCGGCTTGAAGGCGCTGAGGACCATCCAGTACAGCGGGAAGGCGACGACGGCCGCGATCAGCAGCGCCGACACCTCCGCCGCGAGCCGCCCCGGGCGCCGCACACGCGCGTGCGGAAGATTCACAGCTCCTCCCCCTGGCGGCGCAGCAGCCGCAGGTAGACCAGCGTCACGGCGAGCAGGATCAGCAGCATCACCACGCCGATCGCCGAGCCCAGGCTGTACTGCGAGGACGCGAACGCCTGCTGGTAGGCGTAGACGTTCAGGACCAGGTTCTGGCCCGCGATGCCGCCGCCGCCCGTCATGACGTAGATCTGCGTGAAGACCTTGAAGTCCCAGATGACCGACTGGATGGTGACGACGGTCAGGATCGGGCGCAGCATCGGCGCGAGCACCGAGCGCCAGATGCGCCACTGCGAGGCGCCGTCGAGCGCGGCGGCCTCCAGCACCTCGGCCGGTACGGCGCGGATGCCGGCGTAGACGGTGACCATCACGAACGGGAAGGAGCACCAGACCACTTCGAGCAGGACGAGCAGGAAGGCGCTCAGCCGCCCGTAGGTCCACGAGTGGTCGCCGAGCCCCAGAACGCGGTCGACCGGCCCGAAGTCGGGGTCGAAGAGGAACAGCCAGACCGTCGAACCCGTCACGGCCGGGGTCGCCCACGCGCCCAGCGCGGCCAGCATCAGCGCCAGCCGGGGCAGCGCCCGCACCCGGGTGAGGAGCACCGCGAGCGCGCACCCGACGGCGAGCGTCGACACCACGCAGGCCGCCGCGAACAGCACGGTGGCCAGCAGCACACGCCAGAACTCGCCGTCGGAGAACAGCCGCGCGTAGTTCCCGAACCCCTCGAAGGTGGTCGGCTCGCCGCCGCTGACCTGAGCCTGGGTGTAGTGGAAGAACGAGATCAGCCCGAGCTGGTAGATCGGGTAGAGCAGCAGCCCACCGAGGACGGCAAGCGCCGGCGCCAGATAGAGCCAGGGGACAGCCCCGCCCCCCGAGGGGCGCGGGGAAGCGCGCGGCCGGCCACCGGCGACCCGCACCCGCCGACGCTCGGCGACCCCCGGGCCGGCAGGCGCCGTCATCCGGCGGAGCCGAACGCGTCGTTCATCTTCTTCGCCGCCTCCTCGGCGGCGGCGCCCACGTCCTTCTTCCCGCTGATGACCTCCTGCAGCATCGTCGGCAGGACCTGCTGGGAGTCGATCTGGGACCACCCCGCCGAGGCCGGCACGAACTTGGTCCCGGCGGACAGGGTCTGCGCGAAGGGCTTCACGTACGGATGCTCCGCGGCCACCCGCGCACGGACGTCCCCGAACGTCGGCAGGAAGCCCATCGCGCCGAACATCGCGGCCTGCGTCTTCTTCGAGGTGAGCTGTTCCATCAGGTCGACGGCGAGGGTGCGGTGGGAGGTGCTCTTGAGCACGCCGATGTTGTTGCCGCCCGCGAAGGCGGGCGCGATCGACCCGGCCTTCACCCCCGGCAGCGGCACGACCGCGTACCTGCCCTTGACCTTGCCGGCCTCGACGGCGGCGTGGCTGAAGTCGCCGCCGATCGCCATGCCCGCCTTGCCGGCCGCGAAGGCGGTGACCGTGTCGTTGCCGCCCATGCCCGCGCACTTGGCCGCGGGGCAGTTGGTGTCGCCGAAGAGCGAGGTGTACGCCTTGATGCCCTTGCGCGCGGCCGGGCTGTCGATGGCGGAGGCGTACGAACCGCCCTTGCCGGTGGCGAGTTCGCCGCCGTTGGCCCAGACGAAGGGCATCGCGCCGTAGGTGTACGCGCCGCCGACGGCGATGCCGTAGAGAGCGGGCCTCGCGGCGTGGATCCGGCGGGCCGCGGAGGCCAGTTCGTCCATGGTCCTCGGTGGCCGCAGCCCCAGCTGCTCGAAGACGTCCGTGCGGTAGTACAGGGCGCGGACGCCGACGTAGTACGGCGAGCCGTACATCCTGCCGTCGACGGTGACGGACGTCTTCGCGGTGGGGTCGGTGTCCTTGGACTCGCTCCACCTGCCGAACGCGTCGGTGACGTCGAGGAGTCCGCCGTCCTTCACGTAGCCGGCCGTGTCGGTGTTGCCGAACTCCATCACGTCGGGGGCCGACTTCGGGTCGTTGAAGGCGGCTTTGACGCGCTGGGCCCGGGTGTCGACCGGGATGTACTCGACATGGACCTCGGTGCCCCGGTGGGCCTTCTCGAAGGCGGCCACCACCGAGTCGACGGCCTTCTGCTTCGGCTCGTTGCCGACCTCCTGGAAGAGCCAGACCCGCAGCGTGCCGGTCTTCTCGTCCTTCTCGGAGGAGGAGTTGGAGGACGTCTGGGGGGCACAGGCGGTGACGGCCAGGGCCGTGAGCAGGACGGCGAGACGCGGGGACAGCTTCATGGAGTGACCCTCCGGGCAGGCGTTGCAACATATGCAATGACGGTTTCGCTCTGCACAACACAACGGAGGCTAGGGATCACATGAACATGACCACAAGAGGTCTCAACCACTTCGTGACCGGCCGACGCACCCTCTGCAACGCCGGGCAGCACAAAGGCCCCCGAAGCGCGTCACAACGCGCCCGAGGGCCTCGCGGCTCTCAGGAGGGAGCGAGCAGGACTACTTGTCGCCGCCCTTGCCCTTGTCGTCGCCACCGCCGGCGCCCATGGACTCGTAGATCTCCTTGCACATGGGGCACACGGGGTACTTCTTCGGATCACGGCCGGGCACCCACACCTTGCCGCACAGCGCCACGACGGGGGTCCCGTCGAGGGCGCTCGCCATGATCTTGTCCTTCTGGACGTAGTGGGCGAAGCGCTCGTGGTCGCCGTCGCCGTGGGACACCTGTGGCGTCGGCTCAACGAGGGTCCCCGTACCAGTCCCGCGCTCGGGCTCAAGAGTGCTCATAAGTGCCAAGGGTACTGAAGGTCACCCGGATCAGTTGAGCGATGGGTCGTCCGGGTACGTGGCCACCATCGCGAGCTCGTTGCGCTGACGGCGCAGGACCTCGCGCCAGAGTCTTTCCGGCGACGGGGACGAGACGTCGCCGGGCTCCGACTCGACGACGTACCACGCCCCCTCGACCAGCTCGTCCTCCAGCTGGCCGGGTCCCCAGCCCGCGTATCCGGCGAAGATCCGCAGGGAGCCGAGGGCCGAGGCGAGCAGTTCCGGCGGTGCCTCCAGGTCGACCAGTCCGATCGCGCCGTGCACCCTGCGCCAGCCCAGCGGCGCTCCGTCCGCGCTCGCCCCGCCGGGGATGACCGCCACCCCCAGCGCCGAGTCCAGGGAGACCGGGCCGCCCTGGAAGACGACGCCCGGCTCACCGGCGAGGTCCGCCCAGCCCTCCAGAATGTCCCCGACGTCCACCGGGGTCGGGCGGTTGAGGACGACACCGAGGGAGCCCTCCTCGTCGTGGTCGAGAAGGAGCACCACCGCACGGTCGAAGTTCGGGTCCGCCAGGGCGGGCGTTGCCACGAGCAACCGCCCTGTGAGCGAGGACACCTCGGTCATGGCAGACATGATCCCGCATCTTGCCGGGGCTCGGGGAGGCAATGCGGGTAAGAAGGGTGACGGCAGCCATGAAGGGGAGGAGCGGCCTGGTAAGGCCACGGTCGAGGGGGGTGGCGGGAGACGGGTGGGCGGAATGAGGCATGCCCGGCGCACAATGGGGCTCGGTGACCCCATGTGCCCGGCCAGGAGCGGTTCGTGTTGTGACGAAGCTATGACGTAGCTGGGCGGGCCTTGGGCTTACAGAAGGGGGGTGGGCGGCGATTACCCTTTCCCTTCCGGCCCTGTCCCACTCATCGGAACGCGAGATACATGACCGTCAACGGCTCTGACGATGTACTGCTTGTCCACGGCGGAACCCCGCTGGAGGGCGAGATCCGTGTCCGCGGTGCGAAGAACCTCGTACCGAAGGCCATGGTCGCCGCCCTGCTGGGCAGTGAACCGAGTCGGCTGCGCAACGTTCCGGACATCCGAGACGTTCGTGTCGTACGCGGACTCCTGCAGCTGCACGGTGTGACGGTCCGTCCGGGTGAGGAGCCGGGCGAGCTGGTGATGGACCCGACGCACGTCGAGAGCGCCAATGTGGCTGACATCGATGCCCACGCGGGCTCGAGCCGCATCCCGATCCTCTTCTGCGGACCGCTGCTGCACCGCCTCGGGCACGCGTTCATCCCGGGCCTCGGCGGCTGCGACATCGGCGGCCGGCCCATCGACTTCCACTTCGACGTGCTGCGGCAGTTCGGCGCGCGGATCGAGAAGCGGGCGGACGGCCAGTACCTGGAGGCGCCGCAGCGGCTGCGCGGCACGAAGATCCGGCTGCCGTACCCGTCCGTCGGCGCGACCGAGCAGGTGCTGCTCACCGCGGTGCTGGCCGAAGGTGTCACGGAGCTCTCGAACGCGGCCGTGGAGCCGGAGATCGAGGACCTGATCTGCGTCCTGCAGAAGATGGGCGCCATCATCGCGATGGACACCGACCGCACGATCCGGGTCACCGGCGTGGACAAACTGGGCGGTTACACCCACCGTGCCCTCTCCGACCGCCTGGAGGCCGCCTCGTGGGCGTCCGCCGCGCTCGCGACCGAGGGCAACATCTACGTCCGCGGGGCCCAGCAGCGCTCGATGATGACGTTCCTCAACACCTACCGGAAGGTGGGTGGCGCCTTCGAGATCGACGACCAGGGCATCCGGTTCTGGCACCCCGGCGGCCAGTTGAAGTCCATCGCGCTGGAGACGGACGTGCACCCGGGCTTCCAGACGGACTGGCAGCAGCCGCTGGTGGTCGCCCTCACGCAGGCGACGGGCCTGTCCATCATCCACGAGACGGTCTACGAGTCCCGTCTCGGCTTCACCTCCGCGCTCAACCAGATGGGTGCGCACATCCAGCTGTACCGGGAGTGCCTGGGCGGCTCCGACTGCCGCTTCGGCCAGCGCAACTTCCTGCACTCGGCCGTCGTCTCGGGTCCCACCAAGCTCCAGGGCGCCGACCTGGTCATCCCCGACCTGCGCGGCGGCTTCTCGTACCTCATCGCCGCCCTCGCGGCCCAGGGCACCTCCCGGGTCCACGGCATCGAGCTCATCAACCGCGGCTACGAGAACTTCATGGAGAAGCTGGTCGAGCTCGGTGCGAAGGTCGAACTCCCGGGCAAGGCGCTCGGCTGAGCGACACGCTCCCGCCTACGCCGATGGGACGGCCCCCCGGAGTCCGGGTGGCCGTCCCATCGGCATGTGCTGCGCCGCCCCGAAGGGGGCGCGGGGAACTGCGCCGGAGGCGGAGCGCCTACTTGCCCTTCGCGGCTTCCTTGAGCTTGCTGCCCGCGGAGACCTTCACGCTGTAGCCGGCCGGGATCTGGATCGGGTCGCCGGTCTGCGGGTTGCGGGCGGTGCGAGCGGCACGGTGGGTGCGCTCGAAGGTCAGGAAGCCAGGGATGGTGACCTTCTCGTCGCCCTTGGCGACGATCTCGCCGACGGTCTCGGCGAACGCGGCCAGCACGGCGTCGGCGTCCTTGCGGGTCACCTCGGCGCGGTCGGCCAGCGCGGCCACCAGCTCACTGCGGTTCATGTTGTTACTCCCGTGTTCTTCTTGCCGTTGAGGCGTGCCACGCGGCGGAGCCGCGAGTGGGCACGGTGAAGCCGATGCTGCCAGGGTCCTCGGTGACGCCCCGGACCCGGGTCCGACGTCAGACCCTCGCGCCCAGAGACGCATCCTGCCCCCACCTGCGGCGCGAAAGCCAATCCGGCACCCGCAGGAGTCGTGAGAACACCCTTGGGAGTCACACGAAAAGAGGGCTTGAGCCTGGCCGACACGATAAACGGCGATCGGCGGGCCCTGGTTCCACGACGCGCCGGTGCAAGGCCTTGCCGTGGCGATACTCACAACCCGCGCACATCCGCGCCGCCGCCGCGGTCACACCCCCGTCGCGGCCTTCGCGGCGTCCCGCACCGCACCGGCCACCGCGCCCGCGACCTTGTCGTTGAAGACGCTCGGGATGATGTAGTTCGGGTTCAGCTCGTCCTCGGTCACCACGTCCGCGAGCGCGGTTGCGGCCGCGAGCATCATGTCGGTGTTGACCGTGCGGGACTGCGCGTCCAGCAGGCCGCGGAAGACACCCGGGAAGACCAGCACGTTGTTGATCTGGTTGGGGAAGTCGGAGCGGCCGGTGGCCACAACCGCCGCCGTCTGACGGGCGATTGCCGGGTCCACCTCCGGGTCGGGGTTCGCGAGCGCGAACACGACGGCGCCGTCCGCCATGGCGGCCACGTCGTCGCCGTCCAGCACGTTCGGGGCCGAGACGCCGATGAACACGTCGGCGCCGCGCACCGCTTCCTTCAGCGTGCCGCTGAGGCCCTCGGGGTTGGTGTTGTCGGCGATCCAGCGCAGCGGCGAGTCGGCCGGGGCGGCGCGCAGGTCCTCCCGGCCGGCGTGCACGACGCCGTGGATGTCGGCCACGACGGCGTTCTTCACGCCCGCGGCGAGCAGCAGCTTCAGGATGGCCGTACCGGCCGCGCCGGCACCGGACATGACGACCCGGATGTTCTCGATCGCCTTGTCCGTGACGCGCAGCGCGTTCGTCAGGGCGGCGAGGACGACGATGGCGGTGCCGTGCTGGTCGTCGTGGAAGACCGGGATGTCCAGGGCCTCACGCAGCCGCGCCTCGATCTCGAAGCAGCGCGGCGCGGAGATGTCCTCCAGGTTGATGCCGGCGAAGCCCGGGGCGATCGCCTTGACGATCTCGACGATCGCGTCGGAGTCCTGGGTGTCCAGGCAGAGGGGCCAGGCGTCGATGCCGGCGAACCGCTTGAAGAGGGCGGCCTTGCCCTCCATGACCGGCAGCGCGGCCTTCGGTCCGATGTTGCCCAGGCCCAGCACCGCCGAGCCGTCCGTCACGACCGCAACGGAGTTGCGCTTGATGGTCAGACGGCGGGCGTCCTCGGGGTTCTCCGCGATCGCCATGCACACGCGGGCCACACCGGGCGTGTAGACCATGGACAGGTCGTCACGGTTGCGGATGGGGTGCTTCGACGCCATCTCGATCTTGCCGCCGAGGTGCATCAGGAACGTACGGTCCGACACCTTGCCGAGGGTGACGCCCTCGATGCCGCGCAGCTGCTGGACGATCTCCTCGGCGTGGGCCGTGGAACTGGCCGCGATCGTGACGTCGATACGGAGCTTCTCGTGGCCGGAGGCGGTCACGTCGAGGCCGGTCACCGAGCCTCCGTGGGACTCCACGGCGGTGGTGATCTGGGAGACCGCGGTGCCGCTCGCGGGCACCTCCAACCGGACCGTGATCGAGTAGGAGACGCTGGGCGCCGTTGCCATGGCCGACTTCCTCTGCTTTTACCGTGACGCTGGATATGCCGTCCGATGGTCGCACCTACTGTCGAGTAGGCGTTAGTCACCCCGGATTGCGAACGTTTTGTTCACGACGGGAAGAGGCCCGCGTCACGTCGTGACGCGGGCCTCCCGCAGTTCGAGTGGCACCGACCCGCCATGCTCGCCTCGCGGCAAGTGGTCGCTCGTAGCGACGAAGGTTGGGCCCGGGGGCTTGGATCGAGCCGGTGCCACACCCAGGCTAACAAACAGATCCCGTAGGGCCATTCCCGTGCCGGGAGTTCATCCGGTTCTCATCAATCGCGCAGCAGGTCGGGCACGCCGTCCGCGTCCGGCTGGTCCCGTTCTCCCGACACCACCGTCAGCTGCTGGGTCGCGCGGGTGAGCGCGACGTAGAGCACCCGCAGGCCGGCCGGGGACTCGTCCGCGATCTCCGCCGGGGAGACGACGACCGTCGCGTCGTACTCCAGGCCCTTCGCCTCCAGGCTGCCGAGGGCCACCACCCGGTCGTCGAGCCCGGCGAGCCAGCGGGCGGCCTCCTCCCGGCGCTGCATGGCGACCACGACGCCGACGGTGCCGTCGA
This sequence comes from Streptomyces sp. NPDC101225, assembly GCF_044767585.1. Classification (NCBI taxonomy): domain Bacteria; kingdom Bacillati; phylum Actinomycetota; class Actinomycetes; order Kitasatosporales; family Streptomycetaceae; genus Streptomyces; species Streptomyces sp. NPDC101225. The sequence goes on from NZ_JBIWOE010000002.1 coordinate 376,632, forward strand.
CGCGGTCGAGGAGCCGGGCGGCCTCCTGGCGGACGGTCCGGGCGAGGGATGTCTCCACGACCGTGAAGCGGGGGCGGACACCCGTGGACCGCACGGCCGCCGGGGACTCGGCGCCCGGCATGGCGAGAGCCAGCACCTTGGCGGCCAGCTCGGCGATCTCGGCCGGGTTGCGGTAGTTCACCGTCAGCTGGAAGCGGCGGCGGGGGCGGGTGCCGAGGGCCTCGTCGCGGGCCTCGGCCGCCTCGTCTACGTCGGACCAGGAGGACTGGGCCGGGTCGCCGACGACCGTCCAGGTGGCGTGCCGGCCGCGGCGGCCGACCATGCGCCACTGCATCGGCGTGAGGTCCTGGGCCTCGTCGACGATGACGTGCGCGTACTCGGTGCGCTCCTGCGCCAGCCGCTCGGCCCGCTCGCGCTGCGACTCCTCGCGGACCGGCATCAGTTCCTCCAGGCCGGTGAGCTGCTCCAGCGGGTCCAGCTCGCGTCTGCGCCTCGGGCGGGCCGGGACGCCGAGGATCGCCTGGAGCTCGTCGAGCAGGGCGATGTCGTGCACCGAGTGGCCCTCGCGCCGGAGCGAGCGGGCGACGCGGCGGACCTCACCGGGGTTCAGGATCCGGCGGGCCCAGCGGCCCAGGCGCCGCTCGTCGGCCATCGCCCGCAGCACCGCCGCGGGGGTCAGCTCGGGCCACCAGGCGTCCAGGAACTCGACGAAGGGGTCCTCGGAGGAGACGTCCTCGTCGAAGGAGGAGCGCAGTTCGGCGGCGAGTTCCGGGTCGGTGTGCCGGGCGGCCGCCCCCGACTGCTCCCACAGGGCGTCGAGCAGCAGCTTGCGGGCGCGCGGGCGCAGCAGGTTCACCGGCGCGGTGCCGCCGAGGGCGGCGCGGCGGACCCGTTCCAGCGCCTCCGGCTCCAGCTCCAGGCGGCGCCCGAAGGCGACCACGCGCAGCCGCTGCGGCACGCCGTCGGCCTCCAGCGCTCCCCGCGCCGCCTTCCGCAGCACCTTGAGCATGCGGTACGAGCCCTTGGCGCGGGCGGTGGAGGGGGAGTCGTAGAGCGTGGCCTCGGCGCCGTCGACGAGCGAGCCGATCGCGCGGATGGCGACCTGGCCCTCCTCGCCGAGGGAGGGCAGGACGCCCTCGGTGTACGCGACCAGCAGCGGGGTCGGGGAGACGATGAGGATGCCGCCCGCGTAGCGGCGCCGGTCCTGGTAGAGCAGGTAGGCGGCGCGGTGCAGGGCGACGGCCGTCTTGCCGGTGCCGGGGCCGCCCTCGACATGGGTGACGGAGGCGGCGGGGGCGCGGATGACCAGGTCCTGCTCGGCCTGGATGGAGGCAACGATGTCCCGCATGGTGTGGCTGCGGGCCTGGCCGAGCGCGGCCATCAGGGCGCCGTCGCCGATCACGGCCAGCTCGTCGCCGCCCAGGAAGGCCTTGAGCTCGGGGCGCATCAGGTCGTCCTCGACGCCGAGGACCCTGCGGCCCTTGGAGCGGATGACACGGCGGCGCACGACCCGGCCGGGGTCGACGGGGGTGGAGCGGTAGAAGGGGGCGGCCGCGGGCGCCCGCCAGTCGATGACGAGCGGCGCGTACTCGGAGTCGAGGACGCCGATCCGGCCGATGTGCAGGGTCTCGGCGATGTCGGCCGTGCCGTCCTCGCGCACGGCGCCCTCGGCGGGTTCCACCGCGGTGTAGGCGCCGTCGGGCCCCTTCTTGCCGTCCTTGCCGAGCAGCAGGTCGATCCGGCCGAAGAGGAAGTCCTCGAACTCGTTGTTCAGCCGGTTGAGGTGGACGCCGGCGCGGAAGACCTGGGCGTCCCGCTCGGCGAGGGCGCCGGGCGTGCCGACCTGGCCGCGCTGGGCCGCGTCGTTCATCAGGAACTCGGCTTCGTGGATCTTCTCCTCGAGGCGTCGGTACACCCGGTCCAGGTGCTCCTGTTCGACGCTGATCTCCCGGTCGCGACGAGAGTCGTGATCCGAGCCGACCGCGGTTTCCTGCTGAGCCTGAGCGGCCACCGGGCCCCCTTCTGACGTGCTGGGCAGCCGTCAACCGTACGCGAAGGGGACCCGGCAAAGCTACGTAGGCTACGCGTCGATCTGCACGAGCTTCTTGCCGTCGAAGGTCATGACCTCGAAGTGGTCGATCTCGTTGGGCTGGAAGGCGGCGCCGCCCTGGGCGTAGAGGGGCAGCTTGGCCTCGGGCGCCTTGGCGTTCGGGATGCCGTAGCCCCACTTCGGGACGGACCAGGAGGACATCGTCTCGCGCTCGCCGTTCTTGCCGACGGCGATGAGCGAGCACTTCAGCGGGCCCTTGACGTTGCTGAGCTCGACGACGCCCCAGGTGCCCCAGTCCTTCTTCTCCATCGCCACGGTCGCCTTGACCTTGGTGGAGGTGTCGGTCGCCGTCACCTTGTCGGAGATGGTGCCGAACGCCGCCTTGGCGCCTGCCGCCAGCGGGGTGGCCTGGGTGCCGGAGTCGTTGCCGCCGCTCGCCGCCATGACCGTCAGCGGTCCGCCGATGATCAGCGCGGCCGCGGCCGCCACGAGGTAGAAGCTCTTGCGGCGCTTGCGCGCCCGGCGCTCGGATACCTCGTCGACGAGCTTCTCCGCGAGCCGTGGGCCGGGCCGCGCGGAGAGCGACTCGCCGATCGCGGGCGAGCCGGTACCCGGCAGGTCCGCGAGCGCGGCCAGCATGGGCTCCATCCCGGCCAGCTCGTCGAGCTGCTGGGCGCACCATTCGCAGGTGGCGAGGTGTGCCTCGAAGGCCGTGGCCTCGGCGTCGTCCAGGATGCCGAGAGCGTAGGCGCCGACCGTTTCGTGCTCGCTCGGGCCCGGAGATCCCATCATGGAGCCAGACATACCCGAACCACCTGTGCCGAATCCCTGGTTACCCCCGTAAACACTCATCACGCCGTCACCCCCCGCTCCTCCAGTGCCAGCTTCATCGACCGCAGGGCGTAGAACACCCGAGACCGCACCGTGCCACTGGGGATGCCCAGCGTCTCAGCCGCCTCATTGACGGTACGCCCCTTGAAATACGTCTCGACGAGCACCTCCCGGTGGGCCGGGGTCAGGTCGTCCAGCGCGTCCGACAGCGTCATCAACCACAGCGCCTTGTCGATCTCGTCCTCCGCGGGGATGACCTCCAGCGGCGACGGATCGACCTCCTGCGGCCGGGCCTGCCGGCTGCGGTGGCCGTCGATGACGATGCGGCGCGCGACCGTCACCAGCCAGGGGCGTACCGATCCGGTCGCTCGATTGAGCTGACCGGCGTTCTTCCAGGCACGGATTAGCGTCTCCTGAACCACGTCCTCGGCGCGTTGCCGGTCTCCGGCCACGAGCCGGAGGACGTACGCAAGGAGAGGTCCGGCGTGCTCTCGATACAGGGCACGCATCAGCTCCTCATCTGGTTCCGAGGGCTGGGACATGCGATGTCGGGCCCTCGATCCACGTTCATTGGCCACGACGGAATCCTTGCGCACGCCCACCTCCGATGTCCGGGGGTTCCCCCAGCCGGTCGCTCGCCCACACGTACGCAAGCGGACCGCGGCCTGTTCAAAGTGGGGTGACAGTTTTCTGCGGCGTGACGTGACGAGGGGGACATGCGACCACATTCCCCCCGCGCGATCTTTACATTTCCGTCACACTGGCAAGATCCGGGCCGGTGCCGATGTCACGCCTGAGGCAAACGGTGTGTAATCGAAATCACTTCGACCAGCGTCACACAGAAATGCCACAGAAGCGGCATACAGGGCATCACGCTCGCGCCAGAGCGGCCCTCCGGCGGTGCCGGGCCACTCTCTCGCGGTTCCCGCAGACCTCACTGGAGCACCAGCGCCTCCTGCGTCCCCGGGACGAATCCACGTAGACGATCGGGCAGTTGTCGCCCTCGCACTGCCGCAGACCGGCCCGCGCGACGGGGTCGGTGAGCAGTTCCACGACGTCCCGGGCGATCGCCCCGAGCAGCTGCGCGCACTCGGGCGGCGCGTCCAGCTCCCGTACGAGGGAGCCGTCCTGGGCGCGTACGGCCCGCGGGGCGGGCGGGGCGACCCGGGCGGCCTCGTTGACCCGGGCGAGTGCGATGTCGCAGGCGGGGCGGCGTTCGGCCCCGAGCCGGGCGCGGATCAACTCGCCCACGTGTCCGCGCAGTTCGCGGAAGCCCACCAGCCAGGACGTGTCCGCGTGGACCAGCGGTGTGCCGGGCGGGGCGAGGCCGGCCGCGGTGATCCAGGCCCGCAGCACCTCGAGGGAGTCGAACCGTTCCTCGGGATGGGTGGTCGCGAGCAGGTCCAGGCAGATCCGCCCGGCGTCGAACCGCAACTCGTACGCGACCGTGGCCGTACCCAGTGCCATGTGCCTGTCACCGCCTGGCTAGGGGACCCGAGAGGAGGGGAGAACCGATCCCTCTACAGTGCATGCCCGTTCGCGCGGCCGGAACCCCTCGTACGGGCGGCCGGTGGACGGCCGCTTATGCGGGTGCGCGTCTCGGCGATGTCCCGGGCCGGGCGCCGTCCGTTGACTGGGGACCATGACAACCCACAGCAGGAGCACGGGACTCGTACTGGGGGCGGCCACGGTCGCCATGGGCCTGATCGCCGGGGTCTACTACATCTTCGCGTGCTGCGTGATGCCGGCCCTGGCCCGCAGCGACGACCGGGTCTACGTCGAGGTGATGCGCGACATCAACGACGTGATCCAGAACCCGGTCTTCCTCCTCGGCTTCCTGGGCGCACCGCTGCTGACGGCGGTGTCGGCCTGGCAGCTGCGGGGCCTGCCCCACCGCCGGTGGGTGTGGGCGGGACTCGCGGCCTGCGCCCTGGGCCTGCTGACCACCCTCGCCGTCAGCATCCCCCTCAACGACGCCCTGGCCCGCACGGCCGACCCGGCCGCGGCCCGTGCGCACTTCGAGGACCCGTGGGTGGCGTGGAACGTGGTGCGGGCGGTGCTGTCCACGGCGGCGCTGGGGTGCCTGGCGCGGGCGCTGTTCCTCCACGGCCGGGTGACGCGCGGGGCCGCGCGGCACCGGCCGGACACGGTCGGCGTCTCCGGCATGTGAGGACGGGTCCGTTCAGGCCGCGGCGGGGGTCCGGGGGCCACGCGCCCGAGCGGCGCCGGCACCGGGCGCCTTCCTCAGGCGTCCGCGTACTTCGCGTCGGCCGCCGGATCCAGCGCCAGCCGGTAGCCCCGCTTCACCACCGTCTGGATCAGCTTCGGAGCCCCGAGCGCCGTCCGCAACCGGGCCATCGCGGTCTCCACCGCGTGCTCGTCGCGCCCGGCACCGGGAAGCGCCCGCAGCAGTTCCGACCGCGCCACCACCCAGCCCGGCCGCCGCGACAGCGCCCGCAGCAGCGACATCCCCGCCGGCGGCACCGGCTTGAGCGCGCCGTCGACGAGGACCGCGTGGCCGCGGATCTCCATCCGGTGCCCGGCGACGGGCAGCGCGCGGGCCCGCCCCGGCAGCTCCTGGCAGAGCAGCTGCACCAGGGGCCCGAGCCGGAACCGCTCGGGCTGGACCGTGTCGATGCCGTGGGCCTGCAGCGGCAGCGCGGTCACCGGACCCACGCAGGCCGGCAGCACGTCGTGGTGGAGGGCACCGAGCAGCTCGGCCGTCAGCCCGCGCTGCCCGGCCCGGTCCAGCAGGGACACGGCGGCGGGCGCGCTGGTGAAGGTCAGGGCGTCCAGACCGCGCGAGACGGCGGCGTCCAGCAGCCGGTCCACCGGCCCGAGGTCCTCCGGCGGCATCCACCGGTACACCGGCACGCCGACGACCTCCGCTCCCCCGGCCCGCAGCGACTCCACGAACCCGGGCAGCGGCTCGCCGTGCAGCTGCACGGCGACCCGGCGCCCCTCGACGCCCTCCTCCAGCAGCCGGTCCAGCACCTCGGCCATGGACTCGCTCGACGGCGACCAGTCCTCCGTCAGCCCGGCGGCCCGGATCGCGCCCTTGACCTTGGGGCCGCGCGCGAGCAGCTCGACCTCGCGCAGCCGTGCGAGCAGCGCCTCGCCGAGCCCCCAGCCCTCGGCGGCCTCGACCCACCCCCGGAAACCGATGGCGGTGGTGGCCACGACCACGTCCGGTGCCTGGTCGAGCAGGTCCTTGGTCGCCGCGAGCAGTTCGCTGTCGTCGGCGAGCGGAACGATGCGCAGGGCGGGCGCGTGCAGGACGGCGGCTCCCCGTCGCTGCAGCAGCGCGCCCAGCTCGTCGGCCCGGCGCGCGGCCGTCACACCGACCGTGAAGCCGGACAGCGGCCCGTGCCGGCCGGTGTCGGGTTGCTGCTGTTCCTCGTACATGGCTCTCGTCCCGAAGAGTCGTCGTACCTGCAGTACGGCGGTACTGCCTGCATGCCGATCGAGCCTGTCAACGGTCCGTGACAGGCTCGGTTCGGCTCGATGTCACCGGTGTTACGTCACACCTCGGCATAGCTGAGCTGCGGCTTCGCCTCTGCGGCGGCTGCGGCCGCGCTCTGCGTGGCCGTCCTTCGAAGGTATACGGTCCAGGTCACCACGAAGCAGAGGGCGTAGTACGCGAGGAAGGCGACGAAGGCGCCCGTGCCGGAGCCGTAGGACAGGAACGACTGGCGGAAGGCCAGGTTGATGCCGACGCCGCCGAGCGCGCCGGCCGCGCCGATGAGCCCCATCGAGGCTCCGGAGAGCCGGCGGCCGTACTTGACCGCTTCCTCGCCCCGCAGCCCCCTGGCGAGGGCCTTGTTCTGGAAGATGCCGGGGATCATCTTGAACGTGGAGCCGTTGCCGATGCCGGTCAGCGAGAACAGGACCACGAAGGCGCCCACGAACAGGGGCAGCGACTTCTGCATGCTGGCGACGACCAGGACGGCGGTGGCGGCGCCCATGGCGACGTAGTTGTAGAGGGTGATCCGCACGCCGCCGTACTTGTCGGCGAGCCAGCCGCCCACGGGCCGGATCAGCGAGCCGAGCAGCGGGCCGATGAACGTGAGGTAGGTGGCCTGCAGCGGGGTACGGCCGAACTGGTTGGTCAGCACCTGCCCGAAGGCGAAGCTGTAGCCGATGAAGGAGCCGAACGTCCCGACGTAGAGGACGGACATGATCCAGGTGTGGCCGTCCTTCGCGGCGTCCCTGGCGGCGCCGGTGTCGTTCTTGACGTTCTCGATGTTGTCCATGAAGAGCGCGGCGAGCACGGCGGCGACGACGATCAGCGGGATGTAGATCCCGAGCAGCACCCGCGGACCGCCGCTCGCACCGATCACGGCGAGGGCCACCAGCTGGATCGTCGCCACACCCACGTTGCCGCCGCCGGCGTTGAGCCCGAGGGCCCAGCCCTTCTTCTTCAGCGGGAAGAAGGCGTTGATGTTGGTCATGGAGGAGGCGAAGTTGCCGCCGCCGATGCCGGCCAGCAGGCCGATCCACAGGAAGGTGGCGAAGGAGGTGCCCGGTTCCATGACGACGAACGCGGCCACGCTCGGCACGAGCAGCAGGCCGGCCGAGATGACCGTCCAGTTCCGCCCGCCGAAGACGGCGACGGCGAAGGTGTAGGGAACGCGCACGACGGAGCCGACCAGGGCCACCATGGAGGTCAGCAGGAACTTGTCCGCCGGGGTCAGCCCGTACTCCGGGCCCATGAAGAGCACCAGCACGGACCACAGGGTCCAGATCGAGAATCCGATGTGCTCGGAGAGAACGGAGAAGAGGAGATTGCGTCGCGCGATCTTCTCTCCGGTCTCCTTCCAGAAGGTCTCGTCCTCGGGATCCCACTGCTGAATCCAGCGGCCAGCGGCTTTCATGGCGCCTCCACGTGCTCCGGGGTGATGTCCCGAAGTTAGGGAGACAGAGTTTCCGCGCTGTGGCACCGGGTGACCGGAAGGGAACGTTGCTCTCACCCCGCGGGGAAGCGGGATGAGAGGTACCGCGCCCGTACGTTACGGACAGCTCTCAGCGCGGGGGCGAGCACCCGTCGGGGTTCTGCCGGGGACGGGGCTGCTGCGGGGCGTACGGGCCGGGGGCCGGGGCGTACGGGCCGTAGGCGGCCTGCGGCCGACCGTAGGGCGGGGCCGGCTGCTGGGGATGTCCGTACGGCTGCTGCTGGGGCGGCGGGCCGTACGGCCCGTACGCGAAGGGGTTGCCCTGGCCCGGCAGCGCCGTCCCCGGCAGCCCGCCCGGTGCCTGCGTTCCCGGCGGCAGATACCGCTGCCGGCCGGTCTCGTCCGTGACCGGCACGAAGCCGGCGGCCTGGAGCCGGCGGGCGAACGTGGCGTTGCGCTTGCGGGTCACGAGCAGGCCGACGCCGAAGACCCCCATGAGGAGGATCCAGACGATGCCCGCCACCACCAGGTCGACGGCCTCGCCACCCGCCCGCACCGCGCCGATCGCGCAGGCGGCGGTGACGCCCAGCGCCCCGTACCCCATCCGCTTCTCGGCGCTCTTGCCGGTGAGGTCGAACTGGATTCGGGCCTTGAGGAGTTCGAGCGCGTCGGGAACGAGCGGCGGCAGGGACACCCCGTCCCCGGCGTTCGGATACTGCGCCCAGTTCTGCGCCGCCCGAGCCCGCGCCCGCGGGCTCGGGTCGGGCACGATCAGCATCCTCAGCTGGTTGTTGCGGGAGCCGGAGTGCCGGGCGTCCATGTACTCGTAGCCGAACTGCTGGGCGACGAAGGCGAGCCGCGACAGCTTCTTCACGGACGCCATCGGGCTGGTGAGTTCGACGGGCTCGCCGCCCGCCATCAACCGCAGCATCTTCTGGACCTGGCGCTTGCTCATCGCTCCTGCTCCCCCGTGGACACGCCGTTCACTTCAGCAACCGGAGCAGTCTCCCACGGGGTGGCGCGGGCGCGGCAGCGCGGGGCCGTGCGCTCGACCCGGCCGTGACCGCTCAGGCCTTGTGCCGGCTCACCCCCCGCTTCGCGCCGTTCGGCCACAGCCGGGGACTCCGCTTCGCCGCGAGGTCCTCGATCCAGCCGAAGGAGACGATCGCCAGGCCGATGAGCGGCCAGACGAGGACGAACATCCAGAGCGTGTAGGTGGAGTCGAGGGTCGCGGAGGCCCGCTCGCCCTGCATGAAGGGGAGGCTGTAGGCCCGGTCGATGATCGGGACGGTGGCCATGATCAGCAGGTTGTGCCAGAGGTAGATGGTGACGGCCCGGTTGTTGGCCAGGGTCACCAGCTTGTCCCACCTGGCGAGGCGGCCCGGGAGCTGCTGCCAGGACGGCGAGTACTGGAGCAGGATCACGACGAAGCCGAAGGACCAGGCCGCCTGGGCCAGCGGGATGTCGTTGAGGTCCCAGCCGTCGGGGCCCAGATGGCCCGAGGCCCACCACAGGCCGAAGGCCATCACCAGCGACGCGCAGGAGACGGCCACATAGCGCGGGACGCGCTGGAGCACGCCCTCGTGGTGGGCGAAGCCCAGCACCCAGCAGCCGCCGTAGACGGTGAAGTCGGTGACCGCGTTGCCGGTCTCGCCCGGGATGGACACCAGGCCCGTGCCGACGACCGCCGTCAGGGCCAGCGGGGCCAGCAGCGTCGCCCAGGGCACCCGGCGGAACGCCCACAGCAGCAGGGGCGAGGCGACCACGAACCACAGGTACGCCCGCAGGTACCACAGCGGGCCGCACGCCTGCACCGCCCAGGTGTTCTCCAGCAGACCCGACTCGGACCCGAGGTGGCCGGGGTAGGGCGGGGCGCCGATCGGCACGATGTAGGTGAAGAGGTCGACGATGCCCCAGGTACCGCCGGTGTCCGGGTCCTTCACCGGGTTGTAGCCGCCGGCGAACATCATCGCCAGCACCACCGCGCTGAACGCCCACAGCGGCGGCAGCAGCCTGCGCAGCCTGCCCCGGATCACGCTCATCGCCGGGCGGCTGAGCGAGCGCGCCATCAGCGAGCCCGCGAGGGCGAACATCACGCCCATGGAGGGGAACAGCACCGACAGCCAGGCCCAGCCGAACAGGTGGTAGACGACCACGCGGACCAGCGCGATCGAGCGCAGCAGGTCGAGGTAGCGGTCGCGGCCCGCCTTCTTCGGCGCCGGCGCGGCCGCGGGCTGCGGCGCGGGCGCCTGGGGCCGCGGGACCGGCCGCTGCTGCGGGACACCGTACGACGGCGTCGACTCCGGGGTCCCGGTCGTGTATCCGTGGGTCATGCCACGGGCCTCCGATCACTGCTGCGCGTCCGCTGGGAGGGCACCGGGCCGCCGGGAGCCTCCACGACCCCCGTGCGCCGCAGCTTCTGCCAGCGCAGACGGCCTCCGGTGAGCGCCGTGATCCAGGACTGGAGCAGCACGACGTACATGAGCTGGCGGTAGAGGATCTGCTGCAACGGCAGCGAGATGAGATGGGTCATGCGTTCGCGGTCGAGGCGGAAGGCGTACGCCGCGCAGACCGCCTGCACGGCCAGCACCCCGAGCCACGCCACGATCGTCTTCTGCGTGGGGCCGAACACGATGCCGTACAGCAGGAAGATGTCGATGAGGGGCGCGAGCAGCGGTGCCACGACCATGAACATCGCGACCAGGGGCAGTCCGACGCGTCCGAAGCGGCCCGAGGGGCCCTTCTCCACGATCGCGCGGCGGTGCTTCCAGATCGCCTGCATGGTGCCGTACGACCAGCGGTAGCGCTGTGACCACAGCTGCTGGACCGTCTCCGGCGCCTCCGTCCAGGCCCGCGCGTTCTCGGCGTAGACGACGCGCCAGCCGTCGCGGTGCATGGCCATGGTGATGTCGGTGTCCTCGGCGAGCGTGTCGTCGCTCATGCCGCCGACCCGCTCCAGCGCCGAGCGCCGGAAGGCGCCGACCGCGCCGGGGATCGTCGGCATGCAGCGCAGGACGTCGTACATCCGGCGGTCGAGGTTGAAGCCCATCACGTACTCGATGTGCTGCCAGGCGCCGATCATCGAGTCGCGGTTGCCGACCTTGGCGTTGCCGGCCACCGCGCCGACCTTCGGGTCGCCGAAGGGCTGCACCAGCTCCCGTACGGTGGCCGGTTCGAAGACGGTGTCGCCGTCCATCATCACGATGATGTCGTGACTGGCGTTGGCCAGGCCGCGGTTGAGGGCGGCCGGCTTGCCCGCGTTGAGCTGGCGCACGACCCGCACGTTCGGCAGGCCCATCGCCTCCACGATGCGCGCCGTGCCGTCGCCGGAGCCGTCGTCGACGACGATCACCTCGATGGGGTGCTCACTCGCCATCAGTGAACGCACCGTGTTCTCGATGCACTTGGCCTCGTTGTACGCCGGCACCAGCACCGTCACCGGTTCGGTGACCGGCGGCCCCCAGCGGAAGCCCTTGCGGCGCACCCGGCGGGCGTGCGCCCCGGACAGCAGGAGCATCAGCACGAAGCGGCCGATGACCGTGGCGCCGACGATCGCGAGGGCGACGACCATCACGCCGGTGATGTCGTCCGAGGCCCGGACCAGGAAGATCCACGCCTTGCCCTTCCACAGGTCGAGACCGGTGACCGGGGTCAGCGCGCTGGGGGCGTCGAGCGCCTCGGTGAGGTTGTCGAACGTGTAGCCCTTCTCCTGCATCTCGGGCAGGAACTTGTCGAGGGCCTCGACGGTCTGGTGGCGGTCGCCGCCGGAGTCGTGCATCAGCACGATGGCGCCCTTGCCGCCGTGCGGGGTGGCGTTTTCGATGATCTGGTCGACGCCCGGCTTCTGCCAGTCCTCACTGTCGGTGTTGTTGACGACGGTGAGGTAGCCCTTGCTGCCGATGTACTGCGTCACCGGCCAGGACTTGTTGTCCATGGCGTCGGCGAAGGACGAGTAGGGCGGCCGGAAGAGCGAGCTGCGGATGCCGGCCGCGCCCGCGAGCGCGAGCTGGTTCTGCGAGAGCTCCCAGTCGATGCGGCTCTTGGACTGGTAGGAGAGGTCGGGGTGGTCGAAGGTGTGCAGGCCGACCTCGTGGCCCTCCTCCACCATGCGCTTGACCAGCTCGGGGTGTTGCGAGGTCATCGTGCCGGTGACGAAGAAGACCGCGTGGGCGTGGTGCTTCTTCAGCACGTCCAGGACCTTGGGGGTCCAGGTCGGGTCGGGGCCGTCGTCGAAGGTGAGCACCATGTGGTGGGCCGGCACCTTCAGGCTGGTGGTGCGGCCGCTGCGGGTGTCGATGACCGGGCCGCCGTCCAGGATCTTCTCCGGGACCTTGCCGGTGGCGGCCTCCGGCCGGATGCGGTGGTCGGCGAGGATCTCGCTGTGCACGTAGCCGCGCAGCATCAGCATCGCCACCAGGGCGACGAGGAGCAGCATGGGGAGGAGCAGGCGCATGGGCAGGCGGCGACGCGGAGAGCCGCCACGGGCGTTGGTCACGGGCCCGTGACGGCGGGTGCGGGATGCCATCAGAGGGTGGTCTCCGGGGATGGTGCGGACGAGGCGAGAGGCGTGGCCGAAGCGAGAGACGTGGCCGAGGCCTCGACGACCGGCGAGGGGCTGACGGCGCCGTTGGCGACCGGGGCGTTGCCGCCCGAACCGTCGACCGGGGTCTCGGTGGGCGCGACGGTGCTCTCGGTCGGGGTCGGGGCCGGCGCGGTCGTCTTCGTCGGGGCGGCCGACGTCGACGGCTTCGGGTCGGCCAGCCCGGACGTCGGCTTGGTGGTGGAAGTGCTCGGCTTCGCGTCGGGAGCGGTGGACGCGCCCGGCTTGGCGGTGCCGGCGGACGCCACGGGAGCCACACCGCTCGCGCCCGGCGTCGGCGTCGTACCGGCGCCGGCGGTCGGCGCCGAACCGGCCGACGGACCGCCGGTGCCGGAGGGCACCGCCGACTCCGTGGGCAGCGAGGTGGGCTGGACCTGGCCGGCCGGCTTGTCGTCCTTCTGGCCGGGCACCGGCAGCCAGGGCGCGTCGGAGCTGCCGGAGAGCAGCGTGGCGACGATGACCACGGCGTAGACCGCGCAGGCGATGCCGACGGCCATGCCCAGGCGCCGGAAGCGGCGGCTGCGGCGGCCCGACTCGTCGACGAAGACCGGCCCGTCGGAGCTGTCGGAACCGCCGCCCGGTTCACCGGCGGCCGTGCGCAGGCGCGAGTCCTGCAGGCTCACGGCGTCGAGCTGGACGGTCACCTCGTGGGGATCGTGCGCGTGGGCACTCTCGCCCACCGGCTCCCAGGGATCACGCAGTCCGGCGGCCCGGTCGTGCTCGGCCGCGCCGTACCCGGCCACGGCTCTGGAGCCGCCGGACAGCACCTCGGTGCTGTCGGTCGGCCGCTGGGTCCTGCCGGGATCGGCGCCGTCCCTCGGGCCCGGGCCGGCGAAGTCCCCACGAGAGACTCCGCTCGTCCCGCTGTCCGGAAACGACTGGGCGGCGGCCTTGCCGTCGGCTTCCCCCGAGGTCGGAACGGCCTGGGCCCCTGATGCAGGCTCGGGCCAGTCCAGTTGGGCGTCTTTCCGCCACTTTTTCACGTGCACGCACATCCCCCCACGGGACAGTTCCGGGTGCGCATGCGACCCGAGCACATGTCTACCGAACTCAGCCCCCACTGAGTTCGAGCGCCCCCTCTACCACAACGAGCTCGGAGGAAGAATGTAGCGCACCGGCAGGTCCCGTGTCGGCCACGTGTCAATAACTGGGATGTCTCATGACAACATCGGTGGCCGAAAACCACCCATCAGGGGGCACCTGAAGCCAGTCCTCCGCGGCCGACAATTCGCGCGCCGCTCGTCGAAGCACCTCGAATCCTGGGTGCACCAGGCCCTTCCGCCACACAAGCGACACGGGGGACAAGGGCACCGGATGCACCAGAGGGCGCGTGACCGTGCCGGGCATGGCCGGAAAGTCCACCACGGCGAGAATCGGGTTCCCCGACTTGGCCATGATCCGCTGGAACTCCTCGTCCCCGACGGCCAGCGGAAGGGGTGGCGCGACGTCGATGCCACGGCCGTCGAAGAGGCGGCGCGCCAGGTCGGTCCACTCCGCCGTCCGCGGGTTCCCGGCCCCCGCGTACACCGTCTCCCCCGCGAGCGCGGCGACCGGGACCGTCTCCCGTGAGGCCAGCCGGTGGTCCCCGGGCAGCACGACCGCCATCGGCTCGTACCGCACGAGCTGGTGCTCCAGCCCGGCCCGCAGCGCCGGGTCGAGGCCCGCGAAGCGTCCGAAGGACGCGTCCAGCCGCCCCGCGAGCAGCTCGCCCGCGGCGCCCGTCAGCCCGCTCTCGTAGCGGGCCATCAACTCCTGTTCGGGAGCGAGTTCACGGGCCCGGTGCAGCACACGGCGCGCGGTCGCCTGGCCCCGGTAGTTGAGGTCGACCAGCAGCGGCCGCGCCTGCCCGAAGGCGGCGAGCAGCGCGTCCTGCGCGTCCAGCACCCGCCGCGCGTACGGCAGCAGCCGCTCGCCGTCGGCGGTCAGCGCCACCTGCCGGGTGGAGCGCACGAACAGATCGGTGCCGAGCTCCCGCTCCAGCCGCCGCACGTCCCGGCTCAGCGCCTGCTGGGCGACGTAGAGCCGGGCGGCGGCACGGGTGAAGTGCAGTTCCTCGGCGACGGTGAGGAAGGCGCGCAGGAGACGGGGGTCGAGGTGACCGGACGCGGGCATCCGGCGAACTTACAACAGGAGTGCGTCAATCGGTGCGCGGAAGGTGTTGGACCCCTTGATCGGGGGCGCGCGACGGTGGTGGCCATGCCGCAGCCCACACCCCGCGACGACCTGCTGTTCACCGTCACCGCCGACACCCTCGTCGCCGTCGACCTCCGTCCCCGTGCCGGACACCGCCCGCCCGGTCCGTATCGCCGCCTCCTCGGTGTCCCCGGTGCCCGCGCCTTCACCGCCGGCGGCCTCCTGGCCCGTCTGCCCATGGGCATGTTCAGCGTCAGCGCGGTCGTGATGATCGCCGGGGCGCGCGGCTCGTACGCGCTCGCCGGTGCCGTCACCGCGACCGGCCTGGCGGCGACCGCGCTGGTGGCGCCGTGGACCGCGCGGCTCGTCGACCGGCACGGCCAGGCGCGGATCGCCGTACCGGCGACGGCCCTCGCCGTGCTCGGCTCGCTCGCCCTGGCCCTGTGCGTGCACCTGCACGCCCCCGTCTGGACCCTGTTCGCCTCGTACGCCGCCACCGCCACGACCCCGAACACCGGTGGCATGTCCCGCGCCCGCTGGGCCCATCTGCTGGCGGGCGACGACCGCGCGCTGCACACCGCGAACTCCTTCGAACAGGCCACCGACGAGCTGTGCTTCATGCTCGGCCCGGTGCTCGCGGCCTTCCTGTGCGGCACGTTCTTCCCGGAGGCGGGCACGCTGGCCGGAGCGGTGCTGCTGCTGAGCGGCATGCTGCTGTTCGCGGCACAACGCTCGACCGAGCCGCCGGCCCGGCCGCCCGTCCGTGCCCGGTCCCCCTTCCGGGCCCCCGGCATGCCGCCGCTGCTCGCCGTCTGCCTCGCGACCGGCGGGGTGTTCGGCGCCATGGAGGTCGTCACGATCGCCTTCGCGGACGCGCAGGGGCACCGCTCGGCGGCGGGCGCCGTGCTCGCGCTGCAGGCGGCGGGCTCGTGCGTGGCGGGGCTGCTGTTCGGCGCGCTGCCGCCGGCCGCGCCCGCGTCCGCCCGGCTGCCCTGGTGCCTCGCGGCGCTGACGGCCCTGCTGGCCCTCCCCCTCCTCGCCGCCTCCCTCACCGGTTCGCTCCCGCTGCTCGCGGGCTCGCTGCTCCTCGCCAGCATGGCGACCGCCCCGGCCATGGTCACGACCATGACGCTGGTGCAGCGGCGCACCCCCGAGGGCCGGCTGAACGAGGGCATGACGCTCGCCGTGACGGGCCTGCTCGGAGGCATCGCCTGCGGCTCGGCGACCGGTGGCTGGACGGTCGACCACATGTCGCCGGCGGCCGGGTTCGGGGTGCCCGCGACGGCGGCGGCGGTGGCGCTGATGATCTCCCTCGCCCTCCGGACGCCCACAGATCCGTACAGGATTTCCCGTCCGATGCATTGACGGGCCCGCGGAGCCCACCTACCTTCCCGTCGAAGCGCTTCGACGTCACGCATCGAATCGATTCGACACGAGGGCAGGATCGCCGCGTGGCGCACTGATACCTGTCCGGCTCTCCTGGAGGCAGGGATGTTGACGGCACGAAGGCGTGTGATGACGATCACGGCCGCGATCCTGGGCGGATCGCTGGTCATGGCGGGCTGCGGCGGCTCGGACGGAGGCTCGTCCTCCGACGCCAAGACGCTCAGGCTCTGGCACTACGAAGGCCCCGACAGCGCGATGGGCGTGGCCTGGAAAGAGGCGATCAAGGAGTTCGAGGCGCAGCATCCGGGCGTGAAGGTGAAGTTCGAGGAGAAGGGCTTCGAACAGATCCAGAAGACCGCGCCCATGATCCTCAACTCCTCGGACGCGCCCGACATCATGGAGTACAACAAGGGCAACGCGACCGCGGGCCAGCTCGCCAAGCAGGGCCTGCTGACCGACCTGTCCGCCGAGGTGGCCAAGCGGGGCTGGGACAAGAAACTCAGCGCGGGCGTGGCCACGACCAGCCGGTACGACGCGAACGGGGTCATGGGCTCCGGCAAGTGGTACGGCGTGCCCAACTACGCCGAGTACACGATGGTCTACTACAACAAGGACCTCTTCAAGAAGTACGGCATCGCCGAGCCGAAGACGTTCGCGCAGCTCACGGCCGCCATGGACGCCTTCGTCAAGAAGGGCGTCACCCCGCTCGCCAACGCCGGCGCCGAGTACCTGGCGCAGCAGTACCTGTACCAGCTCGCCCTCTCCAAGGCCGACCGCTCCTGGGTCGACAGCTACGAGCTGTACAAGGGGAAGACGGACTTCCATGACGCGGCCTGGACGTACGGCGCGACCACCTTCGCGGACTGGGTGAAGAAGGGCTACATCAGCAGGAAGTCGACCAGCACCAAGGCGGAGGACGCGGGTGTGTCCTTCATCCAGGGCAAGGCGCCGATCCTGTTCTCCGGCAGCTGGTGGTACGGCCGCTTCCAGTCGGAGGCGAAGTTCGACTGGGACTCCACCCTGTGGCCCGGCTCGAACCTGACCCCGGGCTCCGGCGGCAACCTCTGGGTGGTCCCGAAGAACGCCAAAAACAAGGAGCTCGCCTACGACTTCATCGACATCACCATGTCGAAGAAGATCCAGAACCTGCTCGGCAACAAGGGCGGCATCCCGGTCGCGGCCGACACCGCCGCCATCACCGACCCGAAGTCCAAGGAGCTGATCTCCCACTTCAACACCGTCAGCGACCGGGACGGGCTCGCCTTCTACCCGGACTGGCCGGTCAACGGTTTCTACGACGTCCTGGTCTCCGAGACGCAGAAGCTGATGACGGGCAGCGAGAAGCCGGACGCGTATCTCGACGCCCTCCAGCAGGCCTACGACAAGGGCGTGCCGAAGCAATGACGGTGACCGTCGAACGGGGCGCGCGGGCCGTCGGCAAGCAGCCGGCCGCCGGCCCGCACCGCCCCCGTGGCCGCGACTCCTACGCCCTCTTCCTGCTGCCCGGCGTCCTCGCGTTCCTGGTGGTCGTCATCGTCCCGTTCCTGATGAACACGGGCGTGAGCTTCACCGAGTGGCAGGGCATCGGCAGCCCGAGGTGGACGGGGCTCGCCAACTACCGCGCGCTGATGGACGACACGGAGTTCTGGGCCTCCTTCCGGCACAGCCTGTTCATGGTCGTCGCCATGGCGGCCGTGCCGACGATGATCGGCCTGGTGCTGGCCGCCGCCCTGTTCGACTACGTCGGCAAGCACTTCGGGTCCCGGTGGGCCGCGGTGCTGCGCGCCTGCTTCTACCTCCCGCAGGTGCTGCCGATCGCGGTCGCGGGCATCGTCTGGAGCTGGATCCTCGCGCCGGACAACGGCTCGCTCAACGAACTGCTCAAGGCGGTGGGGCTGGGGTCCTGGCAGCAGGACTGGCTCGGCGACCCGGACATCGCGCTCTACAGCGTCATGGGCGTGATGGTCTGGGTGCAGATCGGCTTCCCGCTGGTCGTCTTCATGGCCGGCCTGCAGCGCGTGGACCCGCAGCTGTACGAGGCGGCCGAGCTGGACGGCGCCGGCTGGTGGCGCCGCTTCTGGCACATCACGCTGCCGCAGATCCGCCCGGAGATCTACGTCGTCCTGACCTGGTGCACCATCGCCGCGCTCAAGGTGTTCGGCGCGGTGTACGTCCTGACCAAGGGCGGCCCGGGCGGCGCCACCGACGTGCCCTCCTACTTCTCCTTCTCCACCTTCTTCGAGAAGACCCAGGTCGGCTACGGCGCCGCGATCTCCACGATCCTCACCGTGATCATCCTGGCCCTCTCCCTGGTCCTGCTCAGACTCCAGACCCGCAGCGAGGAAGGGGACCGCGCATGACGACCGCCCTGCGCCGCTACCCGGTGCTGATCGCCCTGTGCATCGCTGCCCTCTTCATGGTCGTGCCGTTCCTGATCGTCGCGGTCAACGCGGTGAAGTCGCCCACCGAGTACTCGCAGAACGGCCCGCTGAGCCTGCCCGACGGGCTCTACCTGGACGGCCTCAAGGACTTCTGGCAGCGGGTCGACTACGGCCAGAAGCTGGTCAACTCCGTGCTGATCAGCGGCTCGGTGGCCGTCCTCGCGGCCGTCCTGTCGGTCCTCAACGCGTACGCCATCGGCATCGGACGGATCAAGGGCCGCACCTGGGTCCTGGCCTTCTTCGTCCTCGCCAACATGCTCCCCCAGGAGGCGCTGGTCTACCCGATCTACTACCTGAGCAAGCAAGTCGGTCTGTACGACACGAGGTTGAGCGTGATCATCGTCTTCACGGTGATCCAGGCGGCGTTCGGCACGTACCTGCTCTCGTCCGTCCTGGGCCAGTTCCCCCGGGAGATCATCGAGGCGGCCAGGATCGACGGGGCGAACAAGTGGCAGGTGCTGTGGCGGATCGTCGTCCCCGTCAGCCGGCCCACCATCGGCGTGCTGCTGGTCTTCTTCTTCATCTGGACCTGGAACGAGTTCCTGCTCCCCCTGGTCATGCTGATCTCCAACGACAACCAGACGGTGTCGGTGGCGCTCGGCGTCCTCCAGGGCCAGCGCCTGATGGACGCGACGATGACCAACGCGGCGGCCCTGCTCGGCGTCCTCCCCGCGATCGTCTTCTTCCTCGTCTTCCAGCGGACCCTCACCCGCGGCATCGCCGTGGGTGCCGTCAAGTAAGGACTGGCCACGTGAAGTTCTCCGATGGTTACTGGCTGCTGCGCGAGGGCGTCACCGCGGCCCACCCGGTCGAGGTCCTCGACGTCGAGGCACGGGACGGCACGCTGGAGATCCACGCGCCGACGCAGCCCATCCGGCACCGCGGCGACCTGCTGAAAGGACCGGTCGTGACGATCAGCGCGAGCGCTCCGATGCCCGACGTCATCGGGGTCACCTTCACCCACTTCGACGGCGAGCAGCCACGCGGACCCGAATTCGAGCTCACGGGCGAGGAGTTCTCGCCGCACGTCTCCTACGACGAGGAGCACGCGACCCTCACCTCCGGAGCGCTGTCGCTGCGGCTGGCCCGCACCGGTGTCTGGCACCTGGACTTCCTCGCGCACGGCAGGGTCCTGACCTCCAGCGGCCCCAAGGGCATGGGCATCATGCGGGACTCCGCCACCGGGGCCCACTACCTGCGCGAACAGCTCGGTCTGACGGTGGGCACCTCCGTCTACGGCCTCGGCGAGCGCTTCGGCCCGCTGGTCAAGAACGGCCAGGTCGTCGACATCTGGAACGCCGACGGCGGCACGGCCACCGAACAGGCCTACAAGAACGTCCCGTTCTATCTGACGGACGCGGGCTACGGCGTCTTCGTCGACCACCCCGGCAAGGTCTCCTTCGAGGTCGGCTCCGAGGCGGTGTCCCGGGTGCAGTTCAGCGCCGAGACGCAGGAGCTGACGTACTACGTGGTCTACGGACCGAGCCCGAAGGAGATCCTGCGCAAGTACACGGCCCTGACCGGCCGCCCGGCCCTGCCTCCGGCCTGGTCCCTGGGCCTGTGGCTGTCGACGTCCTTCACCACCTCGTACGACGAGGAGACCGTGACGTCCTTCATCGAGGGCATGCGCGAGCGTGAACTGCCCCTGTCCGTCTTCCACTTCGACTGCTTCTGGATGCGCGAGTTCAACTGGTGCGACTTCCGGTGGGACCCGCGGGTGTTCCCCGACCCGGAGGGCATGCTGGCCCGGCTGAAGGAGCGCGGCCTGCGCATCTGCGTGTGGATCAACCCCTACATCGCCCAGCGCTCCCCGCTGTTCGCGGAGGGCAAGGCACTCGGGCACCTGCTGCGGCGGCCGGACGGGAGCGTCTGGCAGTGGGACATGTGGCAGCCGGGCATGGCGCTGGTCGACTTCACCAGCCCGGCCGCCCGCGACTGGTACGCGGCCAAGCTGGAGGCGCTGCTCGCCCAGGGCGTCGACTGCTTCAAGACCGACTTCGGCGAGCGGGTGCCGGTCGACGTGGCGTGGTCCGACGGCGCCGACCCGGAGCGGATGCACAACTACTACACCTACCTCTACAACCGCACCGTCTTCGACGTGCTGCGCAAGCACCGCGGCGAGGGCGAGGCCGTGCTCTTCGCCCGGTCGGCGACCAGCGGCAGCCAGCGGTTCCCCGTGCACTGGGGCGGGGACTGCGAGGCGACCTACGAGTCGATGGCCGAGTCGCTGCGCGGCGGGCTCTCGCTGGGCCTGTCCGGCTTCGGCTACTGGAGCCACGACATCGGCGGCTTCGAGGGCACCCCGACGCCGGCGCTGTTCAAGCGCTGGATCGCCTTCGGCCTGCTGTCCTCGCACAGCCGGCTGCACGGCAGCTCCTCGTACCGGGTGCCGTGGCTCTTCGACGAGGAGTCGGTGGACGTGCTGCGCCTGTTCACCCGGCTCAAGCTGCGGCTGATGCCCTATCTGTACGAGTCCGCGCGCACCGCCCACGCCGAGGGCCTGCCGATGATGCGGGCGATGGTGCTGGAGTTCCCGGACGACCCCGCGTGCGCCCATCTGGAACGGCAGTACATGCTCGGCCCGGACCTGCTGGTCGCGCCGGTCTTCGACGACGAGGGGGACGTCTCCTACTACGTGCCCGAGGGCACCTGGACCCACTACCTGAGCGGGCGGACGGTGACCGGACCGCGCTGGGTGCGCGAGCGGCACGGGTTCCTGAGCGTGCCACTGCTGGTCAGGCCGGGCGCCGTGATCCCGGTGGGCGCGGTGCAGGACCGGCCCGACTACGACTTCGCGGACGGCGTGACGCTGCGGGCCTACGGACTGGAGCGGGGCGCACAGGTGACGGTCGAGGTGGACGGCGTGACCTTCACCGTCGTCCGCGAAGGGGACACGCTGCGGGCCTCGTGCGGCGACCCGGCGGCGGCGTGGGCCCTGGCGGCCGGGGAGCGGACGGCGCGGGCGCGGCCGGGCACCGGATTCCTCTCCCTGGAGCTGGACCGATGGTGAAGATCACCGACGTGGCGCGGCACGCCGGGGTCTCCGCCAGCACGGTCTCCTACGCGCTCAGCGGCAAACGCCCGATCTCCGAGGAGACCCGCCGGCGGGTGACCGAGGCCATCAGCGAGCTGGGCTACCGGCCGCACGCGGGCGCCCGGGCGCTGGCCAGCAGCCGCTCGAACGTCCTGGCGCTCGTGGTCCCCCTGCGCGCGGGCATCCATGTGCCGGTCGTGATGCAGTTCGCGGTGTCGGTGGTGACCACGGCGCGCCGCTACGACCACGACGTCCTGCTGCTCACCCAGGAGGAGGGCGACGACGGCCTGCGCCGGGTCGCCGACACGGCCCTGGTGGACGCGCTGATCGTGATGGACGTCCAGCTGCACGATGCCCGGCTGGGTCTGCTGCGCTCGCTGGAGAGGCCGTCGGTGATGATCGGCTTCCCGGCCGACGCCACCGGTCTCACCTGCATCGACCTGGACTTCATGGCGGCCGGTGAGGCGTGCGTGGAGCATCTGGCGCGGCTCGGGCACCGGACGGTGGCGCTGGTCGGCTCGCCGCCGGAGGTGTACCTGCGGCAGACCGCGTTCGCACAGCGGGTGGTGCAGGGCTTCACCGCCGCGGCGGACCGCAGCGGGCTGGCCTCCTCGGTGCACCCGTGCGAGGCCTCGCCCGCGGCCGCCCGTCAGGTGGCCGAGCAACTGCTGCGCGAGCAGCCCGCGTTGACCGGGGTCGTCGTCCACAACGAGCCGGTCGTGGAACCGCTGATCGACGCCTTCGAGCAGCTGGGCCTGCGTGTGCCCGGCGATCTGTCCGTCGCCGCGATCTGCCCGGACGAGCTCGCCGAGTCCGTCCGGGTCCCGGTCACCTCCGTGGCCCTGCCCTCGGCCGAGGTGGGCGAGCGGGCGGTGCGGCTGCTGATGAAGAAGCTGGGCGGCGGCGCCGTCCCCGAGGCCACGCTGCTGCCGCCGAGGCTGACGGAGCGGGCGAGCACGGCGCCGCGTCCGCTCGCGTGAGACGACGAAGGCCCGGTGGTCTGGGACCACCGGGCCTTCAACATGAGGAGTGGAGATGGCGGGAATCGAACCCGCGTCCAACGGTGCGGAATCAGGGCTTCTCCGTGTGCAGTTCGCTGTGATTTTCTCGGCCCCGGCGATCACGCGAACAAGTCGCCGACGGGCCCAGTCACTGTTTGATTTCCCTTTTCACCCCGTGACCGGGATCAAGGTTTAGTTCCCTAGCTGATGCCAGGATCCGGGTCGGGAACAGCCCCGGGCTGACACTTCGCAAGTCGCTACTTAGGCAGCGAGGGCGAAGGAATCGCGCTTGGTGTTGGCGATTATTTTTTGCGACATATGGTTTACGAGATCATTGCCGCTTCCTCGACACGCTTCCCCTGCTTCGACATCCGCTGTCGAAACCGATCATCCCCATGTTGTGTTTTCAATGCGTGCACCCTCCCTCGGGGGTGCGCTTCCATCGTACGTGAACAGCGCACGCGGATGCCACCGTATTCCCTGCGGCTAGTCGCCCCGCTGCCTGCGCCTCGCCGCCGCGATCGCGCGGTCCGACTCCCGCCGGTCCTGCTGCTCGCGCAGGGTCTGGCGCTTGTCGTACTCCTTCTTGCCTCGCGCCAGCGCGATCTCGGCCTTCGCCCGGCCGTCCTTGAAGTACAGGGCGAGGGGCACGATCGTGTGGCCCGTCTCCTGGGTCTTGGCCGCCAGCTTGTCGATCTCCTCGCGGTGCAGGAGCAGCTTGCGCTTGCGGCGCGCGGAGTGGTTGGTCCAGCTGCCCTGGTGGTACTCGGGGATGTGGGCGTTGTGCAGCCACGCCTCGCCCCGGTCGATCTGGACGAAGCCGTCGGTCAGCGAGGTCCGGCCCTCACGCAGCGACTTGACCTCCGTACCGGTCAGGACCAGACCGGCCTCGTAGGTGTCGATGATGGCGTAGTCGTGGCGGGCCTTCTTGTTCTGGGCGACGATCTTGCGCTTGCCGCCCTTCTCGCCGTCCCTGGACCTGGCGCCGCCCCCGCCCTTCTTGGGCTGGGACTCCTTGGGTACGTACATTCCCTTGCTCATAGTGCCGTCCATTTTCGCACTACGAAGGGGGGTGCGGACCAGCCGTTAATCGGAGTCGCCCACCCCGGCGAGCACGGTCTCGGCCCGGTCGAGGGCCTTCTGGCCCTGCGCGGTGACGTCGAGGTCGGGTGTGATGCCGTGACCGTCGACGCTGCGGCCGGAGGGGGTGCGGTAGTGCCCGACGGTCAGCTCGGCGACGGAGCCGCCCGGAAGCCTGCTCGGCATCTGCACCGAGCCCTTGCCGAAGGTGCGGGAGCCCACGACGACCGCCCGTCCGCGGTCCTGCAGGGCGCCGGTCAGCAGTTCGGCCGCGCTCATCGTCCCGCCGTCGACGAGCGCGACCAGCGGTCTGGTGGTGTCGCCGCCGGGGTCGGCGTGCAGCGCCTGCTGTTCGCCGTTGACGTCGTAGGTGGCGACGAGGCCGCCGTCCAGGAAGGCGGAGGCGGTGGTCACCGCCTCGGTGACCAGGCCGCCCGAGTTGCCGCGCAGGTCGAGGATGATCCCGGCGCCGGCCGGGACCTGCCGGACGGCGGCGCGCACGAGGTCGCCGGAGCCCTTGGTGAACGCGGCTATCTTGATGACGGTGACCCCGTCGGCCAGCTTGCGGACGCTGACCGAGTCCGTGGACAGCAGGGCCCGGTGCACCGTCTCGGTCCACGCGCGCGTGCCGCGCTCGAGGCCGAGCCGGACCGCCGTGCCGGCGGGCGCGTCCTGGGGGTCGCCGCGCAGCAGGGAGACGACCTCGGTGACCGGCCGTCCGTCGGCCTTCTCACCGTCGATGCTGCGCAGCCGGTCGCCCGCGCGGATCCCGGCCGCCGCCGCGGGCGAGCCGGAGGCCACCTTGGTCACCTCGATCCGGCCGTCCCGCTCGCGCCGCGCCCACAGGCCGACGCCGGTGTACTGGCCGTCGAGGGCCTCCTGGAACTCCTCGTAGTCCCCTTGGGAGTAGACGGCGCCCCAGCGGTCCCCGCTGCGGCTGACCGCGCGCTCGGCGGCCTCCATCGGGGACTTGCCGTCGGCCATGGCCTCCTGGGCCGCCCTGGCCACGTCCTCGTGATGACCGGCGGGGACGGCCGAACGCGCCTCGCCCGCCGCGGTCTTCCGGCCGCTCTCGGGGAACGATCCGGTCGCGGCGCCGGCGACCAGCACACTCGCGAAGACCAATGTCAGGGCGGCCCCGCGGCGGAAACGGCGGGGCTGGGCCAACAGGTCACGACCTGACATGCCGGTGAGTCTAGGACAACGCGAAGGGCCGTACGGCCGGTTGACCGTACGGCCCTCTTGGCATGTGTCACACCTTCAGGTACTTGCGCAACGCGAAGAATGCGGCAAGCGCGGGCATGAGCAGACTGGTGGCCAGGATGAGCGGCAACTTCGTCAGCACGGCGTCCCAGCCGATGAAGTTGATCAGATTCAGCTTGTGGGACAGGTCCAGGCCGTGGTCGATGATGAAATACCGGGCGACCACCAGGAATCCGCAGGCGACACCGCCTCCGATGAGCCCGGCGACCGCCGCCTCCATGATGAACGGCGCCTGGATGTAGAAGCCCGAGGCGCCCACCAGGCGCATGATCCCGGTCTCGCGCCGCCGGCTGAACGCCGAGACGCGCACGGTGTTGACGATCAGCATCAGCGCGACGACGAGCATCAGCGCCATGACCGCGCGCGCGGCCCAGTTCATGCCGTTCAGCAGCCCGAAGAGGTTGTCGAGGATGCCCTTCTGGTCCTGCACGGACTGCACGCCGTCGCGCCCGTCGAAGGCGGTCGCGATGACCTGGTACTTCTGCGGGTCCTTCAGCTTGATCCGGTACGACTCCTGCATCTGGTCCGGCGTGAGGGAGCTGGCCAGCGGGGAGTCGCCGAACTGCTGCTTGTAGTGCTTGTAGGCCTCGTCCTGCGACTCGTACGTCACCTTCTGCACGACCGAGGACATCTTGCCCAGGTCGGACATGATGTCCTTCTTCTGGTCCTCGGTGACCGCGCCCTTGGCGCAGTGGGGATCGGACTCGGCGTCGCTCTTGTTGCAGAGGAAGATCGAGACGTTGACCTTGTCGTACCAGTAGCCCTTCATCGTGCTGACCTGGTCGCTCATCAGGAGCGACCCGCCGAACAGGGCGAGCGACAGGGCGACGGAGACGATCACCGCGAAGGTCATCGTCAGGTTGCGGCGGAGACCGACACCGATCTCGGAGACTACGAACTGGGCGCGCATGGCGTCTTCTTCAGGCCTTTCCGTGAACGGTCGCGGTCAGTGCTGGTAGCCGTAGACGCCGCGCGCCTGGTCGCGGACGAGGCGGCCCTTCTCCAGCTCGATGACGCGCTTGCGCATCTGGTCCACGATGTTCTGGTCGTGCGTCGCCATCACCACGGTGGTGCCGGTCCGGTTGATCCGGTCGAGCAGCTTCATGATGCCGACGGAGGTCTGCGGGTCGAGGTTTCCGGTGGGCTCGTCGCAGATGAGCAGCTTGGGCCGGTTGACGAACGCCCGCGCGATGGCCACACGCTGCTGCTCACCGCCCGACAGCTCGCCGGGCATGCGCTCGTCCTTGCCGCCGAGCCCGACGAGGTCGAGCACCTGCGGCACGGACTTGCGGATCTCGCCGCGCGACTTGCCGATCACCTCCTGCGCGAAGGCGACGTTCTCGCCGACCGTCTTGTTGGGCAGGAGCCGGAAGTCCTGGAACACGGTCCCCAGCTGGCGGCGCATCTGCGGCACCTTCCAGTTGGACAGGCGCGCGAGATCCTTGCCCAGGACGTGCACCTGCCCGTGACTGGCCCGCTCCTCGCGGAGGATCAGCCGCAGGAAGGTGGACTTCCCGGAGCCGGAGGACCCCACGAGGAACACGAACTCGCCCTTCTCCACTTCCAGGGAGACATCCCTGAGTGCGGGGCGGGTCTGCTTGGGGTAGACCTTGGAGACGTTGTCGAATCGGATCACGGATGCACCACGGGTCGCCGGGGGTAGGTGAGCGTGACCATACGCGAGTCGGGTGCACGACCGCAGGCGCCGGTGAGGGTTGCAGGGGGCTTGTGCGTTTTTGTACCGCCGGGCACTTCCTCGGCCACCGTGCGGCGGCCCACCCAGGAGCCCCCTGCGGGCGACCCCCGCGCACCCTCCGGAGGAACCTGGCACAGTAGAGAGGGGAACGTTCGGCGAACCCCGAGCGTTCTTCCCGTGGAAGCAATGTCAAGGAGGGCGAGCGCATGACGTACGACCGGCTGGTGTGCGCTAACTGCGCGGCGCCCGTGAGCGAGGGCCGGTGCCCCGTGTGCCGTGCGAACCGCGAGCGGCTGCAGCAGCAGAACTTCTTCGCGGGGCTCAACCCCATGGCGCTGATCGCACTGCTCGCGGTGCTGATCGCGGCGGTGGCGCTGCTGGCGCACCAGACCGCCTAGAGCGCGGCACCGAGACCTACAGACGCCCGAGGGGCCCGGAGCGGTGCACGCTCCGGGCCCCTCGTCGTACGTCGTCGCGCACATTCCGTGCGCGGGCGGCTACCGTCAGGCAGCCGCGCCGCCGCGGCCGCCCATGAGGCGCGGCAGCACCCGGAAGCCGACGCCGCCGGCGATCATCGTCGCGGCACCGACCAGCAGGAACGCGGTCTGACCGGCACCGGTCTCGGCGAGCTGGGCGCCGTTGTCGTTCTGCCCCTGGGCCGAGGCGTCCGAGCCGGTGTCGGTGAGCGCCGAGGAGCCCTGGTCCTGGGCGGAGTTGTCGTTGCTGCCACCTTCGGGGCTCGTGCCGCCGGTGCTCGAACCGCCGGACGTGGAGTGGCCGCCGCCGGTGCTGCCACCGCCGGTCGTGCTGCCACCGGTCGTGTCACCGCCGGTCGTGCTGCCGCCGGTGGTGGTGTCGCCGCCCGTGGTGTCACCACCGGTGGTGGTGCCGCCGGTCGTGTCACCACCCGTGGTGTCACCGCCGGTCGTGTCACCACCCGTGGTGTCGCCACCGGTCGTGTCACCACCGTTGCTGTTGCCACCGGTCGTGTCTCCGCCCGTGGTGTCGCCGCCGGTCGTGTCACCACCGTTGCTGTTGCCGCCGGTCGTGTCTCCGCCCGTGGTGTCACCGCCGGTCGTGTCACCACCGGTCGTGTCACCACCGTTGCTGTTGCCACCGCTCGTGTCGCAGTCCGGGGAGGTCACGATGTCGCACGGGTCACCGTCGCCGTCTCCGGTGGAGAGGTTCACGCCGACGTTGACGGGACCCGCGTTCAGGCCGACGTCGATACCGGCGGCGGAAGCCGCACCGGCGGCGGTCAGCGAAGCACCCGCGGCGATCACGGCACCCGCGGCGATCCGTGCGGCACGGATCCGCGTCTTCTTGGTCATGTGGTTGCTACCCCCAGTAGCTGAATCGTCAGTTGGGCGGCGCCCGGGGCCGTGATCGACGGAGGCAGCTTGCCGTAGTGAAAGTCCCCCGGTTCACATGCGCCCCAGAAATACGCATGCCGCGCTTCACCCTTCCCACTTTTCAAGGAAGCGTCAAGGCCGTTGCGTACGCAATGTCCAGGTGCGTCCCGTTCCCGGGGACTTGGAAGACGTGAGTGTGATGTAAAACCCAGACATACGGCAACTGCCGCCCGATGGGCGGCAGTTGCCTTGTCGACAAACGTACTTCTTCCGCCTACTTCTCCTGCTGCTTGCGCCAGCGAATTCCGGCCTCGAGGAAGCCGTCGATCTCACCGTTGAACACGGCCTCGGGGTTGCCGACCTCGAACTCCGTCCGCAGGTCCTTGACCATCTGGTACGGGTGCAGGACGTACGAACGCATCTGGTTGCCCCAGGAGTTGCCGCCGTCGCCCTTGAGCGCGTCCATCTTGGCCTGCTCCTCCTGGCGGCGCCGCTCGAGCAGCTTGGCCTGGAGGACGTTCATCGCGGTGGCCTTGTTCTGGATCTGCGACCGCTCGTTCTGGCAGGAGACGACGATGCCGGTGGGGATGTGGGTCAGGCGCACCGCGGAGTCGGTGGTGTTCACGCCCTGGCCGCCGGGGCCGGAGGAGCGGTAGACGTCCACGCGCAGCTCGGACTCGTCGATCTCGATGTGGTCGGTCTGCTCGACCACGGGCAGCACCTCGACACCCGCGAAGGAGGTCTGCCGGCGGCCCTGGTTGTCGAAGGGCGAGATGCGCACCAGACGGTGGGTGCCCTGCTCGACGGAGAGCGTGCCGTAGGCGTACGGAACCTGCACGGCGAAGGTGGTCGACTTGATGCCGGCCTCCTCCGCGTACGACGTCTCGTAGACCTCGGTCTTGTAGCCCTTCTGCTCCGCCCAGCGCAGGTACATCCGCTGGAGCTTCTCGGCGAAGTCGGCGGCGTCGACGCCGCCCGCCTCGGCCCGGATGTTGACGACCGCCTCGCGGGAGTCGTACTCACCGCTCAGCAGGGTCCGGACCTCCATCTCGTCCAGCGCCTTGCGGACGGCGGCGAGCTCGGACTCGGCCTCGGCACGGGTGTCCGGGTCGTCCTCCTCCTCGGCCATCTCGAAGAGCACGGCGAGATCGTCGATCCGCCCCCGCAGCGCCTCGGCCTTCCTGACCTCGGCCTGCAGATGGCTCAGCTTGCTGGTGATCTTCTGCGCCTCGTCCGGGTTGTCCCACAGGGACGGCGCGGCCGCCTGCTCCTCGAGCACGGCGATGTCTGCCCTCAGCCTGTCGAGGTCCAGAACGGCCTCGATCGACTCCATGGTCGAGGAGAGGGACTTGAGCTCTTCGGATACGTCGACGACTGCCACGCCCTCCAGCGTAACGGCTCCGTCGGACAAGCAGCGCCGGGCCGCTGCGCCGGGCCCCGTCCGGCACCGGACGGACCGGGAGCACCGGCCCTCGCCCGCGGGATCAGGGCGACGCCGGTGCCGAGCTGTTCCCGTCCCCGGGGGTCGCCCCCGCGTCGTCCCCCGACGTCGCCAGCCATGTGCCCACGCCCGCTGCCGCCGCCAGGAGCAGGGCCGCCACGCCCAGGGTCAGGCGGCGGCGCCGGGTGACGGCGCGGTGGCGGGCCGAGCCGGGTCTCGGCGCCCCGCTCGCCCGGGGTGCGCGGGCCGTGCCGCGGGCACCGCCCGCGAGCTCGTCGGGGGCCGGCACCCGCATCGAGGTGTGGGTGTCCCGGTTGGAGTCGGCCGGTTTCGCGCCCGGCACCAGGGGTACGGCGCCCCGCCGCACCCGCTCGCGGGTGGCCGCGGCGGGCTCCCCGGCCGGCGCCGGCGGCTCCTGCGCCGGATCGGTGTCCGGCTCGTCCACGTCCAGCGGCGGCATCCCCTCGACCAGAGGCAGCAGCTCGCGCAGCCGGCCGGCCAGCTCGGAGGCCCGCAGCCGCGAGGCGGGCGCCTTGGCCAGGCACTGCACGAGGAGCTGCCAGAGCTCGTCCGGGATCCCGGGCAGCGGGACGACGGTCTCGGTGACGTGCCGCCGCAGTACGGCACCGGGATGCCCGCCGCCGAACGGCGTGAAGCCCGCCAGCAGCTCGTACAGGACGGTCGCGAGGGCGTAGATGTCGACGGCCGCGCGCGGGGGCAGGCCCTCCACGATCTCCGGCGCCAGATAGTCGGGCGTACCGATGATCTTCGTCGCGCGGGTGCGCCGCGGGGAGTCGATCAGCTTGGCGACACCGAAGTCGGTCAGCAGCGCCGGGTGCGAGCCGCCCGGGCCCAGCGGGCCCTGCATGTCCAGCAGCACGTTCTCCGGCTTCACGTCCCGGTGCACGACCCCCGCCGCGTGGGCGGCCGCGAGCCCGTCGGCGACGTCGGCGACGATCGCCACCGCCGCCGCGGGCGCGAGCCGCCGCTCGCGGTCGAGGCGGGTGCGCAGATCGGTGCCGCGCACGAGGTCCATGACCAGCGCGAGGTCGTTGCCGTCCACCACGAGGTCGCGGACGGAGACGACGTTCGGGTGGTCCAGGCCGAGCAGCGCCGTGCGCTCCTGGACGAAGCGGCCGACGAGTTCCTGGTCGGACGCGAGATCCTCACGCAGCAGCTTGACGGCGACGGGCCCCTCGGGTCCCTCACCCAGCCACACCGTGCCGGCGCTGCCCCGACCGAGGATCTGGTTCGCGGTGTACCGGCTGCCGATCTTCCGTGCCAAGACTGCTCCTACCGACGCGTGTTAATCGCTAAAACTACGCGTCCGAGGAGCCAACCTTCACCGCCGAGACCGAAATCACCCACCAGGTGTCGACAAATCACCAAGCCTGGCCGTCAGTTGCCGCCGCTGCCCCCGACCAGGTCGCCCAGTTTCCCGATCCAGCCGGTCATCGTGTGGAACATGTCGGTCAGCTGCTGCCAGTAGCTCTTGGTCGTCCCGATCCACTGCTGGAGCGGGCTGAATTCCCAGACCAGCCAGCCCGCGACGAACAGGATGACGATCGTGAACAGGCAGCCCTTGAGGCAGCCGAGCCCGGGGATCTTCATCGGGTTGGCACTGCGCTGCCGCGGCGGTCGCGGCTCGCGCGCGGGCTGCTGCGGCGGCGCGTACCGCTGGGGCTGGGGCTGCTGGTGCTGCGGGGCGTACCGCTGCTGTTGTTGTTGCTGCTGCTGCTGCTGCGGGTAGCCGTAGCCCTGAGGCGGCCGCTGCTGCTGGCGCTGCTGCTGTTGCGGGCGGGCGACCTGCCGCTGGGGGCGGCGGCGCAGCGGGTCCTCGTTCGGGTCGAGGTACTGCTGGACCTGGGTCTGCTCGTTGCGGTCGCGGGCGGCGCGCAGCTGGTTCTGCCAGGGGTGCGGCTGCTCGGGCTGCTGCCCCGGCCGGCCCTGGGGCATCGGCGGCATGACGGCGGTCGGGTCGGCCGCCCCGGTGTTCGGCAGGACGGCGGTGGGATCGGCGGCGCCGGCCGGGCCGCCGGTGTGCGGCAGGAAGGCGGTCGCGGCGTTCGGGTCGTAGGACCCCGCGCCGTGCGGCAGCATCTGGGTGGGGTCTGCCGAGCCGGGGACGGCGGCGGGGGCCGGGTCCGGGGCCAGCAGGGCGGCGACGCCCTCCGCGGCGGCGATCTGCGCGGAGTTCGCGTGCACCCCGACGCCCTCGGAGACCACGCGCAGGCCGCGCGCGAGGTTCTCGGCACTGGGCCGCTCGTCGGGGTTCTTGCTCAGGCAGCGCTCGATGACGGTCCACAGCGGGTCGGGAACCGTGGAGGGGCGGCGCGGCTCGGCGCTCAGGTGCTGGTGCAGGACCTCCAGGGCGGAGCTGCCGGCGAACGGCGGACGACCGGTGACCAGCTCGTACATCAGGATGCCGGCGCCGTAGATGTCGACGGCGGAGGTCTGCGGACGGCCCTCCGCGCTCTCCGGCGCGACGTACGCGGGCGTGCCCACGAACTCCTGCGTGCGGGTCAGGCCCGGGGAGTCGGCCAGCCGGGCGATGCCGAAGTCGGTGAGCATCGGGTGCATCCGGCCGGCGTCCTGCTTGAGCAGGACGTTGGCCGGCTTCAGGTCGCGGTGGACGACGCCGTCGGCGTGGCTGGCCGCGAGCGCGTCGGCGATCTGGGCGGTGAGCAGGGCGGCCGCCACGGGCGTGAAGGGGCCGTTCTCGCGCAGGTAGCGGTGCAGGTCAGGGCCGTCGACGAGGTCCATGACCAGCGCCAGCAGGTCGCCCTCGACCACCAGGTCGCGCACGCGGACGATGTTCGGGTGGGTCAGCCGGAGCAGGACGGAGCGCTCCCGCAGGAACCGCATCACGATGTCGGGATCGCTCGCGAGCTCTTCCTTGAGGACCTTGATCGCGACGGTCTCGCCGGGCTGCCCGGGCACGGCGGCCTCGGCCCCCGCGGTCTCCCGCTGGCGGGCCCGCCAGACGGTGCCCGTGGCGCCGCGACCGAGCGGCTCCTCGAGCAGGTACTTGCTGCCTACCGGCCGCACGTCATGTGCTCCCTGCTGCTTGCTTACCGTTCCGACCCACTGTAGTGCCGCCGGGTACGGCGGCGACCTGTCGTCGTCCCCTGCGTCTTACGTACACATCCCGGGACATGTTCGAAGGAAAGACGCTCGACTCGGTCCGCCGGTTGCCCTGAGTGGACGTGACCGATCTCAAGCGGTCCCGGCCAGGTCACCTGTCAGGCACTTTTGCGGGCAGAGCCGACCAATCAAGATCACCTTTGCCCGAGCGGTGGGCGCGTTGTCAGTGCCAGGTGCGAGGATGCCTGGAGTACTGGCCGATGTGCTCGTGTGGGGTGGGATCTTGCTGGGACCTCGCCCGCGCCCGCGCAGAAGGGACCGCTGACGGCGATGCAGATCCGGCTGACCGTCGTAGACCCGCTGGGCCCGCCCGACCGGGCGCGGGGCCGCACCGCGAGCTGCGACGTGCTGGTCACGGCGCCCGCCGGCACGGCCCTGTCCGCGGTGGCCTCGGGACTGGCCTC
This sequence comes from Streptomyces sp. NPDC101225, assembly GCF_044767585.1. Classification (NCBI taxonomy): domain Bacteria; kingdom Bacillati; phylum Actinomycetota; class Actinomycetes; order Kitasatosporales; family Streptomycetaceae; genus Streptomyces; species Streptomyces sp. NPDC101225. Next base: position 409,380 of record NZ_JBIWOE010000002.1, read on the forward strand.
GGCGGTCGCGGGTGACACGGGCGCCGCCCCGCCCGAGCGGACCCGCGACTCCGGCGGCCCGGTGGTGCTGTACGCGGGCGCGGAGCGCCTGGACGACCGGCGCTGCACCCTGGGCGAGCCGCCGCTGATCGACGGCGCCGTGCTCTGCCTGGGCGCACCGGCCGAGCCCGAGCCGCACCCCGAGCTGGACGACGCCCCGACCCAGCTGCACGTCATCGCGGGCCCGGACGCGGGCGGCGTCCACCTCCTGCACGGCGGCGAGATCCGCATCGGCCGCTCCGCCGACGCCGACGTCCCGCTCGACGACCCGGACGTCTCTCGGCTGCACTGCGCCGTCACGGTCGCGGCCGACGGCCAGGTCTCGGTCGCCGACCTCGACTCCACGAACGGCTCGACCCTGGACGGCACCCGGCTGGGCACCCGCCGGGTGCGCTTCGCACCGGGCGCGCTGCTGCGCATCGGGGAGTCGGCGCTGCGGGTCGCCCCGGCCGGGGGCCCCGGCGCGCGCGTCCCGACCGTCCCGGACGGCGAGGGCCAGATGCGTGTGCGGCCCGGCGAGGAGATCCCCGCCGGCACGGCGCCCCGGGGCGGCCCCCCCCCCCCCCCGGGCGGGCCCCCCCCCCCCGCCCCCCGCCCCCCCCCCCCGCCCCCCCCGGGCCGCCCCGCCCCCCCCCCCCCCCCCCCCCCGCGGGGGGGGCGGCCCCCCCCCCCCCCCCCCCCCCCCCCCCCCCCCCGGCCCCCCCCCCCCCCCCCCCCCGGGGGGGCCCCCCCCCCCCCGCGGGCCCCGGGGGCGGGTCACCAGGCGAAGGCCTCGCCGTCCAGGCGCTTGTCGATGCAGTAGGTGCGGAAGGCCTCGGCCTTGGCGACGATCGCGTCGTCGCCGGTGCGCCGCGCGGCCTGCACGTACCAGTCGAACGCGGCGGCGGCGTGCGCGTGCCGGGCGAAGTGCAGCGCGGCGAAGCGGCGGAAGTCCGCCCGCATGCTGCGCCGGGTCAGGGCGGTGCCGCCGATGAGGTGCTCCAGCTCCGCCGCGGTCGGCGCGGGCCGCTGGACCAGGTGGACCGGCTCGGTGGCGGGGACGTCGCCGCGGATCGCGACGGGCTCCTCGGCGCCGGCGAAGTCCAGGCACAGCGAGAGCCGGGTGACCTTTCCGGCGGTCAGCGCGGAGTGCGGCACCGTCGAGTGGATCCGCCACACCTCGCCGCGGCGCAGGTGGTAGACGGTGTCGTTCTCGGACAGCAGGGACTCCTCGCTGGTGCGCAGCGGGATCTGCAGCCGGGTGCCGGCCTCGCCCCATTCGAGGAAGTCCACGTGCGGGGTGATGATCGCGTCGTGGGCGCGGAAGACGCGCACCCACTGCAGCCGCTGCAGCGGGAAGTGCCCGGTCACCAGGGACATGATGCCCGGCAGCCGCTTGCCCAGCTCGGTCAGTGCCAGGCCGCCGTCGTGCGGGCGGAAGGAGGTGTCGGATTCCGCGCCGCTGCCGTTGGCCAGCACATGCGCCGACCACGACCCGAAGGTGAAGGCGTCGTATTTCCCGTCGTACTCGTGACCGTCCAGGACGGCGAATTCGTCCTCCAGGTCGTAGGAGTCGATGGGCAGCACCGCGAGCCGCTGTGACTTGAGCACAAAAATCCCCCTCCAGCGCATGATGGTTGGCGTGATGATCCGCGGAAAAAGAATGCGGGCGTTCCTCGACGTCACCATATTTGTGCCGAGTTGCGAAAGACAATGAGACAACTCCGGGTGCCCGCCGCACGGAGGGAAAGCACGGCCGGGCGCGGCCGGCCGGCCCGGCCGCGGCCCATACTGCGGTGGCCGGCCGGCCCCGGGCTGTCCTGTCGGCGGGACAGCCCGGTGCCCGCCGGTGTGTGCGCGGCGGTCATCCCTTGCCGCGGCTTTCCGGGGCCAACTACGTTGGCGTCGCGATGGCCACGGCCCTTCGACGGCCCGGCAGCCGATCCGGCCGCATTCCGGCACCCGCGCGCACCCGCCGGTGAACGGAGCACTTTCACGCGTTCTTCCCGAGACGGGAACACCGCTGCTTTCACCCGACGGCGGGTCGGCCGCCCACCGGACATGTCCCGCCCGGCGGGACGGCACACACGCAAGGCCAACGGCGTGGGCGGGCATTCCCGCCCGACCAGGGAAGGAAAAGGGGCTGGCGATGGAATCGAAACGACAGGCCGCGCCGCCGAGCGCGCCGGCATCGCTCGTGCGGGAAGTCGCGGCGCTGTGGGGGGAATGCCTCGGCGGCCCCGACGTCGGCCCGGCCGACGACTTCTTCGCGCTCGGCGGCAATTCGCTGGCCGGCATCAAAATCATCGAGCGGGTGGCGCAGACCTACGGCGTCAAGCTGTCCGTGCGCGACTTCTACCTCGCGCAGACCCCGACCCGCGTCGCCGAGCTGATCGAGCAGGGCAGGGCCGCCGCGTGAGGCTGACGCCGGGCCCCCCGCGCGACGTCGACCTCGACCGCGTCGACCTGTTCGACCTGGACCTGTACAGCGCGGGCGACCCGCACCCGATCTGGGACGTGATGCGGGAGCGGGCCCCCCTGCACCACCAGGTCCTGCCCGACGGGCGCCAGTTCTGGTCGGTGACCCGCTACGAGGACGTGCGCCGGGTGCTCGGCGACCACCGGCAGTTCACCTCCGAACGCGGCACCGTCCCCACCCACCTGGGCACCGACGACGCCGCCGCGGGCGTGCTGATGACCTCCACCGACCCGCCCCGGCACACCGAGGTGCGCCGGCCGCTCAACGCCAGGCTCACCGCCCGGGCCGTGCGGTCCTGGGAGGACTCGATCCGCGCCACCGTCCGGCACTTCCTGCAACCCGCCCTGGACGGGGAGGTGTTCGACCTGGCCGAGCAGGCTCTGCTGCTGCCCGCCATGGTCACCGGCCCGCTGCTGGGCATCCCGGCCAGGGACTGGGCCGACCTCGTCCAGCTGACCGCCATGGTCACCGCCCCGTGCGACCCGCACTTCCTGGTCGGCAACGAGGACGCCACCCTGGCCATCTCCCACCACGAACTGCTCACCTACGTCCGCGACTGGGCCACCGCGCGGCGCGCCGGCGGCGGGGGCGTGGACGACAGCCTGCTGCACCACCTGATGAGCGTGCGCCCCGGCGGCGCCCCGCTCAGCGACGAGGAGATCGCCCTCGACGGCTACAGCATCCTGCTGGGCGCCAACGTCACCACCCCGCACACCGTCTCGGGCACCGTGCAGGCCCTGATGGAGCGGCCCGAGCAGTTCGCCAAGGCCCAGGCCGACCCGACCCTGATCCCCGACCTGGTCGAGGAGGGGCTGCGCTGGACCTCGGCCGCCTGCAACTTCATGCGCTACGCCGTCGACGACGTCGACATCGCCGGCGGCACCGTCCCGGCCGGCGGCGCGGTCGTCGCCTGGATCGGGTCGGCCAACCGGGACGCCACCCAGTTCCCCGACCCGCACACCTTCGACCTCACCCGCGCCGGCGCCAAACGGCACGGCGCGTTCGGCTTCGGCCCGCACTTCTGCATCGGGGCGCCGCTGGCCCGGATGACCCTGCGGATCTTCTTCGAGGAACTGCTCGGGCAGTGCGCGTCGATCGAGCCCGCCGGCGAACCGCAGCACCTGCGCTCCTACTTCATCGCCGGCCTGACCCATCTGCCCGTCACCGTCCAGAAACGGCCCACGCCATGACCACCGGCCCCACCACCCTCTCGCCGTGGCTGGTGCGCCCGCCGGCCGCCGCATCCCGCGCCCGGCTGTTCTGCTTCCCCTTCGCCGGCTCCGGCGCGTCCGCCTTCAGCGCCTGGCCGGCCGACCTGGACGGCGTCGAGGTCTGCCCGGTGCAGTTCCCCGGCCGCGAGAACCGGCTGGGCCACCCCCACTACGGCAGCTACGAACACCTCGCCGACGAACTGGCCGAGCACCTGGCGCCGCTGCTGGACCGGCCGTTCGCGTTCTTCGCGCACTGCGCGGGCGCCCTGCCCGCCTACGAGACCGTGCTGCGCCTGGCCGCGCGGAACCTGCCCGCCCCCGCCTGCCTGGTCGTCTCCGGCCAGGCCGCCCCGCACGACGCCGCCCGCGACCGGATGCTCACCCTGACCGAACCCGAACTGCGCGCCGAGATCGAGACGTTCGTACGCGGCCGGGGCATCGAACCCCGCCCCGACATGATCGACCTCGGCCTCCTGGTGCTGCAGCGCGACCACGCCGCGGCCACCGCCTACCGGCGCACCGAACCGGCCCGCGTCGACTGCCCCGTCGACGTCGTGCACTGGCAGGACGACCCCGACGTCACCCTCGCCGACCTGCAGGGCTGGCGCCACTACGCGGACCCGGTCGAGTTCCGGGTGATCGAGGGCGGCCACTACGCCTTCATGGACGCCCCCGACGCGCTGCGCAAGCTGCTGACCCGCCGGCTGTGACCCCCCGGCCCCCGCCGGCCCCGTCGCCCGCCCCGCCCGCACCGGCCGCCCCGGTCGACCGCCCGTCCGCCCCGTCCGCCCCGCCCGCACCCCGGAAGGACCACCCATGCGTGGCACCGCCACCCCCGACGTCGCCGTCATCGGCATGTCGTGCCGCTTTCCCGGTGTGCCCGGCCCGGCCGCGTTCTGGCAGCTGCTGCTCGACGGCGGCACGACCATCGCCACCTTCCCCGGGCGGCGGGCGGCCGACGCGCACTCCCGCTACCGCGCTCACCCGGACGCCGCCACCCTGGGCGCGGGCTCGTTCTTCGAGACCGTCGACGCCTTCGACGCCGCTTTCTTCGACACCCCCGCCGGCGAGGCGGCCGCCATGGACCCCGTGCAGCGGCTGGGACTGGAACTGGCCTGGGAGGCCCTCGAGGACGCCGGCCTGCCCGCGCCCGCGCTCGCCGGCCGGGACATCGACGTCCTGGTCGGCGCCGCCCCCTCCGGCTACGACCTGCTGCGCCTGCGCACCGGCAGCGACACGGACGACCACTACGCCGCCCTCGGTTCCAGCGGCGCCCTCATCGCCAACCGCATCGCGCACCTGCTCGACGTGCGGGGGATGAGCCTGTGCACGGACTCCGGGCAGTCCTCCTCCCTGGTGGCGCTGGCGCTGGCCTGCGACCGCATCCGCGCCGGCGCCACCGACATGGCGCTCGCCGGCGGCGTGCACCTGATCGCCGACCCGGAGGCCGGCGCCGGCCTGGCCAACCTCGGCGCCCTGTCCCCGGACGGCCGCTGCCACCCCTTCGACGCCCGCGCGGGCGGCTTCATCCGCGGCGAGGGCGGCGCGTTCGTCCTGCTCAAACGCCTCGACCAGGCCGTCGCCGACGACGACCACATCTACGCCGTGGTACGCGGCTGGGGCGTGACCGGCGCCGGCCGGTCCTCCCGGATGCCCGACCCCAGCCCCACCGGGCAGGCCGCCGCGGTGCTGACCGCCCTGCGCCGCGCGGACATCGCCTTCGACACCGTCGACTACGTCGAGGCCCACGGCACCGGCACCCGGCGGGGCGATCCGGCCGAAGCGGCCGGCCTGCGCGAGGTGTTCACCCGGGCCGGCCGCGGCCGCCCGCTGACCCTCGGCTCGGTGAAGGCCAACGTCGGCCACCTGGAACCGGCCGCCGGCATCACCGGCTTCGTCAAGGCCGCCCTGTGCGTGGCGCGCGCCCACCTCGTGCCCACCCCCGGCTTCCGCACCCCCAACCCCGCCATCCCCCGCTTCCACGACGACTTCGAGGTCCTCGACACGGCCCGCCCCTGGCCCGCCGCTCCCGGCCGGCCGCGGCGCGCCGGGGTGTCCTCGATCGGCATGGGCGGCACTCACGCCCACGTCGTCCTCGAACAGGCCCCCCCGCCGCGGCCGGCGGCCCAACGGCCCGGCCCGGCAGGGGAGTCGAGCCCGGTGGAGCGGGCCGGGCTGGTGCCGTGGCTGCTCTCGGCCCGCTCCCCGGCCGCCCTGGCCGCGCAGGCGGCACGGCTGCGGGAGACCGTGGCCGGCGACCCGCGGCTGCCGCTGACCGGCGTCGGGCAGGCGCTGGCGGCCACCCGCACCACCTTCGAACACCGCGCGGTGGTCCTGGCCGAGGACCGCGCCCAGGCCCTGGCCGGCCTGGAGACGCTGGCGGCCGGCCACCGCACGGCCCGCGTCCTGCGCGGCGCCGCCGCCCCGGCGCCGGGCCCGGTCGTGTTCGTCTTCCCCGGCCAGGGCTCGCAGTGGCCGGACATGGGCCGCCGCCTGTACGCGCAGTCGCCGGTGTTCGCCCGCGCCGTCGACGACTGCGACCGGGCCCTCGCGCCGTGGCTGGACTGGTCGGTCGCCGACCTGGTGCGCGGCGCGCCGTCGGCGCCCTCGCTGGAGGACGGCGACGGAGTGGTCCAGCCCGCCCTGTTCGCGGTGATGGTGTCCCTGGCCCGGCTGTGGAACTCCCTGGGCGTGGTGCCCGACGCGGTCGTCGGCCACTCGCAGGGCGAGATCGCCGCCGCGTGCGCGGCGGGCGCGCTGTCCCTGCAGGACGCGGCCCGCGTGGTCGCCCTGCGCAGCCGGGCCCTGGCCGCCCTGGCGGGCCGGGGCGGCCTCAGCGCGGTTGCCGCCCCCCTGAGCTGGGTCGAACAGCGCCTCGCCGGCTTCAGCGGCCGGCTGTCGGTGGGCGCGGTCAACGGACCGGCCTCCGTGGTCGTCTCCGGCGACCTGCAGGCGCTGGAGGAGTTCGCCGCCCTGGCCGCCGCCGAACAGGTGCGGGTGCGCCGGGTCCGCATCGACTACGCCTCCCACTCCCACCAGGTCGAGGACATCCGCGCACAGGTGCTCGAGGCCGCCGCGGGCATCACCCCCCGCCGCACGCCGGTCGAGTTCCACTCCACGGTCACCGCCGGCCGGCTCGACCCCCGCGCCCTGGACGCCGCCTACTGGTACCGCAACCTGCGCTCGACGGTCCGCTTCGGCGAGGTCGTCGACCGCCTGATGCGCGAGCGCGGCGGCGTGTTCGTCGAGATCAGCCCGCACCCCGTGCTGCAGGTGGCGATGGAGGAGGCCGCCGACACCCTGGCGAGCCCGCCCCCGGTGATCGCCACCCTCACCCGGCACGACGGCGGCCTGGGCCGGGTCCTGACCTCCCTGGCCGCCCTGCACGTGCACGGCGTGCCCGCCGACTGGCCGGCCCTCTTCCCGCCCGGCCGCCCGGAGCGCGTCCCCCTGCCCACCTACCCCTTCCAGCGCCGCCGCCACTGGCTGACCGCCGCCGATGCCGGCCCGGCCGCAGACACCCCCGACACCCCCGACACGCCGGCCGCGGAACTGGACTCACCGTCCGCGGCCCTCACCCTGGTCTGCGCGCAGACCGCGGCCCTGCTGACCGGCAAGGGCGCCACGCTCGGCGCGGCGGACCTGGTCGCGCGGGCGGCGCAGACCTTCAAATCGCTGGGCTTCGACTCCGCGACGGCGGTCGAGCTGCGCAACCGGCTGGGCGCGGCGACCGGAGTGCGGCTGCCGGCCACCGTCGCCTTCACCTACCCCACCCCCCGGCAGCTCGCCGACCGCCTCTTCGCCCTCCTCACCCCCCAGACACCACCCCCGCCCGCCCCGCCCGCCCCGCCCGCCCCGCCCGCCCCGCCGGAGCCGGCGGCGGTCGCAGCGGCCCCGGACGGCGGCAGCGACGACGACCTCTACGCCCTGATCGAGCGCGGATACGTCTAGCCCGCCCCGCAGCCAACCCGCGCAGTACGCGCACCCGTTGTTCGAACCGACCGTAGAGGGAGGCCCCCGGTGGAGGACGTCGACAAGCTCCGTTCCTACTTGCGCCGCGCCGTCGGCGACGCGCAGGAGCTGCGCGAGCGGGTGCGCGAGCTGGAGGAGGCCGCCCGCGAACCCATCGCCGTCGTGGGCGTCGGCTGCCGCTTCCCGGGCGGCGCCGCCACCCCCGAGGCCCTGTGGTCGCTGGTCGCCGGCGAGGCGGACGCGATGGGCGACTTCCCCACCGACCGCGGCTGGGACCTGACCGGCCTGTACGACCCCGACCCCGAGGCGCACGGCAAGACCTACACCCGCACCGGCGGCTTCCTGCCCGAACTGCCCGACTTCGACGCGCCGTTCTTCGGCATCAGCCCGCGCGAGGCGCTGGCCATGGACCCGCAGCAGCGGCTGATGCTGGAGACCTCCTGGGAGGCCCTGGAGCGGGCCGGCATCGACCCCACCGCCCTGCGCGCCACCCCGACCGGCGTGTTCACCGGCCTCTACGGCGTCGACTACGGCCCCCGGATGGGCGGCGGCGCCGGCGGCGAGACCGAGGGCTTCGCCCTGACCGGCGGCTACCTCAGCGTCGCCTCCGGCCGGGTGGCCTACGTGCTGGGCCTCAACGGCCCGGCCATCTCCACCGACACCGCCTGCTCGGCCTCGCTGGTCGCCGTCCACCAGGCCGTCCGCTCGCTGCGCTCCGGCGAGTGCACGCTGGCCCTGGCCGGCGGCGTGTCCGCGCTGCCCACCCCGGGCATGTTCGTGGAACTGGCCCGCCAGCGCGGCCTTGCCGCGGACGGCCGCTGCAAGGCGTTCGCGGACGCCGCCGACGGCACCGGCTTCTCCGAGGGCGCGGGCGTCCTGGTCCTGGAACGCCTCTCGGACGCGCGCCGCAACCACCGCCGCGTCTGGGCCGTCATCCGCGGCTCCGCCATCAACCAGGACGGCGCCTCCAACGGCCTGACCGCCCCCAACGCGCTGGCCCAGCAGCAGGTCATCACCGCCGCCCTCGCCGACGCCGGCCTCACCCCCGCCGACGTCGACGCGGTCGAGGCGCACGGCACCGGCACCCGCCTCGGCGACCCGATGGAGGCCGAGGCCCTGCTGGCCACCTACGGACAGCACCGCGAGAGCCAACCGCCTTTGTGGCTGGGCTCGCTGAAGTCGAACATCGGCCACACCCAGGCCGCCGCCGGGGTCGGCGGCATCATCAAGATGATCATGGCGATGCGGCACGGCACCCTGCCCCGCACCCTGCACGTCGACCGCCCCTCCCGGCACGTCGACTGGGAGGCAGGGGCCGTCGAACTGCTCACCGAGGCAAGGGAGTGGACCACCACGGAGGGCCGACCGCGGCGCGCCGGGATCTCCGCGTTCGGCATCAGCGGCACCAACGCCCACCTCATCCTCGAACAGGCCCCCACCACCCCCGCGGATACACCCGCCGACCGTCCCGCCGGCACCCCCGCAGACACGCCCGAGCCCGCCGGGCCGGCGCCGGACGGGCCCGGGCGGGTGCTGCCCTGGGTGCTGTCGGCCCGCTCCGCGCCGGCGCTGACGGCGCAGGCCGCACGGCTGCACCGGCTGGTGACCGCCCACCCCGAACTGCCGCCCGCCGACGTGGGCCAGGCCCTGGTGACCCGGCGCTCCCTGTTCGAGCACCGCCAGGTCGTCATCGGCGCCGACCGCGAAGGCCTCCTGGCCCAGCTGGCCGCCGTCGCCGCCGGGCAGGAGACCGGCCCGGCCGGCCCGGTCTCCGGCCTGGCCCGGCCGGTCGGCAAGACCGTGTTCGTCTTCCCCGGCCAGGGCGGCCAGTGGGCCGCCATGGGACGGGAGCTGTGGGAGACCTCCCCCGTCTTCGCCGAGCGGCTGCAAGCCTGCGCCACCGCGCTCGAGCCCTGGGTGCCCTGGTCGCTGATCGACACCGTGTGCGGGGGAGCGGGGGCCGCGGACCTGGAGGACATCGACGTCGTCCAGCCGGTGCTGTGGGCCGTGATGGTCGCGCTGGCCGAGGTGTGGCGCTCGCTGGGGGTGCGCCCCGACGTGGTGATCGGCCACTCCCAGGGCGAGATCGCCGCCGCCCACGTCGCGGGCGCCCTCACCCTGGAGGACGCCGCCAAGATCGTGGCCCTGCGCTCGAGGCTGCTGGCCACCGTCGCCGGGCAGGGCAGCATGGCCGGCCTCCTGCTGCCCGAACAGCGCGTGCGCGACCTGATCGCCGGCCGGGAGGACCAGGTCGGGATCGCCGCCGTCAACGGCGCCACCTCCACCACGATCTCCGGCGCCACCGCGGCCGTCGAGGAACTGGTCGCCGCCTGCCAGGCCGACGGCGCCCGCGCCCGGCTGATCAAGTCCAGCGTGCCGGGCCACTCCCCGCTCATGGACCAGTTCGAGGACCGCCTCACCGGCGAACTGGGCCCCATCACCCCCAAGCCCACCCCGGTGGCGATCTACTCCACCGTCACCGGCGACCTGATCGACCCCCTCGCCCTCGAGGCCGCCTACTGGTTCCAGAACCTGCGCCGGCCGGTGCAGTTCGCCGCCGCCATGCGCCGCCTGATCGAACGCGAACCGCACAGCACGGTCGTCGAACTCGGCCCGCACCCGCTGCTGGTGATGAACATCCAGGAGATGTTCGACGCCACCCCCGGCGCCACCGGCGTCGTGGTGGGCTCGCTGCGCCGCGACGAGGGCGGCCTGGCCCGGCTGTACCGGTCGGCGGCCGAGGCCTTCGTCGCCGGCACCCCGGTGTCCTGGCAGACGGCGTTCGACGGCGCCGACGGCCGCCGGGTGGACCTGCCCACCTACCCCTTCCAGCGCCGCCGCTACTGGCTGAACACCCCCGCCGAGACCACCGGCACCGCCGCCGGCTGCGACCACCCGCTGCTCGACACCGCCCTCGACCTGCCCGCCGCGGGCACCCACCCCGGCCTGGCCGGCAGCGGCCGCCTCTCCCTGGAGCGCCACCCCTGGCTGGCCGGCCACGTCGTGCACGGCGCCGTCCTGGTCCCGGCCGGCGTGCTGGCCGAACTCGCCGTGTGGGCCGCGCACCGCACCGGCCACGACACGGTCGGCGAACTCACCCTGCACACCCCGCTGGTGCTCTCCCGCACCGCCGAACGCGAGCTGCGCGTCACCGCCGACGCCGGACACGGCCTCGGCGTGCACTCCCGCGGCGCCGGCGACACCGCGTGGACCTGCCACGCCACCGCCACCCTCACCACCACCGGCACACCGGCCCGGCAGGACGAGCCGACCGCCTGGCCGCCCGCCGGCGCGAGCCCCGTGCCCGCCGAGGACACCCGCAGCCGCCTGGCCGCCCTCGGCCTCACCCCGGACCCGCTGCTGCGCGGCCTCACCCAGCTGTGGCGCCAGGACGAGACGCTCTACGCCGAAGTGGCCCTGCCCGCCGACGACACCCCCGGCCCCCACGGCTTCCGCCTCCACCCGGCCCTCCTGCACACCGCCCTGCTGCCCGCCCTCACCCGCGCCGAGGGCGCCCTGCCGGCCCGCTTCACCGGCCTGCACCTGAAGGCCGCCCGGCCCACCGCGCTGCGCGTCCGCCTGGCCCCCGCGGGCGGGGACACCGTGGCGGTGACCCTCGCCGACCCCAACGGCACCCCGGTGGGCGGCATCGCCGCGCTGACCGTGCGGCCCGCGGACGCCGCGGAACTGACCGGGCTGAGCTTCGACCACCAGGACGCCCTGTTCGCGGTGGACTGGCAGCCCACGGCGCCCACCCCCGCCCCGCCCACCGCCCCCTACGCCCTCCTCACCACCCGCCCCGACACCCCCGGCACGCCCCGGATGGCCGGGGACCCGGGCGCGACGCCCTTCGCCGACCTCGCCCAACTCGCCGCGTCCGCGGGGGAGATACCCCCGCTCGTCCTCGCCCCCCTCACCCCCGGTGCGGGGGAGGTGCCGGCCGCCGTCGAGGACACCCTGCACCGGGTGCTGCGGCTGATGCAGGACTGGCTCGCCCAGCCGCGGTTCGCCGCCTCCCGCCTGGTGCTCGTGACCCGGGACGCGTGCGCCGACGGCCAGGTGCCTCGCCCCGACCCCGCGGCGGCCGCCGTATGGGGCTTCGTACGGGCCGCGCAGACCGAGAACCCGGGCCGCTTCACGCTCCTGGACACCGACCACCACCCCGCCTCGCAGGCCGTGCTGGCGGCCACGGCCGCCACCGGCGAGGCCCAGCTGAAGATCAGGGCCGGCACGGTGAGCACCCCCGCCCTGGTCCCCGCCCCGGCACCGGCCGCCGCCGGCCCCGGCGCGCTGGGCACCGGTTCGGTCCTCATCACCGGCGGCACCAGCGGCCTGGGCGCGATGCTGGCCCGCCACCTCGTCGCCCGGCACGGCGTGCGCAGCCTCGTCCTGAGCAGCCGCCGCGGCCCCGCCGCCCCGGCCGCGGCCGCGCTGCGCGAGGAACTGACCGCGGCCGGCGCCCACGTCGAGATCGTCGCCTGCGACGTCACCCGCCGCGCGGCCGTCGCCGACCTGCTGGCCGCCGTACCGGCCGCGCACCCGCTGACCGCCGTCGTGCACTGCGCCGGCGCCCTCGACGACGGCGTCGTCGAAGCACTCACCGCCGACCGCGTGGACGCCGTCCTCGCCCCGAAGGTGCGCGGCGCCTGGCACCTGCACGAGCTGACCCGGACGCTGAACCTGTCCGCGTTCGTGCTGTTCTCCTCGGTCGCGAGCGTCCTGGGCACCGCCGGCCAGGCCAACTACGCCGCCGCCAACGCCTTCCTCAACCACCTCGCCGAGACCCGCCGCGCCGACCACCTGCCCGCCCGCGCCCTGTGCTTCGGCTTCTGGGCCGAGCGCAGCGAGATGAGCGCCGCCCTCAGCGACACGGACGTGGCGCGCATGCAGCGCCAGGGCGTGCAGCCGCTGACCTCGCAGGAAGGCCTCGCCCTCTTCGACGCCGCACTGCGCGCTCCCGAGAGCACACCGGTGCTGGTGCCGGTGCGGCTGCACCCGGCGGCCCTGACCGGGCAGCCCGGCGCGATGGTCTCCCCGCTGCTGCGCGCCCTCGCCCCGCCGCCCGCCGAGGACGGCGGGGACGGCGGGGACGGCGGGGAGGCCGGCGGGCAGCCGGCCACCGCCTCCCTGGCCCAGCAGCTGCGCGCACTGCCCGCCCAGGAGGCGCAGGCGCTGCTGCTGGACGCCGTACGGGCGCAGACCGCGCTCGTGCTGGGGCACCCCGACACCGAACGGGTCACCCCCGCCGAGACGTTCAGGAAACTCGGCATCGACTCGCTGACGGCCCTGGAACTGCGCAACAAGCTGGCCGCGGTGACCGGTCTGAAGCTGCCCGCCACGCTCGTCTTCGACCACCCCAGCCCCGCCGCCCTGGCCCAGTTCCTGGCCGCGGCCCTCACCCCCGACCCCGGCACACCGGCCGCCCCCGGGGCCGCCGCGCTGGTCCGGGAGATCGAGGAGCTGGGCGCCCGGCTGCAGGACGCCCTGCCGGCGCTGGCCGCCCAGGAGCGCACCGCCCTCACCACGCTGCTGGGCGACCTGCAGGCCCGTATCCGTTCGACCGCGAGCGCCGCGGAGACCGGCCTCGCCGACCAGATCAGTTCGGCCTCGGCGGGAGAACTCCTCGCGCTGCTGGACCAAGAGCTCGGCTAGGGGAGAGCGATGACACAGGACACCAACGCCGAGGTCCTCGACTACCTGAGGCGCACCTCGATCGAGCTGGTCGAGACCCGCAGGCGGCTCAAGGAGCTCACCGACGCCGCCGCCGAACCGATCGCCGTCGTCGGCGTCGCCTGCCGCTACCCCGGCGGGGCCGGCTCCCCCGAACAGCTGTGGGAGCTGGTGCGTTCGGGCGCGGACGTCATCTCCGACTTCCCCGCCGACCGCCACTGGGACCTGCCCTACGACCCGGACCCCGAGCGGCCCGGCACCTGCTCCACCCGCTCGGGCGGATTCCTCTACGACGCCGGCGACTTCGACGCCGACTTCTTCGGCATCAGCCCGCGCGAGGCGCTGTCCGCCGACCCGCAGCAGCGGCTGCTGCTGGAAACCTCCTGGGAGTCCCTGGAGCGGGCCGGCATCGACCCCGAGACGCTGCGCGGCAGCGACACCGGCGTCTTCGCCGGCCTGGCCTACTTCGGCTACGGCAACCACTTCTTCACCCCCGAGGCCGTCTCCGGCTACGCACAGGTCGGTTCGCTGCTGAGCGTGGCCTCCGGCCGCGTCGCCTACACGCTCGGCCTTCAGGGCCCGGCCGTCTCCACCGAGACCGCCTGCTCCTCCTCGCTGGTGGCCGTCCACCAGGCGGTGCGGTCGCTGCGCTCCGGCGAGTGCACGCTCGCCCTGGCCGGCGGGGTCACCGTGGTGGGAATGCCGCAGGTGTTCCGGGAGATGTCCCGCCAGCGGGGCCTCGCCGCGGACGGCCGCTGCAAGGCGTTCGCGGACGCCGCCGACGGCACCGGCTTCTCCGAGGGCGTCGGCGTCCTGGTCCTGGAACGCCTCTCCGACGCGCGCCGCAACCACCGCCGCGTCTGGGCCGTCATCCGCGGCTCGGCCATCAACCAGGACGGCGCCTCCAACGGCCTGACCGCCCCCAGCGGCCCCGCCCAGCAGCGGGTGATCCGGGCCGCGCTGGCCGACGCAGGCCTGCAGCCGGACGAGGTGGACGCGGTGGAGGCGCACGGCACCGGCACCACGCTGGGCGACCCCATCGAGGCATCGGCCCTGCTGGCCACCTACGGCCGCCACCGCGAGAACCAACCGCCTTTGTGGCTGGGCTCGCTGAAGTCGAACATCGGCCACACCCAGGCCGCCGCCGGGGTCGGCGGCATCATCAAGATGATCATGGCGATGCGGCACGGCACCCTGCCCCGCACCCTGCACGTCGACCGCCCCTCCCGGCACGTCGACTGGGAATCCGGGGCCGTCGAACTGCTCACCGAGGCAAGGGAGTGGACCACCACGGAGGGCCGGCCGCGGCGCGCCGGGATCTCCGCGTTCGGGGTCAGCGGCACCAACGCCCACGTGATCCTGGAACAGGCCCCCGACACGCCCGTACCGGACCCGGCCGGCGAGACCCCCGACACGCCCGCGCAGGACCCGGCCCCCGAGGCGTCCGAGGCGTTCGTACAGCCTCCTGAGGCGTCCGGGCGGCCGGCCGGCGGACCGGTGCCGTGGCCGCTGTCGGCCCGCTCCGAGCAGGCGCTGCGGGCGCAGGCAAAGAAGCTGCACGCCTTCGCCGCCGCCCAGCCCGGCCCCGACCTCGCCGACCTCGCCGACCTCGCCGACATCGGCTGGTCGCTGGCCGCGACCCGGACCCGCTTCGAGCACCGTGCGGTGGTCCTGGGCCAGGACCGGGACGAACTGCTGGCCGCGCTCGCCGCGTTGAGCGAGGGCGGCGAGCACCCCGGGCTGGTGCGGGACACGGCCGGGCCGCCGGGCGCACCGGTCTACCTCTTCCCCGGCCAGGGCTCGCCGTGGGCCGGGGTGGCCCGCCCGCTGTACGACACCTACCCGCTGTTCGCGCGGAGCCTGGACGAGACCTGCGCACGCTTCGACGCGCACCTGCCGTTCGCGCTCAGGCCGCTGCTGCTGGCCGAGGGGCCCGCGCAGCCCGCGCACGCCGACCGCACGGACATCGCGCAGCCGGCGCTGTTCGCCCTGCAGGTCGCCCTGTACCGGCTGCTGGCCCGCTACGGTCCCGCGCCCGGCCACCTGATCGGCCACTCCGTCGGCGAGATCGCCGCCGCGCACGTGGCCGGGGTCCTCGACCTGGACACCGCCACCCGGCTCGTCGCCGCCCGCGGCCGCATCATGCAGACGGTCACCGAGCCCGGCGCCATGCTCGCCGTCCGCGCCCCGGAGGCGGCCCTGAGCCCGCTGCTGGCCGGCTACGACCGCGTCGGCATCGCCGCCGTCAACGGCCCCGAGTCGGTGGTCGTGTCGGGCCTGCGCGAGCAGGTCCACGCCGTGCGCGACCGGCTGGCCGCCGACGGCGTCTCGGCCAAACTCCTGCCGGTCGCCCACGCCTTCCACTCCCCGCTGATGGACCCGATCCTGGCGGAGTTCACCCAGGCCCTGGGCAGCCTGCCGGCGGGCCGGACGACGGTCCCGATCCTCTCCACCCGGCTGGGCCGCGAGGTCGGCGCCGAGGAACTGGCCTCGCCCGCCTACTGGGTGCGCCACGTGCGCGAACCGGTGCGCTTTTCCGACGCGGTGCAGTGCGCCCGCGCGGCCGGCGCGCAGCTCTTCCTCGAGGTGGGGCCGGGCGCCACCCTCACCGGCATCACCGGCGAGGCGTTCGCCGCCGAGGGCGCCGACGACGCCCTGGTGCTCTCCGCCTCCCGGCGCGACCGCGGCGGCCCGCAGGCCCTGATCACGGCGCTGGCCCGCCTGCACACCCGGGGCGCGCACGTCGACTTCGACGCCCTGTTCGGCCCCCGCCACCGGGTGGACCTGCCCACCTACGCCTTCCAGCGCCGGCGCTACTGGCTCGACTGGCGGGCCGGGGCCGATGCGGCGGACGTCGCCGGCGCCGGCCTGTCCGCGGCCCGGCACCCGCTGCTGGGCGCCGTGGTGGACCACCCCGGCAGCGACGAGGTCGTCGTCAGCGGCCTGTGGTCCCTGCGCCGGCACGGCTGGCTGGCCGACCACGCCGTGTTCGGCGAGGTCGTCGTCCCCGCCACGGCCTACCTGGAGGTGGCACTGGCGGTGGGCGGGCAGCTGGGCTGCACCACGGTGGAGGAACTCACCCTGGAGGTCCCGCTGATCCTGCCCGAGACGGGCGAGGTGCGCCTGCGCCTGGTGGCCGGCGCCGCCGACGAACGGGGCCGCCGCTCCCTGGACGTGTACGCCCGGCCCGGTCAGGACGAAAACGAGACCGGGGACGGGGCCGGGGAGGAGGCGGGCTGGACCCGCCACGCCATGGGCACCCTCGCCCCCGACACCTCCGACACCTCCGACAGCTCCAACACCGCCGACAGCTCTGGCGCTTCCGGCGCCGCCGCGCAGGACGCGCTCGCCGTCTGGCCGCCGGCCGGCGCCCGGCCACTCGACATCGGCACGCTCTACGACTCCTTCGCCGACGCGGGCTTCGACTACGGCCCCGCCTTCCGCGGGCTGCGCGAGGTCTGGCAGCGGGGTACGGACCTGTACGCCCTGGCCACCCTCCCGGATGCTGCCAAGGACGCGGCCGGCGACGCCTTCGCCCTGCACCCGGCGCTGCTGGACACCGTCCTGCACGCGGCGATCGCCGGCGGCGTCGTCGATGTCACCGGCGAGCAGGGCCGGATGCCCTTCGCCTGGTCCGGTGTGCGCCTGCGCGGACACGGCGGCCCCACCGTGCGGGTGCGCCTGGCCCCGGCGGGCGAGGACGGGGTGGCGCTGGACGTCGCCGACGAGCACGGCCGGCCGCTCGCCTCCGTCGCCGCCCTCGCCTTCCGCCCGGCCAGCGCCGCGCAGGTGCACGCCGCCCGCGGCGGGCAGCGCCGGCCCCTGTACGAGGTGCGGTGGCGCCCGGCCCCGGACGGCCGCACGGCCGCCGATCGGGGGCCGTTGACGGTGCTGGGCGCGGCCGGCGGCCTGGCCGCCCGGCTGACCGGCGCGGGCGTGCGCCCGGCGGTGCACGCCGGCCTGGACGAGGTGCTCGCCGCACCGGCCCCCCGCCATCTGCTGGTCTGCCCGGACGATCTCACCGATCTCACCGATCTCACCGACGGCGCCGATGGTGCCGATGGTGCCGATGGTGCCGGGGTGCTGCTGGAGGCGGTCGCCGGCGCCGGCCGGCACGTCCTTCGCCTGGTGCAGCGCTTCCTCGCCGAGGAGGCGCTGGCCGGGTCCACGCTGGTGGTGCTCACCCGTCACGCCGTCGACACCGGCACCGGCACCGGCACCGGTGATGGTGCCGGCGTGCGGAGCCTGCCCGGCGCGTCCGTGTGGGGCCTGGTCCGCTCCGCCCAGACCGAACACCCGGGCCGTTTCCGGCTGGTGGACACCGACGACACCCCCGCCTCGCTGGCCGCGCTCGCCGACGTCCTCGCCCTGGACGAGGCCCAGCTGGCGCTGCGCGACGGCGTCCCCCTCGTGCCGCGGCTGGCCGCCGCCGTCCCCGACGCCCAGCGGCTGCCGGCCCCGGCCGGCGCCCACCGGCTGGGCATCCCCCGCAAGGGGACGCTGGAGAACCTGACCTGGGTGGCCTGCCCCGAGGTGGACGCCCCGCTGGCCGCCGGCCAGGTCCGTATCGCCGTGCAGGCCGCGGGCCTCAACTTCCGTGACATCACGATCGCGTTGGGCCTGGTGGGCCGTACCGCCATCGACGCCGGCCTGGGCAGCGAGGGCGCCGGTGTGGTCCTGGAGGTCGCCGACGACGTCACCGGCCTGGCGCCGGGCGACCGGGTCACCGGCATCTTCTCCGGCGCCTTCGGCCGCACCGCGGTCGCGGACCACCGCATGCTGGTGCCCGTCCCCGACGGCTGGAGCTACGCGCAGGCGGCGTCGGTGCCGTGCGCCTTCCTGACCGCCTACCACGGCCTGTTCACCGTGGGGCGGCTGACGAAGGGCCAGCGTGTCCTCGTCCACGCCGCGGCCGGCGGCGTCGGCATGGCCGCGGTGCAGCTGGCCCGGCACGCCGGCGCCGAGGTCTACGCCACCGCGAGCGAGGCCAAGTGGCCCGTGCTGCGCGCCCTGGGCATCGACGACGACCATCTGGCGTCCTCCCGCGACCTGGGCTTCGCCGGGAAGTTCCGCAAGACCTCCGGCGACCGCGGCGTGGACGTGGTGCTCAACTCCCTGGCGCACAAGTTCGTCGACGCCTCGCTGACCCTGCTGCCCGGCGGCGGCCGCTTCGTGGAGATGGGCAAGACCGACATCCGCGACCCGCAGCAGATCGCCGCCGCGCATCCCGGCGTCGCCTACGAGGCCTTCGACCTCTACGCGGCCGGCCCCGAGGCGATCGGTGAGATGTTCCGGGCCGTCATGCGGCTGTTCGCCGACGGGCGGCTGCGGCTGAGCCCGATCGCGCTGCGCGACATCCGCGACGCGCGCCGCGCCTTCCGCGAGATGAGCCAGGGCCGTCACGTCGGCAAGCTGGTTCTCGACGTGGGCGGCGGCTTCGGCGGCGGCACCGTCCTGGTCACCGGCGGCACCGGGGGAGTGGGCTCGCTGGTGGCCCGCCACCTCGTCGCCGCGCACGGCGTGCGCAGCCTGCTGCTGGCCAGCCGCAGCGGGCCGGCCGCCGACGGTGCCGACGCGCTGGTCGCCGACCTGCGGGCCGCGGGCGCGCGGGTCGAGGTGGCCGCCTGCGACGTCGCCGACCGGGCCCAACTGGCAGGCCTGCTGGCCGGGCTGGACGGCCGCGATCCGCTGACCGCCGTCGTGCACGCCGCCGGCGTGCTGGCCGATGCCACCGTGGAGTCGCTGACCGGGGCGGACCTCGACCGGGTGCTGGCCGCGAAGGCCGGCGGCGCCCTGGCCCTGCACGAGCTGACCCGCACCCGGCCGCTGTCGGCGTTCGTGGTCTTCTCCGCCCTGGCCGGCACCCTCGGCAACGCCGGGCAGGCCAACTACGCCGCCGCCAACGCCCTGGTGGACGGCCTGGCGGCGCGGCGCGGCGCCGCCGGACTGCCCGGCACCTCGCTGTGCTGGGGCTGGTGGGAGCAGGGCAGCGGCATGACCGGCGGCCTGGAGCAGGCCGACCTGTCCCGGCTGCGGCGCATGGGCATCGCCGCGATGCCCACGGCCGAGGCCCTGGACCTGTTCGACGCGGGCTGCGCGAGCGGCCGGGCGGTCCTGGTCCCGGCCCGGCTGGACCTGGCCGCGCTGCGCGGCCAGGGCGGCGGCCCCCCGCCGCCGCTGCTGCGCGACCTGGTCGACGGCGGCCGCCCCGGCCGCACCCGGGCCGCCCGCACCGCCACCGCGGGCACTGCGGGCGGCCCGGGCGGCCTGGTGGCCGACCTCGCCGCCCTGCCCGCGGCGCAGGCCCGCACGGCCACCCTGGAGTGGGTGCGCGACCAGGTCGCCGTCGTCCTGGGCCACACCTCCGGCGCGGGCGTCGACGTCGACCAGGCCTTCGCCCAGCTCGGCTTCGACTCGCTGGTCGCGGTCGAACTGTGCAACCGGCTGGCCGCCGCGACCGGACTGCGCCTGGCCTCCACCCTCGTCTTCAGCTACCCCACCCTGCGCGAACTGAGCGAGCACCTGTACGGGCTGCTGCGCCCCGCCGACGGCCCCCCGGCCGCCGAGGACGACGGGGCCGCGGCCGAGGAGGAGGCGGCGATCCGGCAGGCGCTGGCGAGCGTGCCGATCGCCGGCCTGCGCGAGGCGGGCGTCCTGGACGTCATCCTCGCGTGCGCCGCGGCCGCCGGCCCCGCCGCCCCGGCGGATGCGGGGGCGGGGGCGGGGGCGGGTGACGGCGAGGAACTGTCCGACCTGGACCTGGAAGCCCTGGTCGACCTGGCTCTGGACGAGAAGAGGTAGAAGCGATGACCGACTCCGCACAACGCACGGCGGAGGGCGCGGAGCGGGTCCAGCGGGCGCTGCGCACCCTGCTGGAGGAACGCGACCGGCTGCGGCGGGAGAACGACGCCCTCAGGGCCGGCCGCGGCGAGCCGATCGCCGTGGTGGCCATGGCCTGCCGCTACCCCGGCGGCGTCAGCACGCCCGAACAGCTGTGGGACGTGGTGCGCGAGGGCCGCGACGTCGTCGGCGACTTCCCCGCCGACCGCGGCTGGCGCGACGTCTACGACCCCGACCCCGACACCCCCGGCCACGCCTACACCCGCCAGGGCGGCTTCCTGGCCGACGCGGCGGGCTGGGACGCGGAGTTCTTCTCCACCAGCCCGCGCGAGGCGCTGGCCGTCGACCCGCACCACCGGCTGCTGCTGGAGACGTCGTGGGAGGCCTTCGAACGGGCCGGCATCGTGCCCGCCGACGTCCGCGGCAGCGAGGTCGGCGTGTTCACCGGGGTGAGTTCCTCGGAGTACGGCTGGCGCTTTTTGGAGGGCGGCCAGAAGGATCTGGAGGGCTATCTCCTCCACGGCAGCGCGCTGAGCGTCGCCTCCGGCCGGGTCGCCTACGAACTGGGCCTGACCGGGCCGGCCGTGTCGGTGGACACCGCCTGCTCCTCCTCGCTGGTGGCCCTGCACCTGGCGGTGCGGTCGCTGCGCGCGGGCGAGTCCTCCCTGGCGCTGGCGGGCGGGGCGCTGGTGATGGCGACGCCCGCGATGTTCGTGGAGTTCTCCCGGCAGGCGGCCCTGTCGCCCGACGGCCGCTGCAAGGCCTTCGCCGACGGCGCGAACGGCACCGGCTGGGCGGAGGGGGTGGGCGTGCTGCTGCTGGAGCGGCTGTCCGACGCCCGCCGCAACCACCACCCGGTGCTGGCCGTGGTGCGCGGCAGCGCCGTCAACCAGGACGGCGCCAGCAACGGGCTGACCGCCCCCAACGGCCGCGCCCAGGAGAAGGTGATCCGCAAGGCGCTGGCGGATGCGGGCGTCTCGCCCGCCGAGGTCGACCTGCTGGAGGCGCACGGCACCGGCACCGTGCTGGGCGACCCCATCGAGGCGTGCGCCCTGCTGGCCACCTACGGCCAGGACCGGCCCGCGGACCGGCCGCTGTGGCTGGGCTCGCTGAAGTCGAACCTGGGCCACGCCCAGGCCGCCGCCGGCGTCGGTGGCGTCATCAAGGCCGTGATGGCCATGCGCCACGGCCACCTGCCCCAGACCCTGCACGTCGAGGCGCCCTCGCACCACGTGGACTGGACGGCCGGCCGGATCGAACTCCTCACCCGGGGCCGCGAGTGGAATCCGGTGTCCGGCCCGCGCCGGGCCGGGGTGTCCTCCTTCGGCGTCAGCGGCACCAACGCCCACGTCATCCTCGAACAAGCCCCCCAGGACCAGGACCACAACCTCGACCAGGACCACAACCTCGACCACGGCCAGGAGCCGGGCCACGGCCAGGAGCCGGGCCAGGGCCAGGGCCAGGAGCCGGGGGAGCCGGGTGCGGGTGTGGTCGGCGGGCTGGTGCCGTGGGTGGTGTCCGGCCGTACCGCCCAGGCCTTGCGCCAGCAGGCGGCCAGGCTGCACGACGCCGCCGCCGCGGACGCGGGCCTGGACCTCGCCGCCACCGGCTTCTCGCTGGCCGCCACCCGCACCCGCTTCGAGCACCGCGCCGTGGTCCTGGGCCGCGACCGCGGCGAACTCCTCGCCGGCCTCGCCTCGTTGAGCGCCGGCGGCGAGTCCGCCGCCGTGGTGAGCGGCACGGCCGGCCCGCTGGGCGGCGTCGTCTTCATGTTCCCCGGCCAGGGCTCGCAGTGGGCCGGCATGGGCCGCGAACTGTACGCGGCCTTCCCGGTCTTCGCGCGGAGCATCGACGCGTGCGCGCACGCGCTGGCCGAGTGGGTCGACTGGTCGCTGCTGGACGTGATCCACGGCGTGGAGGGCGCCCCCACCTACGACCGGGTGGACGTCGTACAGCCCGCCCTGTTCTCGGTGATGGTGTCCCTGGCCGCGCTGTGGCGCTCCTGGGGCGTGGAGCCGGCCGCGGTGATCGGCCACAGCCAGGGCGAGATCGCCGCCGCCCATGTGTGCGGGGCGCTGTCGCTGCGGGACGCCACCCGGGTCGTGGCGCTGCGCAGCAAGGCGCTGGTGGACCTGAACGGGCACGGCGGGATGGCGTCGGTGGCCCAGTCCGAGCAGGCCGTCGAGGACTACCTGGCCCGCTCCGGCGACCGGGTGAGCGTGGCCGTGGTCAACGGGCCCCGCTCGGTGGTGGTCTCCGGCGAGCCGGACGCCCTGGACGCGTTCGTCGCCGGGATGAACGCCGACGGCGTCCAGGCCCGCCGTATCAAGGTCGACTACGCCTCCCACTCCCACTACGTGACCCGGGTCCGCGACGACGTCGTCGGCCCCCTCGCCGGCATCGCCCCGCGCACCGGCGAGCTGCCGTTCTACTCGACCCTGCACGGCGAGGTCATCGACACCGCACGGCTGGACGCCGGCTACTGGTACGACAACCTGCGCCAGAAGGTCCGCTTCGAGACGTCCGCCGGGCGCCTGGCCGCCGACGGCTTCCGGGTGTTCGTCGAGATGAGCCCGCACCCGGTGCTGACCGTGCCGGTGCAGGACATCGTCGAGGACCTCGACCGGGCGCTGGTGCTGTCCTCGGCGCGGCGCGGCCGCGGCGAGACCGAGGCCGTGCTCACCTCGCTGGCCGCCCTGCACACCGCCGGCGGGCCGGCCGACCTCGGCGCCCTGTTCACCACCCGCCGCCGGGTGGACCTGCCCACCTACGCCTTCCAGCGCCGCCGCTACTGGCTCAGCTCCGCGCCCGCCCCCACCGCGGCCGCCGCGGCCGCGCAGGCGCCCGATGAACCGGCCGGCACGGAGGCGCTCGTGCCGCTGTCCGAACGGGTCGGCGCCCTGGCCCCCGACGACGCACGGGCCCTGGTCCTGGACCACGTCCTGGAACGGGTGGCGGTCGTCCTCGGGCATCCCTCGAGCGCCTCCATCGACCCGGACGGCGAATTCATGAAGATCGGCTTCGACTCGATGCTCTCCTCGGAACTGAGCAAACGCCTGACCGCGTCGACCGGCCACAAGCTCCGGGCCAACCTGGTGCTGCGCCACCCGTCGCCGCGTCAGGTCGCCGGCCATCTGGTGTCCCTGATGACCCCGGCCGGCCCGTCCTGACCGCCCGCCCCTCCCTCCGCCGCGGGCCCGCCGTCCCGCGGCGGGAATGTCCCGCCGGCGGGACGGCGCAAGCCCCGACCGGGCCCGTCCCGCCGGGAGTCGACTTGTCTTGAACGGCTGATCCACCCCCCGGACGATGAGGGGTGATGCGTGTTCTTCCTCCGGTGTTCCGGCCTGTTTCCTCAAGGGGTTGATCTGTGTGCCTTCGTTCGGTGCGTCGTCCGCGCACAAAGGCATGTGGCGGGCGCAGGAAATGGCTCCCGACACACCGAACCACGCGCTGACCCTGTGGGACGTGGCCGGTGACCTGGACACGTCCGTCATGACGTCCGCGTTCCTGCACGTGATGGGCGAGGCGGAGGTGCTGCGCGTCACCTTCGCCGACGACGGCGGCCAACTGCGCCTGACCCCCCGCGAACTGGGGGACTGGCAGCCCTTCCTGCTCGACCTCAGCGCCGAGGCCGACCCCGAGCAGGCGGCCCGCGAGGAGCTCGCCGAGCTGGTGCGCCGCCCCTTCGACCTCGGCCGCGACCTGCTGTTCCGCCTCGGCGTGGTGCGACTGGCCGCGGACCGCTTCCTGCTGGTGATCGCCTACCACCACCTCATCTCCGACGGGTTCGGCGCCGGCGGCCTGCTCTCCAAGCGGCTCGCCGAGGTCTACACCGCGCTGCTGCACGGCCGGCCGGTGCCGCCGCTGGCGCACCCCTGGGACGCCGAGTCGTTCGCCACCGAGGCCACCCAGTACCTCACCTCCGAGCAGTTCACCGAGGACAGCGCGTTCTGGCGCGGCTACCTGACCCAGGCGCCGCCGCCCGCCCAGGTGCCGCGCGTCGCCCTGTCCGACGCCCAGCGCTCCGCCCTGTCCGAGCCGCTCGGCAGCGCGGACCGCTGGTCGGAGGTGGCCGAGACCATCGGCATGGTCAGCCGCACGCTGACCGTGCCCCGCGCCGAGGCGGCCGGCTGGACGCGCACCGCGAACGCCATGGGCGTATGGATGTCGCAGCTGCTGACCGCGGCCACCGCGGTGTACCTGCGCCACCGCTGCGACCGCCCGGAGTTCCTGCTGTCGCTGGCCGTGGGCAACCGGGTCGGCGTCGCCGCCCGCACCCCCGGCCTCGCGGTCAACGTGGTGCCGGTGCGGGCGGCCGTCGACCTCAACGCCACCTTCACCGAGATCACCGAGGCCCTCGTCGACGAGACGTACGACCTGTTCGACCACACCGCCTGCCACTACTCCGACATCCAGCGCGCGGCCGGCACCGTGCTCAGCGGCCGCGGCAGCTACGGCGCCGTCGTCAACGTCGTCGAGTTCGCCGACCAGCTGCACTTCGGCGACAGCCCGGCCCGCTACTTCGGCGCCACCACCGGCACCTTCGAGGAACTGTCCATCGGCGTCTACACCGACGGCAGCCCCGACAGCGACCTCTACATCCGCCTGGACGCCCCCGCCCGCCTCTACCACCGGGCCGAACTGCGCTTCATCGGCGAGGAGCTGATCGCCTGCGTCCGGGCCCTGCTGGCCGGCGCGGCGCAGCCGGTGGGCGCGCTGGACGTGCTCGGCGGCGCCGAACGCAGCCAGGTCCTCAAGGCCGCCCGCGGCGCGGACGTCCCCCTCGAGGGCCTGACGGTGCCGCAGCTGTTCGCCCGGCAGGCCGCACGCACCCCCGACGCCGTCGCCCTCGTCTGCGGCGAGACCACCCTCTCCTACCGGCAGCTGGACGAGCGCTCCGACCGCCTGGCCGCCGCCCTGCGCACCCACGGGGTGGGACCGGAGTCGGTGGTGGCGGTGGCGCTGCCCCGCTCGGCGGACCTGGCGCTCGCCCTGCTGGGGGTGGTGAAGGCGGGCGGGGCCTACCTGCCCCTGGACCCGGCCTGCGCGCCCGCGCAGATGAGCGCGCAGGCCGCCCGGGCGGGGGCCCGCGCCCTGCTCACCGGCGCGGCGACGGCCGGCCTGCTCGCCCCGCACCCAAACGTCCCGGCCCTCGTGCCCGGCGACCTCACCGCCCCCGCCCCCGGCGCCCCCGCCCCCGGCGCCCCGGCCCCCGGCGCGGCGCGGGTGCGGGCGGACAACCTGCTGGCCGTGCTGCCCCCCGCCCCGGCCGCCGCCCCGGGCCAGCCGGTCGGGCTCACCCACCGCAACCTGGAGCGGCTCGTCGCGGACGGCCACTGGCAGGACGCCCACCGCGCCACCGTGCTGTGGCACACCCCGCCCGCCTCCGACGCCCTCGCCCTGGAGGTGTGGGTGCCGCTGCTGCACGGCGGCCGCGTCGTGGTCGCCGCCCCCGGGGAGCTCACCGCCGACACCCTGGCCCAGGCCCGCGCCGCGCACGACCTGACCACCGTCTGGCTGCCCGCCGCCCTGTTCGCGACGATCGCGGCCCAGCGTCCCGCCGCCCTGGCCGGGCTGCGCGAGGTGTTCACCGGCGGCGACCGCGTCCCGGCCGCCGCGCTGCGCCGGGTGCGGGAGGCCTGCCCCGACCTGAGCATCGTCAACGGCCACGGCCCCACCGAGGCAGCCGTGTTCGCCGCCTGCCACCGCCTGGCCGCCGGTGAACCGGTCCGCCACCCGGGCACCGTCGGCCGCCCCCTGGACAACACCGCCCTGCACGTCCTGGGCCCGGGCCTGGCCCCGGTGCCGGTCGGCGTGAGCGGCGAACTGTACGTGGCCGGGCCCGGCGCGGTGGCCCGCGGCTACCCCGGACACCCCGCGGCGACCGCCGAACGCTTCGTGCCCTGCCCGTTCGGCCCGCCCGGCACGGTCATGTTCCGCACCGGGGACCGGGTGCGCCGGGGCACCGAGGGCCGCCTGGAGTACCTGGCCCGCGCCGACGCCGAACTCGACGTGCGCGGCGTGCGGGTGGAGCCGGCCGAGGTCGAGGAGGTCCTCGCCGAGCACACCGCCCTCGCCCAGGCGGCCGTGACCGTCCGCACCGACGGCTCGGGCCAGCAGCGCCTGGTGGCCTACGTGGTGCCCGCCGCCGGACACACCGTCGGCGCCGACGAGCTGCGCCGCTTCGCCGCGGGCTGGCTGCCCGAGCCGCTGGTCCCGTCGGTCTTCACCGTCCTGGAGCGGCTGCCGGTGACCGCGGCCGGCCGGGTGGACCGCACCGCCCTGCCCGAGCCGCACGCCGCCGAGGACACCTACCGGGCCCCGCGCAACGACACCGAACGCGTCCTGGCCGCGGCCTTCGCCGACGTCCTCGAACTGGACCGGGTCGGCATCGACGAGGACTTCTTCGACCTCGGCGGCAACTCGCTGCGGGCCATCCGCCTGGTCGGCCTGATCCGGGCCCAGCTGCAGCAGGAGGTCTCCATCCGCCGGCTGTTCGCGGCGCGCACCGTCATCGGCCTGTCGGACATGTGGCAGGACCTCGGCCAGTCCCGCAGGCCCAGCCTGCGCCGGCGCACCCGGCAGGGCGCGGTCCTGTGACCTGCCGTCCCTGAACCCCGCCCGCCGCCCGGCGCGCCGACGCCTCAGCGGCGGGCACGGCCGGCCCCGGCCCGCCAGGCACTGCAAAGGAGAAGGCACAACCATGGATTCCTTGACAGAGGCCCTGCTGTCCGGGGCCGGCCCCGAGGAGATCGGGCGGCACGAGCTGCCCCCCACCTACCAGGCCGCGCACCTGCTCGCCGCCGAGACCGGCATGTTCGACGGCGTCGCGGACAAGGACGTGCGCAAGTCGCTGCACGTCGGCCCGGTGCCGATGCCCGACCTCGCCCCCGACGAGGTCGTCGTCGCCGTCATGGCCAGCTCCATCAACTACAACACCGTCTGGTCGGCGACGTTCGAGCCGGTGCCCACCTTCGACTTCCTCGCCCGCCACGCCCGCCAGGGCGGCTTCGCCGCCCGCCACGCCCTGCCGCACCAGGTGGTGGGCTCCGACGCGGCCGGCATCGTCGTGCGCACCGGCGCCGGGGTGCGGCACTGGAAGAGCGGCGACCACGTCGTCGCCAGCTGCGTCCAGGTCGACGAGCAGGAACCGGCCACCCACGCCGACGCCATGCTCGGCACCGGCCAGCGGATCTGGGGCTACGAGACCAACTTCGGCGGCCTGGCCCACTACGCGGTCGTCCGCGCCGGCCAGCTGCTGCCCAAACCCGCCCACCTGACCTGGGAGGAGGCGGCCGGCATCCTGCTGACCGCGGCCACCTCCTACCGGATGCTGGTCGGCGCCAACGGCGCCCGCATCAAACAGGGCGACATCGTGCTGATCTGGGGCGCCACCGGCGGCCTGGGCGCCTTCGCGGTGCAGATGGTCAAGAACGCCGGCGGCATCCCCGTCGGCGTGGTCGGCTCCGCCGCCAAGGCCGCGCTGCTGCACCGCCTGGGCTGCGACGTCGTCATCGACCGCAGCGAGATCGGCATGGGCGGCGACCAGGCACCCACCCCCGAACGCACCATCGAACTGGGCAAGCGGCTGGGGCGGGAGATCCGCCGCCAGGTCGGCGAGGACCCGCACGTCGTCTTCGACTACGTCGGCCGGGCCACCTTCGGCATCTCCGTGTTCGTCGTCCGCAAGGGCGGCACCGTCGTCACCTGCGGCTCCAGCACCGGCTACGACCACCACTTCGACAACCGCTACCTGTGGATGAACCTCAAGCGCATCCTCGGCAGCCACGCCGCCAACCTGCAGGAACAGGCCGAGTGCAACCGGCTGTTCCAGCTCGGCCACCTGGTCCCGGTGCTGTCCGCGCTCTACCCGCTCACGGAGGTCGGCGAGGCCGCCCGGCTGGTGCAGAACAACCGGCACACCGGCAAGGTCGGCGTACTGTGCCTGGCCCCCGAGGAAGGCCTCGGCGTCACCGACCCCGCCCTGCGCGAGAAGATCGGCGCCGCCCGCCTCAACCCCCTGCGCACCCCCGCCCGCGCGGAGGTGGCCTGAGATGGGCATCGGCATCCTGGCCACCGGCTCCTACCTGCCCAAGCACGAGGTCGGCAACGACGAGATCGCCCAACGCGTCGGCGTCGGCGCGGACTGGATCGAACGCAAGACGCAGATCCGCTCCCGCCGCTACGCCGCCGACCACGAGGCCACCTCCGACCTCGCCGTGAAGGCCGCCGGACACGCCCTGGACCAAGCCCGGCTGACGGCCCATCAGATCGATCACATCATCGTCTCCACCTCCACCGGCGACTTCCCGCAGCCGCCCACCTCCTACCTGGTCCAGCACCACCTGGGCGCCTACGGCGCGGCCTGCCTCGACGTCAACGTCGTGTGCAGCGGCTTCGTCTACGCCCTGGCCCTCGCCCACAGCCTGGTGACCGTGAACCCCGCCGCCCGGATCCTGGTCGTCGGCGCCGACGTGTACTCGCGGATCCTGGACTTCACCGACCGCAGGACGGCCGTCCTGTTCGCCGACGGCGCCGGCGCCGCCGTCGTCGGCGCCGTCCCCGAGCCGTACGGGATCATCGCCACCGACCTCGCCAGCCGCGGCGACGCCCACCACCTGATCCGGGTCGAGGCCGGCGGCAGCCGCAGACCGGCCTCCGCCGCCACCGTCGCCCGGGGCGAGCACTACTTCCGGATGGACGGCCGCGGCGTACGCGACTTCGTCACCGAACACGTCCCGCCCGCCCTGCGCGCCCTCGCCGCGAAAGCCGGCGTCGACCTCGCGGACGTCGACCACTTCGTGCCGCACCAGGCCAACGGCGTGATGCTCGCCGACGTCGTCGAACGCGCCGGCCTGAGCGGCGCGCACACCCACCGCACCCTGATCCGCTACGGCAACGTCGGCAGCGCCTCGGTACCGGTCGCCCTCGACGAGGCCCACCGCACCGGCGCCCTCGCCCCCGGCGACCTGGTGCTGCTCGCCGGATTCGGCGGCGGCATGTCGATCGGAGCGACACTTCTGACCTGGGGAGCCACCGCATGACCACCACCACGACCCCGGCGACCTCGTCCGATCCCGCAGCCGGCACGGCCGCCACGGCCGGCATCGAACGGGTGGGCGTCGTCGGCAGCGGCATCATGGGCACCGGCATCGCCGAACTGTGCGCCAGGTCCGGCCTGGACGTCCGCGTCGCCGTCTTCTCCGACGCCTCCCTGCACCGCGCCCCGCAGAAACTGGCCGCCGGCCTCGAACGCGGCGTCAGCCGCGGCAAACTCACCCCCGCCGCACGCGACGCCGCCCTGGAGCACGTCTCCTTCACCCGCGACCTCGGCGAACTCGCCGACCGCCAGCTGGTGATCGAGGCCGCCAAGGAGGACCTGCAGCTCAAACTCGACCTGTTCGCCGTCCTGGACAAGAGCGTCGAGGACGATGACGCGATCCTGGCGACCAACACCTCCTCCCTGCCCGTCGCCCGGCTGGCCGCCGCCACCCGCCGCCCCGCCCAGGTACTGGGCCTGCACTTCTTCAACCCGGTGCCGGTGCTGCCGCTGGTCGAACTCGTCCCCGGCGTCCGCACCGACGCGCAAGTCACCGCCCGCGCCCTGGCCTTCGTCCGCGACACCCTGGGCAAGCAGCCCATCACCACCCCGGACCGGGCCGGCTTCCTCGTCAACGCGCTGCTGTTCCCCTACCTGCTCTCCGCCATCCGCATGGTCGAATCCGGCCTGGCCACCGCCGAGGTCGTCGACCAGGGCATGAGGCAGGGCTGCTCGCACCCGATGGGCCCGCTCCAACTCGCCGACCTCATCGGCCTGGACACCACCGTCTCCATCGCCCAGGCCATGTACGAGGAGTTCAAACAGCCCCTGTACGCACCCCCCTCCCTGCTCCTGCGCATGGTCGAAGGCGGCCTGCTGGGCCGCAAGTCCGGCCGCGGCTTCTACACCTACGCCTGAACCCCCGCCGCGCCGCGCAAGGGGGCCCGGTCACCGCCGACGGCGACCGGGCCCCCGTACGCGCGCCGCCGATCAGGTGGCGGACGCCCCGGTGAGCACCCCCTCGCCGAGCAGATCCCCGGTGACGGCCGCGGCCACCGCGTCGAGCTGGTCGAAGAGGTAGAAGTGGCCGCCGGGGAACACCTGCACGGTGAAGTCGCCGCTGGTGTGCGCCTGCCAGGTGTCCGCGTCCTCGACGCTCATCATCGGGTCGCTGTCCCCGGTCAGCGCGGTCACCGGCGTGGCCAGCGGCGCACCCCCCTGCCACCGGTAGGTGCCCAGCGCCCGGTAGTCGGCGCGCAGCGCGGGCAGCACCAGTTCCAGCAGGTCGGGGTCCTCGAGCATGGCCTGGTCGGTGCCGCCCAGCCGGCGCACGTCGGCCAGCACGTCACTGTCGTCGAACAGGTGGTAGGGCACCCGGCCGGTGGCCGGCCCGCCCCGCCCGGACAGGAACAGCCGCCGCGGCTGCGGCAGTTCACCCCGGCCGGCGAGGACCCGGGCCGTCTCGAACGCCAGCAGCGCACCCATGCTGTGCCCGAACAGCGCGTACGGCCGCCCCGGGGCCGCGGCGATCTCACCGGCCAGCTCGGCGGCCACGGCCTCCACCAGCGGGGCCACCGCGGTGAACGGCTCCTCGTGGTAGCGGTCCTGGCGCCCCGGGTACTGCACGCACAGCACGTCGAAGCCGGCGGGCAGCCGCTGCGCCAGGTCCTTGAACGCCGTCGCGGAGCCGCCCGCGTGCGGGAAGCACACGAGCCGCGGCCCGTGGCCCGCGGCCGGGGTGAAGCGTCGAAACCACGTGCTGGTCACTTCGGTTGTCCCTTCGTGGGGACCGGCCGGCCCCACGTCAGGGTCGGGCCGGCCGGCCGATCGGTGCACGCACCCGGACCTGCCTACCGGCAGGTCCGCGTATACGGGGATGTACGGGCTCTCAGCCCCGCCGGGCGGGACCGCACCAGGCGGCCAGGGCGGCCTTCAGGGCGGCGGTGTCCGGCGCCCGGTCCGGGTCGGCCGCCCAGGCGACATGGCCGTCGGGCCGGATCAGCAGCGCGGCGGGAGCGGGGATGTCACCGACCGCCGGGACGGGCCACACCTCGTCCTCGCTGCGCGCCCCGACCACCTCCACCCGGTCCGCCCACCCGGCGGCGGCCGCCGCCGGCGCGGGGTCGCCCCGCAGGTCGAGCAGGACCGGCCGCGCGGCGTGCAGCAGCTCGTGGACGCCGACGACGCCCCCGGCCGACTTCACATCGGCGTCCGGGACCCGCCGCCCGGTCAGCGGATGCTCCCCGTCGAGCGGGTAGCGGATGTCCAGCCCGGTCAGCAGGTGGCGCAGGTACTGGTTGACGTCGTCGAAGACCATCAGGGAGCTGAACACCTCACGCAGCGCGTCGGTCTGCGGGCCCGGCCGCACCAGCGCCGACTGCGCCCGGGTGTTGTGCAGCACCCGCTCCGCGACCGGATGCCGCTCGGCGTGGTAGCTGTCCAGCAGGCTCTCGGGCGCCCGGCCGCACACCACCGAGCCCAGTTTCCAGCCCAGGTTGACCGCGTCCTGCACCCCCATGTTCAGCCCCTGCCCGCCCGCCGGGAAGTGGATGTGCGCGGCGTCGCCGGCCAGCAGCACCCGGCCCGCGCGGTACCGGTCGGCCTGCCGCGCGGCGTCGTTGAACCGCGACACCCACCGCGGGTTGCGCATCCCGAAGTCGCTGCCCGCGACCCGCACCAGCGACTGCCGCAGCCGCTCGAAGGTGACCGGCTCGTCGCGGCCCGCGACCCGGTCGAACTCGGAGGTGATCACCCGGTGCCAGCCCGGCTCGAACGCGATCGCCGAGTAGTCGCCGACCGGGGTGCGCCGCACCCACACGTAGTCCTCGGGCAGCTCGGGCAGTTCGACGTCACCGACCAGCGCGGTCATCGTCGCCTCGGTACCGGGGAAGCCGATGCCCGCCAGCTTGCGCACCGTGCTGCGCCCGCCGTCGCAGCCCACCAGATAGCGCCCGCGCAGCGCCTCGGGCGCCGCGCCGTCCGCGCCGGCCAGCTCCACCGTCACACCGTCCTCGTCCTGGCGGATGCCGCGCACCTCGCAGGAGCGGCGCACCGTGACGCCCAGTTCACCGGCCCACTCCTCCAGCAGCCGCTCGACGGCGGACTGCAGGATCATCAGCGGGTAGGGGTGGCGGGACTCGGACTCGTCGAAGTCGAGGTAGAGGCCGGAGAAGTGGCCCACCGGCTGCGGTTCGCCCTCCGCCAGGAAGCGGTCCAGGATGCCGCGCTGGTCGAGGATCTCCAGGGTGCGGGAGTGGATGCCGCCCGCCCTCGACTCGCCGGAGCGCCGCGGCAGCCGTTCGGCCACCACCACCTCGGCGCCCGCCAGCCGCAGTTCGCAGGCGAGCATCAGGCCCGTGGGCCCGGCGCCCGCGATCACCACATCCGTGTCCGTGCCGGTGTCTCGCACGCCCGCCCCCTCCGTCCGCGGCGTCCGCGCCGCGCCTGATACGCCGTCACGCTCACGCTCACGTACGGCAGGCGGGCGCTTCAAGACACCTCGGCACCTGAACGGGGCATCCCGGCACCGGACTTGCGCGCCGTCCCGCCGGCGGGACAGGCGGCGGGCGGGACGCGGCCGGGGGAGCGGGGCGGGCGGTGCAGACCTGTGGCCCCGCCGGAGCGTTCTCCGGCGGGGCCAGGATGCCCGTGAGGCCGGCCGCGCGCAGGGCGGGTGGGGTCAGGCGGCGTCGAGGGCGCCGGTGATCTTGCGGGTCATGGCGTCCAGGGCCGGGCCCGGGCCGCCCTTGCCGGCGCCGGCCGCGGCCTCGACGGCGACCAGCACGGTGCTGCGGAAGTTGTCCGCCTCCCCGGGCGCCTGCTTCCTCAGCAGTGCGACCGAGGCGGTCAGCGCGGGCAGCACCCGGTCGGCGAGCTCGGCCGCCGACTTGCCGCCCAGGTCGCCGACCGGGGAGGACCTCTCCGCCAGCACGTGCCCGACCAGACCGGTCGCGGAGGTCAGCGCGATGCTGCCCTGGGTGGCCACCTTGTGCGGCGAGGCGGCACCGGCGGCCGCCGACATCAGGGAGACCGCACCGTAGGCGGCGGTGCGCAGGGTGGTCTTGTCCTGGTCGCTGAGGGTGACGGACATGGGGGGCTCCTAGAGAAAAGAGGGTGTCGTACGCCGTGGTCGGCGCCGCTCCGATTCCGTGACTCCAGCATGGCACATCTGTGACGCCATGGCGAGCCATTCATGGCATCAAGTTCGCGCCAATGGTGCCACGGGGTGACGTAAAACTGTGAAGTGCCAGCTCAGAAGCGGTAGTTCACTGGTGTCATCGCGGCCGGATGCGGGCCCGGGGCGGTGTGGGGGGTGGACGCAGGGGTGGCCCGCCGGGGTCCTCGGGGGATGGTGGGGACGCCGGCGGGCGGTTTTGCGCTCCGCCGGGGCTCATGACCGTGCACGTCGGAGCTCACGGTCCGCAAGCGTTCCACCCCGCGCTCGGGGCCCGCTCGCGCCGCGGTGGAGATCGCGGTGGAGATGCGGCGGGCCGCGGCGCCCGCGTCATGCGGGACTCGAACCGGCTTCGAGTGCCGTGACGGACGCTGGCCGACGGCCGTCGCCACCGATGGCCCATCACCTCGGCCGCAAGGGGGACACCCATGACCGTCCTGGACGACACGCCGGTCGCTCAGCAGCGGGGCACGGTCGCCGAACTCGAGGCCGTACGGGACGCCATGCGCCAGGGCCCCGGCGCCGGGGCCACCGAGGCGCAGCACGCCAAGGGCAAGCTCACCGCCCGCGAGCGGCTCGCCCTGCTCTTCGACGACGGCCGCTTCACCGAGGTCGAGGGGCTGCGCCGGCACCGGGCGAGCGGGTTCGGCCTGGAGGACCGGCGCCCCTACACCGACGGCGTGGTCACCGGCTGGGGCCGGGTCTTCGGACGCACCGCCTTCGCCTACGCCCACGACTTCCGGATCTTCGGCGGCTCCCTCGGCGAGGCGCACGCCGAGAAGATCCACAAGATCATGGACATGGCCGCCACGGCCGGGGCCCCGCTGATCGGCCTGTGCGACGGGGCCGGGGCGCGCATCCAGGAGGGCGTGAGCGCGCTCGCCGGATACGGCGGGATCTTCCAGCGCAACGTCCGCAACTCCGGGGTCATCCCGCAGATCAGCGTCATGCTGGGCCCGTGCGCGGGCGGCGCGGCCTACAGCCCCGCACTGACCGACTTCGTGTTCATGGTGCGCGGCACCGCGCAGATGTTCATCACCGGCCCGGACGTGGTCGAGACGGTCACCGGGGAGCGGATCGGCCACGACGAACTGGGCGGCGCGGACGCCCACACCCGCCGCTCCGGGGTGGCCCACTTCGCCTACGACGACGAGGAGAGCTGCCTGGCCGACGTCCGCTACCTGCTGTCGTTCCTGCCCGCCAACAACCGGGACCTGCCGCCGGCCGAGCCCTGCACCGACCGGCCCGACCGGCTCACCCCGGCCCTGCTCGACCTGGTGCCCGCGGACGAGAAACACTCCTACGACGTGCGCGCGGTCATCGAGGAGGTGGCCGACGACGGCGAGTTCTTCGAGGTGCACGAGGCATGGGCGCCCAACGTGGTGTGCGCGCTGGCCCGCCTGGACGGCCAGGCC
This sequence comes from Streptomyces sp. NPDC101225, assembly GCF_044767585.1. Taxonomy (NCBI): domain Bacteria; kingdom Bacillati; phylum Actinomycetota; class Actinomycetes; order Kitasatosporales; family Streptomycetaceae; genus Streptomyces; species Streptomyces sp. NPDC101225. The sequence goes on from NZ_JBIWOE010000002.1 coordinate 444,199, forward strand.
GTCGGCGTCGTCGCCAACCAGCCCGCCGTGCTCGCCGGCGTCCTCGACCTCGAGGGCAGCCAGAAGGCGGCCCGCTTCGTGCAGTTCTGCGACGCCTTCAACATCCCGCTGGTGACCCTGGTGGACGTGCCCGGCTTCCTGCCCGGCGTCGGCCAGGAGCACGGCGGCATCATCCGCCACGGCGCGAAACTCCTCTACGCCTACTGCAACGCCACCGTCCCCCGCATCCAGCTGATCCTGCGCAAGGCCTACGGCGGCGCCTACATCGTCATGGACTCACGCTCCATCGGCTCCGACCTCTCCCTGGCCTGGCCCGGCAACGAGATCGCCGTGATGGGCGCGGAGGGCGCCGCGAACGTCGTCTTCCGCCGCGAGATCGCCGCCGCCGCCGACCCCGACGCCGCCCGCCGCCAGTACATCAAGGAGTACCGCGACCAGCTCATGCACCCCTACCACGCCGCCGAGCGCGGCCTGGTCGACGACGTCATCGACCCCGCCCAGACCCGCATCCGGCTGATCGACGCCCTGGCGATGCTGCGCACCAAGTACGTCGACCGGCCCTCCCGCAAACACGGCAACCAGCCTCATTGACATCCTCGCCCACCTGAAGGAGGACGATTCCCGTCTGTCACACCGTTGTCGGGTGCGGCTCCGGGTGGGTTCCTGTTTCTTCGCGCTGTGCCGGGACAGGTCCCGGTCTTACTCGCGCTCCGCAGGCTGTCACGGCCAGTCCGGCCGTCTTGGCGACGTTGACCGCCGCATTGATGTCCCGGTCAAGGACGGTCCCGCACTCGTTGCACGTCCAGGTGCGGACGTGGAGGGGTTTGGGGCCGTCCTTGATGCCGCAGGCCGAGCAGATCTGAGAGGTCGGCTCGAAGCGGCCGATGCGCATGAAGGTGCGCCCATACCGGCTGGCCTTGTATTCGAGCATGGTCACGAATTGGGACCATCCTGCGTCGTGCACGGACTTGGCCAGGCGTGTGCGGGCGAGTCCCCTGACCGCCAGGTCTTCCACCGCGATGGCTTGGTTTTCGCGGATCAGCTTGGTGGAGAGCTGGTGGTGGAATTCTCGCCTCGCGTCGGTGACCCGTGCGTGAGCGCGGGCGACCTTGATGCGGGCCTTGTTCCTGTTGTTGCTGCCCTGGTCCTTGCGGGACAAAGAGCGCTGAGCCTTCTTGAGCTGTTTCTCGGCCCGGCGCAGGAAGCGCGGACTGTCGATCTTTGTGCCGTCGGAGAGGACGGCGAAGTGCCCGAGGCCCAGGTCTATGCCTACCTCGGGCGTGACCGGCGTCAGGACTTCTTCCGGGCCGGTCTCCACGACGAAGGAAGCGAAGTACCTGCCCGCACTGTCCTTGATCACGGTCACGGTGGACGGTGTGGACGGCAGGGTGCGTGACCACTTCACTGGCACGTCGCCGACCTTGGGAAGCCGCAGCTTCCCGCCGGGGGTGATCTTCCATCCGGCGTTCGCGGTGAAGCGGATCGCCTGCCGGGTGTCCCGCTTGGACTTGAAGCGGGGCGGTCCCGTCTTCGGGCGTCTGCCGTTGAGGCCGTCGAAGAAGTTCCGGTAGGCGGTGGCCAGGTCCCGAAGGGACTGCTGGAGGATCACCGACGACACCTCAGCCAGCCAGGCCCGCTCGGGCGTCCTCTTCGCGGCCGTGAGCCGCTTGGACAGCTCAGCGGAGGTGACGAACGGCAGCCCGGCCGTGCGGGCGTCCTCACGGACGCGAAGCGCGTCGTTGAAGGCCACCCGTACGCATCCGAACGCCCTGGCCAGCGCGGAGCGCTGAGGACCGTTCGGGTACAGACGGAACCCGTACCTGAGCTGCATAGCGATCACCATACGTACTTGGTTCATGTCGCCTTGCTGGAACCCGAACCCCGATGTGCGTACGGGCCGTCATGTCGTCTACAACCTGTATGTCCATTTGGTTTTCGTCACGAAGTACCGGCGCAAGGCGATGACGGACGCCATGCTGACGCGCTGCGAGGAGATCATGCGGGAGGTGTGCGCGGACTTCGAGGCCGAGCTGAAGCAGTTCAGCGGCGAGGAGGATCACGTACACCTGCTCGTGCACTACCCGCCCAAGGCCCAGCTCTCCAAGCTGGTCAACTCCCTCAAGGGCGTATTGGCCCGTCTGTTACGCAAGGAGTACGACGCGCGCATGTACGCCGGTACCTGTGGGGTGGTCACTTCTGGTCCGGCTCGTACTTCGCCGGAAGCGATGGCCTTCCCCCCGGCGTAAACGCCGGAGCACTGGCCAAGATCAAAGGTAGAAGCACAGCCGGGGCCGGGTCAGGAGGGCGCGCCGGGGGCGTCCTCCGTTCCCGCGCCCGGCCCGGCGACCGCGAACCGGCCGCCGCCGGCACGCCACGGCACCTGCCGCAGGCCCCGGCGCAGGCACAGCAGCCGATACCGGCAACGGCGCCGCACGAGCCGGAGGAGCGGGGCGTGCGCCCCGGGGGTCGTCGCACGACGGGACATGGCTCTCCAGACGGTTGCCGCCCGGTGCTCGCAGGCGGGCGAGGGGACGCCGGTGTCCGAGCCACCATGAACGCTCCCGCACGAGAAGCGCTCGAAGAGCGATGGAGGCCCAACCGGCCCCGGAGCCAGGGAGATTGACCGGCGCGCCGGCCTCCCGTACGGGTGTCGTACACGGCGAAACGCGCTCGGGACCGCGGGCCGCGGAGGGCCTCTCGGCCCATCCTCGACCGGGAAACGAGCGCCACGGCGCATAGATGAAGAGTCGAGCCGGCCATGCCGGGTAGGCCGCGATCCCGAACAGGAGCCGGATCAGCATGAGCAGCAATCCGAGCCAGCGCACCGGGGCATCCGCCGTCGCACTCGACGATGCCTTCCACGTCTTCGACACCACGCTGCGCGACGGCGCGCAGCGCGAGGGCATCAACCTCACCGTGGCGGACAAGCTGGCCATCGCACGGCACCTGGACGACTTCGGCGTGGGCTTCATCGAGGGCGGCTGGCCCGGCGCCAACCCGCGCGACACCGAGTTCTTCGCCCGCGCCCGCAAGGAGATCGACTTCCGGCACGCGCGCCTGGTCGCCTTCGGCGCCACCCGCCGCCCCGGCGCCAGGGCCGCCGACGACCTCCAGGTCAAGGCGCTCCTGGACGCGGGCGCCGACGTGATCACCCTGGTCGCCAAGTCGCACGACCGGCACGTCGAACTCGCGCTGCGCACCACCCTGGAGGAGAACCTGGAGATGGTCCGCGACACCGTCTCCCATCTGGTCGCCCACGGACGGCGGGTGTTCGTGGACTGCGAGCACTTCTTCGACGGCCACCGCGCCAACCCCGCCTACGCCCGCGCCGTCGTACGCGCCGCGCACGAGGCGGGCGCCAGTGTCGTCGTCCTGTGCGACACCAACGGCGGCATGCTGCCCGCGCAGGTGCAGACGGTCGTGGCCGAGGTGCTGGCCGACACCGGGGCCCGGCTCGGCATCCACGCCCAGGACGACACCGGCTGCGCGGTCGCCAACACCCTCGCCGCCGTCGACGCCGGCGCCACCCACGTCCAGTGCACCGCCAACGGCTACGGCGAGCGCGTCGGCAACGCCAACCTCTTCCCCGTCGTCGCCGCCCTGGAGCTCAAGTACGACCGGCGGGTGCTGCCCGAGGGCGCGCTGCGCGAGATGACCCGGATCTCGCACGCCATCGCCGAGGTCGTCAACCTCACCCCCGCCACCCACCAGCCCTACGTCGGCGTCTCGGCCTTCGCCCACAAGGCCGGCCTGCACGCCTCCGCCATCAAGGTCGACCCCGACCTCTACCAGCACATCGACCCCGAACTGGTCGGCAACCGGCTGCGGATGCTCGTCTCCGACATGGCCGGCCGCGCCTCCATCGAGCTCAAGGGCAGGGAACTCGGCGTCGACCTGGGCGGCGACCGCGAACTGGTCGGCCGCGTCGTCGAGCGGGTCAAGGAACGCGAACTCAGGGGCTACACCTACGAGGCCGCCGACGCCAGCTTCGAACTGCTGCTGCGCGAGGAGGCCGAGGGCCGCGCCCGCCGCTACTTCCGCATCGAGTCCCGCCGCGCCATCGTCGAGGACCGCCCCGACGGCAGCCACGCCAACGAGGCCACGGTCAAGCTGTGGGCCAAGGGCGAGCGGATCGTCGCCGCGGCCGAGGGCAACGGCCCCATCAACGCCCTGGACCGCGCCCTGCGCGGCGCGCTGGAGGGCATCTACCCCCAGCTCGCCCGGCTCGGAATGACCGACTACAAGGTGCGCATCCTGGCGGGCACGCACGGCACGCAGTCCGCGACCCGCGTGCTGATCTCCACCACCGACGGCCAGGACGAGTGGTCCACGGTCGGCGTCGCGGAGAACGTCATCGCCGCCTCCTGGCAGGCCCTGGAGGAGGCCTACACCTACGGCCTGCTGCGGGCCGGCGTCGAGCCGGTCGAGTAGCGGGCGGGGCGGGCGGCGCGAGGGCGGCGTTCCCCCGGCTTCCCTCCGCGCCGCCGCTGCTCCCGCCCTGACCCCGGATGACGCCAGGCGGCACCGCCCGGCGCCACATGGCGCCATTCCCGGCTCCCGGCAGCGCCCGGACGGCCACGGCGACACGGCGAACCGGGTCGCCTTTTCCGCGTTCATGCAGGTAGAAGAGGTGGCGAGAGTCTTCACCTACCCGCGGCGCCATCCCTGCTTGCGCATGGTGCCATTGTGGTGCAATGATGGCGTCATGGATCTCACGCCGTATGTCGACACCCTCCGCCGCGAACTCGCGGTGGCCGCCGAGGCCGGCGGCGACGACGCCCGCGAGCTGGCCGAGCGGCTCACCGCCCCGCTGGAGTCGGCGACCCGTCTGACCCTGCTCAACGTGCTCTCCGCCGCGATGGACGAGATCACCCGCGAGCTCGCCCCCGGTTCGGTGGACGTACGGCTGCGCGGGCTCGACCCCGACTTCGTGGTGACACCGCCGCCCACCGACAGCGGCAGCGCCGCGCAGCCGCCGGAGCCCGCCGACGTGCTCAGGGCCCCGCTGCCCGCCGACGGCGACGACAGCGGCACCGCCCGCGTCAACCTGCGTCTGCCGGCCCACCTCAAGGCGCGCGCCGAGGAGGCCGCCGGCCGTGAGGGCCTGTCGGTCAACGCCTGGCTGGTGCGCGCCGTGTCGGCCGCGGTCGACGGCACCGCCCGGCCGCGGACGCCGGAGAAGACCCAGGCCGTCGGCCAGAGCTTCACGGGCTGGGTGCGCTGACCGCGCCCCCCGCCCGCACCACCACGTCACCCACACCACGTCCCACCTGCGGGGACGGTCCAAGGACCCATGAGGACGGTACAGCCATGCCTGTTTTCGACACCCCCGAACCCATCGCGGTCACCGCCCGCGTGGAGGCCGGTTCCATCCAGTTCACCGCGAGCGAGCGCACCGACACCATCGCCGAGGTGCGGCCCCGCGACCCGCGGAAGGACCAGGACGTCCGCACCGCCGAGCAGACCGAAGTCTCCTTCGCGGGCGGGGTGCTGACCGTGCGCACCCCCAAGCAGCGCTACCTGCTGGGGCGCACCGGCACCGTCGACGTGACGGTCGAGCTGCCCGCCGGCTCACGCATCGACATGACCGGCGCCTGGGCCCAGGTGCTCGGCGAGGGCCGGCTCGGCGAGGTCCGGGTGAAGACCTCCTCCGGCGACGTCCGCCTCGATGCCACCGGGCCGCTGCAGCTGACCGCCTCGCACGGCTCGATCACCGTCGACCGCGTCGAGGGCATGGCCGAGATCACCACCAGCTCCGGCAGCATGCGCGTCGGCCTCGTCGACGGGCCGGCCGTGCTGAAGAACTCGCACGGCACCACGACCGTCGCCGCCGCGATCGGCGAGCTGCGGGTGAGCGGCGCCAACGGCGACATCGACATCGCCCGCGCCGAGGGCTCGGTCACCGCCACCACCGCCCACGGCACCCTGCGCGTCGCCGAAGTCGCCCGCGGCGCCGTGCAGTTGGAGACCTCCTACGGCGCCATCGAGGTCGGCGTCCGCGAGGGCACCGCCGCCTGGCTCGACGTCAGCGCGGGCTCCGGCCAGGTGCGCAACACGCTCACCGCCTCCCAGAGCCCCGAGAAGAACGAGGAGACCGTCAACATCCGCGCCCGCACCCGGCACGGCAACATCGACATCCGCCGCGCCAAGCCCTGACCCTCCGGGTCCTCGGCCGCCGGCCCCGGTCCAGGCCCCTCGCCCGCCAGCCTCGCCCGGCCGGCCCCACCCCCCGAGGACCGGGGGCCCGCGCACCCGCCGGCCGCGGCGGTTCACCCCTTCCCGGGGCGGGGCCTGGCCGCTCACCCGGTCCGGCGCCAGGGCCGCCGCCCCGCTCCCCGGGCCGCTCGCCCGTAGACCGTGGCGCTCACCCCGCCACCGCAGCACGGCCGTTCGCACCGAATGCACGGCCGCCGCCCCCGCCCCCACCGCACCCGCGTCACCCACTTCACCCGCGTCGCCTCAACCCCGAAAGGGAGGCCGCCATGCCTTCTTCTGTCATGCCCACGTCCACACAGGCGGGCGGGCGCCCGCAGCCGCCCGCCGCCGTCTCCGCCACCGCTCTGCGCAAGTCCTACGGCGACAAGACCGTGCTCGACGGCATCGACCTGCACATCCCGGCCGGCTCCGTGTTCGCGCTGCTCGGCCCGAACGGCGCCGGCAAGACCACCACCGTGCAGATCCTGTCCACCCTCATCTGCGCCGATGACGCCTCCGGCCCGATCCGCGTCGGCGGCCACGACCTCGCCGCCGACCCCCAGGCCGTACGCGCCGCGATCGGCGTCACCGGGCAGTTCTCCGCCGTCGACGGCCTGATCACCGGCGAGGAGAACATGCTCCTCATGGCGGACCTGCACCACCTCTCCCGGAGCGAAGGACGCCGCGTGGCGGCCGAGTTGCTGGAACGCTTCGACCTCACCGAGGCCGCGGACAAGCCCGCCTCCACCTACTCCGGCGGCATGAAGCGCCGCCTCGACATCGCCATGACCCTGGTCGGCAGCCCGCGGATCATCTTCCTCGACGAACCGACCACCGGCCTGGACCCCCGCTCCCGGCACACCATGTGGGGCATCATCCGCGAACTGGTCACCGACGGCGTCACCGTCTTCCTCACCACCCAGTACCTGGAGGAGGCCGACGAACTCGCCGACCGCATCGCCGTCCTCAACGCCGGCCGCATCGCCGCCGAGGGCAGCGCCGAGGAGCTCAAGCGGCTCATCCCGGGCGGCCACGTCCGGCTGCGCTTCACCGACCCCGCCGCCTACCGCTCCGCCGCCGCCGCACTCGGCGGAGCCGGCCACGACGACGAGGCCCTCGCCCTGCAGCTGCCCAGCGACGGCAGCCAGCGCGAACTGCGCTCCATCCTCGACCGGCTGGAGACGGCCGGCATCGAGGCGGACGAACTGACCGTGCACACCCCCGACCTCGACGACGTGTTCTTCGCCCTGACCGCCACCACCGACACCGCCACTGACACCGCCGCCGGCTCCACCGCCACCACCGCTCCCGACCCGGCCAAGGAGGCCCTGCGATGAGCTCCCTCTCCCTCGCCGTGCGCGACTCGTCCACCATGCTGCGCCGCAACCTGCTGCACGCCCGCCGCTACCCCTCCCTGACCCTGAACCTGCTGCTGACGCCCGTCATGCTGCTGCTGCTCTTCGTCTACATCTTCGGCAACGCGATGAGCGCGGGCCTGGGCGCCGGCGCCGACCGCGCCGACTACATCGCCTACCTCGTGCCGGGACTGCTGCTGATGACGGTCGGCTCCACCACGATCGGCACCGCGGTCTCCGTCTCCAACGACATGACCGAGGGCATCATCGCCCGCTTCCGCACCATGGCCATCCACCGCGGCTCGGTCATCATCGGGCATGTCGTCGGCAGCGTGCTGCAGTGCGTGCTGAGCGTGGTCCTGGTCGGCGCGGTCGCCGTGGCGATCGGCTTCCGCTCCACCGACGCCACCGTCCTGGAATGGGCGGCCGCCTTCGGCCTGATCACCCTGTTCGCCCTCGCGCTGACCTGGATCGCGGTCGGCATGGGCCTGGTCAGCCCGAGCGCGGAGGCCGCCAGCAACAACGCGATGCCGCTGATCTTCCTCCCGCTCATCTCCAGCACCTTCGTGCCGCTGCACTCCATGCCGGGCTGGTTCCAGCCGATCGCCGAGTACCAGCCCTTCACGCCCGCCATCGAGACCCTGCGCGGCCTCCTGCTGGGCACCGCGATCGGCCACAACGGCTGGCTCGCCCTGGCCTGGTGCGCGGGCCTGGCCGTCCTCGGCTACGTCTGGTCGGCCGCGAAGTTCGACTGATCCTTGCAGGCAATCCCGCGGCTTCAGCCATGGGGAGGAGTTGCGCCGCGTCGCGGCGACGTGGAGCGTCACCGTCCCTCTTCCCGGCGGAGGCCGGGAAGAGGGACGGACGCGGCCGGGTCTCGCCGAAGCCACGTTCCGGCACCTGATGCGGGTGGCCATCGCCGTGCGCGAGGGGGCGATCTCCTCCTCGACGCTGCTGAAGCGGCTGCGCTCCGGGCCGCGGAAGAACGCCACCTGCACCGCGTTCCGCGGCCGGCCGCGTCATCTGCACCGTACAGCTGCTGCGCAACCTCTCGGACGCGCCGCTGCGTGGACTGCCACAGGGCGATGTGGTCGCGCATCTTGCCGCGCGCCGGGCATCGGGTCCTCGACCAGCGCCCCCACACAGGGCCGAAGATCGAGCAAGATGGAGCCATGGCATCCGAAGCGGCTGAGCACGTTCTGAGCATGGAGGATCTGCGCGAGGTCACAGCTTTCGCCAAGGCGTGTGCGCAAGAGGCGCTTGAGATCTTCGAGGCCGAGCGGCCGCAGGACGCGCGGCCTCGCCACGCGCTCGCCACGGCAGGGGAGTTCGCCAGGGGCGGCAAGCGCGGTAAAGCGCTGCGCGATGCGGCTTGGGCGGCGCTCAAGGCAGCGAAGGAAGCCCAGCCGGCCGCAGCGGAGGCGGCGCGCGCTGCGATGGCGGCGGCGGGCGCCGCCTACTTGCATCCGCTGCCGAACGCCAACCAGGTCAAGCACATTCTCGGGTCGGCTGCGCACGCGGCTAGGGCGGCCGAGCTGGCCGGTGGCGACCAGGCCGTCGGCGACGAACGTGTCACGAAGGCCGTGCGCCACGCGACCCCGGCCCTGGTCGACGTGCTCAAGCGATATCCGGTTGCATCGGCCGGCGGCGGACGCGTTGGCGAACTGACCCGCCTGTTGGACGCGGCCCTTCGCCGCTGAGCCTCCATCGGTGCGCCCTTGCTTCCGCTGGGCCCAGATCCGACGAACGCCAGAGGGGCTGCGGCATGGACTGTCACAGGGCGATGTGCCCGCGCATCTTGCCGCGCGCGCCCGGCATCGGGTCATCGAGCGTGAAGCCGGGAGTGGGGAACTGTTCGGCGATCCCGGACGGGGTGAGAGCGGCGGTGACAGGAATCTCCCAGCGGTTTCCACCAGGAACCCAGGTCCCCTTCGGGTCCACGCCGCGGATGCGCCTGACGAACCCGTCGACCACGTACGCCATCGCCTTCACGCGGGGGCGCTTGCGATCCGCCTGCGGCCAGATCTTGCGGTCCGCGTCGAACTGGGCCCCTGCTGCTGAACGTACTGCGGGGGCCGGGGTGCAGGAGCAGGTGGCCGCCCTGGCCGAACGGCTTCCTGCCGCAGGGCGCTTCGATCAGTTCATCGAGATCGGTGACCGCCGGGTGCGCCTCGGGTTCGGTCGGGAACCTGCTGGGAGCTTCGCTGCCCCTTGGGCGTGGGGGATGTGGAGTGATCTGGAACGCGGATCGTCTCGCCAAAGACGCGTGTGTGGTGCTGGGGTACACCCCAAGTAGGCGCCGTGCTGCCCTACGCGGCCCCGCCCGTCGGCCCCTCCCACCCCAAGACGGCGTACCCCGGCGGTCATGCGGGCGTACGCCGCTTCGCTCGTCAGCTGCCGCATGGTCCACGGCCGGCCGAGTCGCGCTCACCCAGGGACGACCAGTCCGCGCTCGCGCAGCTTCGGCAGGCAGATCTCCAGGCATGCCTCGACCGAGGCGGCATCGGTGCGTACGAGCAGGTCCTCGTGGAAGGGGAGGCCGTTCGCGACGAAGGTCCACGGCCTGACTCCGTCACGCATGCGTTCCGCATCGGCCTTGAACAGCACCGTGACGCCCTGCTCGGCCAGCGCCTCCATGACGCGCACCACGTCGGCCACCACTGCCTCCACCTGTCCGGATCGGTGGGTCACGTTACCCGCGCCCGCACGCTCCGGCTCGACGGCCCGGCAACGTGAGGTGGCTCAGCCGAGGAGGTCCAGCACCCGGCGCCAGGTCGGTTCGCCCGCGCCCGGGTCGTGGTCGGGAAGACCGCGGTCGGTGGAGAAGTGGCCGGAGCCCGGGTAGCGGAAGACCTTCAGGGCGACGCCCCGGGCCCGGGCCGCCCGGCGGAGTGCGGCGACGCGCTCGGGCGGAGCGAAGTCGTCCGGATCGGCGGCGTGCAACTGCACCCCGAGACCGGGGCGCACGGATGCGGGCAGTTCTGCAGGAACGAAATGAGCGGCGGGGAAAGTTGGGCTCGGTGGTCATGAGTCAAAGTGGTTCGCAGGCGGCGGCATTCTTTTGAGACGTTCGCCGGGGCCAAGTGGTCTGGTTCGTCCGCGATGACGACGGAAGCCCAACTTCCCTCTCCGTGGACGGCACGCGAAGTCTTCCCTTCTGGTCGACCTCGGCCCGCGCCCAGAGGGCAGCGAAGATCTGGGGGCATGGGCTACGCGTTGAATCCATGCCCTTGGACACCTGGCGCGATCGCGAACTGCCCGATGTCGCCCGAGACGGACTCATGATCGGCATCAACTGGAGTCAGCTGGGTGACGTTGTTGCGGTTGCCGCCGGTCAGGGTGGCGGCGAGCGGGATGCCGGTGGCGTCGGTGATCAGACATCCGATGGGGTTAAGCGGTCAGGCTGCGGCAGTGAGTAAGGGCTCGGGTCGGGATGGGAAAGCGATGGTTTCGTCGTAGTGGATTTGCTGGTCGAGGCAGTGGTGCAGGCACCCGATCATGCGGTTGAAGAGATTTCGCAAGGCTGAGATGTGCCGGTCGCCGGTGGTGCGCCTGCGGTCGTAGTGAGCCATGACGCCATCCAGCCGCGGCACGCCTACAGGCTCTGGCGGGCCTGCCGCATCCTGCGCAGCAGGTCCTGCTGGTCGCGTACCAGTTGGTCGATGCGCGCCTGCAGCCGCGCCAGCTCCGCCGCCAACTCGGCCGCACCGGGCGGCCGCCCGGCCGCGGGGGAGTGGGCGTGGGTGAGGACGGCCTCCATGCGGCAGCGCAGGGCCGGGCCCGGTTCGATGCCGAGGGTGGTGACCAGGTGGCGGCGGGCGCGTTCGTAGACGCCGAGGGCCTCGGCCTGCCGGCCGCACCGGTACAGGGCGGCCATCAGCAGGTCGTAGAAGCGTTCCCGCAGCGGGTGGTCGCAGGTCAGCCGTTCCAGGTCGCTGGTGATCTCGGTGTGCCGGCCGCAGTTCAGGCTCGCCTCGTACAGGGCCTCCAGGGTGGTCAGGCGCAGTTCCTCCAGCCGGTCCGCCTCGGCCGTGCACAGCGGGCCGTGGCAGCTGTCCTGGAGGGCGGCGCCGTGCCACAACGACAGGGCGCGGCCGAGGAGTTCGACGGCGTGGCGGGGGTCGTGGGGGACGGCGGCGCGGCCCTGTGCGGACAGCTGGGTGAAGCGCTGCACGTCGGTGGAGGCGGGGCCGAGGGCGAGGAGGTATCCGGTGGGCAGGGTGCTGATCCACTCGTGGCCGCCGGGGGAGGGCAGCAGCCGGCGCAGCCGGGCGACGTGGGACTGCAGGGCGTTGGGCGCGTTGGCCGGGGGCCGTTCGCCCCACAGCTCCTCCACCAGCCGCTCGGCGGGCAGGCGCCGGCCGGCGTGGACGACCAGGGTGGCGAGCAGGGCGCGCTGTTTGGGCCCGGAGGGCATGATGCCCGCCCCGGTCACCGGGTCGTGCACGGCCACCGGGCCGAGCAGCCGGAACTCGGCCGACCCGCCGCCCACCGGGGCCGGGGCCGGGGCGGTGAGGCCGAGGACGCTCATCAGGCCGCCCCGGACGGGGCCCGGGCCAGGAGCAGGGCGCGGCGTACGTCGTCCTGGATCCGCGCGGCGACCTGGCTCAGGTGGTCGTGGAAGTAGAAGTGGCCGCCGTCGAAGAGGTGCCGGCCCAGAAAGTGCGCGCTGGTGCCGGCCCAGCCGTCCAGGCGGTGCGGGGGTGCCACGTGGTCGTGGGTGCCGCCGAACACCGACAGCGGCACCGGCAGCGGCGCGGTCAGCGGCGGCGTGCGCCAGCTCTCGCTCAGGTGCAGGTCGGCCCGGATGACCGGCCGGAACAGCTCCCACAGCTCCTCGTGCTCCAGCACCGAGGACGAGGTGCCGCCCATCGAGATCAGCTCGCGGCGCAGGTCGTCGTCGGAGAGCAGGTAGCGGCGTGCCGGGTCGCCCTCGGGGTGCAGCGTGCCGCGGGCGGACACACCGAGCCAGACCGGCGGGGTGCGGCCCGACTCGACGAGCCGGCGGGTCAGTTCGTAGGCGACCATCCCGCCCATGCTGTGCCCGAAGAACGCGAAACGGCCCGTCAGCCGGTCCTCCAGCTCGGTCAGGAAGTACGCGAGCAGAGCGCCCGTGTCGCGCAGCGCGGGACGTTCGTCGCGGGGGCCGCGGCCCGGCGCGTCGGGGATCTGCACGTCCCAGCCGGCCGGGAAGGCGGACGGCCAGTCGCGGTACATCAGATGCGAACCACCGGAGTGGTGGAAGACGAACAGGCGCAGCTGAGGCTCTTCGGCCTTCGGCATGGCGACTCCAGGAGCGAGACGCCCCGGCAGCCGGCCCGGCGGCCTGGTCCCGGAGCGGAGGGGGCAGGTGGACGATAGCCGGACGGCGGCCGGGCCGGCCGCCGTCTCAAGTCGTTCTCGACGTCCTCTGCAGGCGTTCTCGAGGTGCGGGGACGCCCGTCAGGCCATGACCCAGGGGGCCGGGCCGCGCGTCGCGGGACCGGACGGGGCCGGGGACGGGCCGGCGTCCCAGGCCGGCTGCAGCGCGCCGGAGACGATGCCCCACAGCTGACCTGCCGTCAGGGCGCGTACGGGCACGGTGACCTGGCCGGCGAGGCTGACGCCGTAGGCGGCCTCCAGGGCGCTGACGATGCCGATGAGGGCCATGGAGTCCAGCCCGTAGGCCTCCATCGGCACGTCGGCGGCGGGTGCCTTGTCCCTGCCCAGGGCGGGCAGGCCCTGGCGGAGGATGGCCTCGAACCTCGCGTTCCACGGAGTCTGGCCCATGGGCGGACTTCCTTCCTGCTGCCGGTACGGTCGACGGCCGCGCAGACGCCTGCGGGCCGTTGCCACCGTGCCCGCCCCCGCTCGAGCGGCCGTCGACCGCCGTTCGAACCCGCCCGGCACGCCCGCCGCGGGGGCGCCCGTGACGGCCGTACCGCTCGGGGCCGCGGGGGAACGCGCCGCCGGTCCCGGCCGAGGCGGGCGCCGCCGGCCCGGGATGCGGGCATCATCGACACCCCCGGAACGCATCCGGACGCATCCGGGCCGGCGGCGGGAGACGGAAGACCATGACGAACGCGGACCCGATGGACCGGCAGCCGGTCCACGACGACTACGAGCGCGCCCGGAGCACCTTCCACCGGCTCCTGGAGCAGGCCACCGACGCCGACCTCGCCCGGCGCACCGACGGCACCCGCTGGACCAACAAGCAGCTGCTGTGGCACATGCTCTTCGGCTACATGATCGTGCTGCGGCTGCTGTTCCTGGTCCGCGTCTTCGGGCGCCTGCCCGACGGGGCCGGCCGGTGGTTCGCCCGGCTGCTGAACGCCGCGACGGTCCCGTTCGACCTCGTCAACTACCTCGGGCCGGTCGGCGCCGCCAAGGTCTACGGACCGCGACGGATGGCCGCCAGGTTCGACCGCGTCACCGGCCGGCTCGACCGCAGGCTCGCGGCCGAGTCCGAGGCCGCGCTCGGGCGCGGCATGCACTACCCGGTCCGCTGGGACCCCTTCTTCCAGGACTTCATGACGCTCGCCGACCTCTACCGCTACCCGACCCAGCACTTCGACTTCCACCACCGCCAGCTCACCCTGGACGAGGAGGACTGACACCCCCGCCGCACGGCCCCGCACGGCGTGCGCAGGTCAGGCGGCGGGGCAGAGCACGGCGGGGGAGCCGACGAGCGCAGCTGCGGGGGCGAGTGCGGGGCCGGGCACGGGGGAGGGGGCGGGCACCGGCGCGGGGGCCGCGGCCTGGGCGCGGCCGCGGCCGCGGGCGAAGACCACCACGCGCAGCACCGCGAACCGGGCGACACCGGCGAGGGCCGAGGCGCCCAGGTAGACGGCCTGCTCGAGCACCGCGCCGGGGGCCGCGACCAGCAGCTCCAGGACGGCCATCGCCGCGCAGGTCACCGCGTACGCGGCCGCCGCGGACCCGGCCGACTGGGCGTGCTGGCGCCAGGTGGCGTGCCCGCCCGCGCCGAAGGTGAAGCGGGCGTGCAGCTCGGTGGCCAGGACGGTGGACACCACGGTGACCACGGCGTTGGCCAGCACCCAGGGCATCCAGGCGGCGGCGGCCGCCACGGCGAAGCTGGAGGCGAGCCCCACGCCGCCGCCGCAGAGCACGAAGCGGGCGAACGCGGCGACGGCACCGTCCGCCGTCCGCCGCTGGTTCCGTGCTGTCTCCATGCCCCGCCCCTTTAGTGATGGCCCCGCTCTCGATGGCATCACTATGGCACACGATGTGTGTCACGTGTAGTCCTTATCGGTGTCGCCGGTGCCGTCCATGGCTCAGTGGCGGGGGAGGGGTCATGAAAGGTGCAGGCCGGACCGTCAATACCGGGACGCAGGAAGGCTGTTGGGGATCCGGCCGTGCTGTGGCGCAAAACCGTCCCTGGCTCGGAAGGGGGGTCGTTGACCTGCCGTTCCGCGCGGGTTTGCCGGGCGGTGGTCCTCACGTCGCGACAGCTTGACGGAAAATGGCTCGCTATGGTGCCACTCGTGTGCCATGCTGGAGTCACGGAATCGGAGCGGTGCCGACAAGGCGTACGTCACCCCTCTCTTCACCCCATCTCTGTTCAGGAGTCCTCCATGTCTGTGACCCTCAGCGACCAGGACAAGACCACCCTGCGTACCGCCGCCTACGGTGCGGTCTCCCTGATGTCGGCGGCCGCCGGTGCCGCCTCGCCGCACAAGGTGGCCACCCAGGGCAGCATCGCGCTGACCTC